>NZ_LMFY01000002.1 GCF_001426995.1 Microbacterium sp. Root553 | reverse complement strand
TTGGCATTTGACAAGTGCACGCTGTTGAGTTCTCAAGGATCGGATGCTCCCACGACCCAGTCATCACAACCAGGCCCGAAGGGCAACTTCTCTATCTTATCTGTGTCATTCAGGCTGTCAATTCGACACACCGTGATGATCAGAACCAGATCTGCAGCTCGGGGCTCAAGGCCGCCGAGGCAACTTCACTAGCTTATCCGTTTCGGACTCGCTGTCAAATCGACCGCTTGTCCGAGGTGGACGCTCCAGGTCAGACAGAAGTGTGTCTGCGATCTTCTCCGAGGAGCTGATCGAGTGGAGGTGGTTCTCCGCTTGAGGGGGGTAAGGCTCTCGGCCTCTCCGCTTCCCTGTGGGGCGAACAAGTAATAAGTTACGCGGGATCCGGGGTTCCGGCAAATCATGGGCGCCCGCCGGGCGTGTCGCCCGTATTCCCGGGGAGTGGGGGTCGCAGCAGCCGGCTGCCGAAGCCGCGACGACTCCCCCGCCCGAGCGGGGATGCGCACCCCAGGCGGTGTCACACGGGAGAGATCTGCTGCACGCACCCAAACGAAGAAAGCCACCGGGGAACCGGTGGCTTTCTTCGTGATGATCCATCCGGACCCTCGGGACGATCCCCGTGTTCCGGCTGATGACTGTGGTGGACCTAAGGGGATTCGAACCCCTGACCTCCTCGATGCGAACGAGGCGCGCTACCAACTGCGCCATAGGCCCTTACGTGTTCTACGCTATCACGCTCGCCGCGCCACTCGCGTCGCGCATCATCCGGCTGCGCGCTTGGCGAGGAGGTCGCGGACGTGCGCTTCGATCTCCGCGTCGTCGACGTAGCCCATCCGGGCGAAGGGCGACGCCGCCGCCGGCATCTGCACGGGGGTGGGCGGTGCCATCTCCTCTGCGCGGGCGCGGAGTTCGGCGAGGCGGGCCGCAGAGCGACGCCCCTCCTGTGCGTCCATCTCGGCGCGTGCCACCTGAGCGCGAGACCCCGTCACAGAGACGAGGGGCTCGGGCAGCGGACGCGGTGTCCAGGTCGCACGGCCCTGATCATGCAGCGCCGGCGCAACCCGCTCCACCGGCTTCTCCTCGACCCGCACCGGACGACGTGCCGCGCGCGCCGCGACCGAGGACATGCGCTGCAGGGCGATGCCCGACAC
Source organism: Microbacterium sp. Root553 (assembly GCF_001426995.1). Lineage (NCBI taxonomy): Bacteria > Bacillati > Actinomycetota > Actinomycetes > Micrococcales > Microbacteriaceae > Microbacterium > Microbacterium sp. Root553. Next base: position 318,807 of record NZ_LMFY01000002.1, on the reverse strand, counting down.
GATCACCAGCACAGATCCGACCCAGATCAGCAGCGGTGCCTGCACGGTCAGCAGCTGCCAGACCCCGAGCCCGACCAGGGTGAACCCGAGCAGCACCGCGGACGTCGCGGCCAACCGCACCCGCCGACGGGCGCGAGCCTGCCGCACGGCAGGATCCGCCTTCGTGGCGGCCAGCTCTTCACGGAGCAGGGCGAGTTCGCCGGCTTCCTTCTCGGACTGCAGTCGCTTCGCGAGCTTCTGCTGCGCCAGCGCCGTTCTGGCATTGAGTTCGAGGCGGACCTCCGTGGGCGTCTCGCTCGTCTCCGCGAGCACCCGGAGCGCCTGGTTCAGTCGAACCGCATTGCGCTCCGCGGCGTCGTACTGGAAACGTCCCCGCCAGGAGGGCAGCAGGTAGAGCATCCACAGGAGCACAGCGACGAGCACTATCACTCCCCCGCTCAGCACCGGCCCGTCCATGTCGACAACGGTACGGGAACATCGTTGCTCACACCCCTCATCCGGGGCGTGTGTCGCGACGAGTTACGGGGCTGCGATCAGATCGCGAGCCGGTCGGCGGGAGGGATGGTCGCGGCGTCCGGAGGGACCTCCCCGCTCAGCCATCGCGCCAGCACTCCCTGCGGCACATCTTCGCGGGTCAGCGAGAAGGCGTAGTGATCCCGCCAGTCCCCATCGATGTGGATGTACTTGCGGCGCAGTCCCTCATACCGGAAGCCGAGCTTCTGGACGATGCGCAGACTTGCGGCGTTCTCCGGACGGATGCAGATCTCCATGCGGTGCAGCGCGAACTCGGTGAAGCAGGCATCGGTCGCGAGAGCGACGGCGGTGGGCGTGATGCCCTTGCCCGCGAAGCGCTCGCTGACCCAGTAGCCGATCGTCGCCGAGCACAGGGATCCCCGTGCCACTCCCCACACGTTGAGCTGGCCGGCGATCTCGCCGTCGTACTCCATGACGAACGGATAGCCGGACCCGTCGCGGTACTGCTGCAGGAGCCGGCGGATGCTGAGCCTCATGTCGAACGAGACGGCACCGTACGGCACCGTCGCCTCCCACGGCTGCAACCAGGATCTGTTGCTCAGCAGCTCGTGCTGAAGCGTCCTGGCATCGCGAGGGCGCACGAGGCGCAGCTCGATGGGACCATGCCGCATCCCCGTCGCCTGATCCATCCGAGCGCTCCCCACGCCGCGATGACGCCTAGAGGCGTTCCGCGAACTCCTTGAGCCACGGCCGCAGCTCGGGGCCGAGGTCCTCGCGGTCCGAGGCGAGCTGGACGATCGCCTTGATGTAGTCGACCCGGTCGCCGGTGTCGTAGCGTCGGCCGCGGAAGACCACTCCGACGACGCCGGGCCCTTCGGGGCGCGTGGCGAGCTCCTGCAGAGCGTCCGTCAGCTGGATCTCGCCGCCCTTGCCCGGCTCCGTGCGCTCGAGCACCTCGAAGATCGACGCCGGCAGCACGTAGCGGCCGATGATCGCGAGGTTCGAGGGGGCGTCCTCCTGTGCGGGCTTCTCGACGAGGCCGGTGACGCGCACGGCATCCGATCCTTCGAGCGGCTCGACGGCGGCGGCGCCGTACATGTGGATGTTGGCGGGGTCGACCTCCATGAGGGCGATCACCGCGGCACCGCTGCGCTCGTGCTCGGCGATCATCGCGGTGAGCAGCGGATCGCGCTCATCGATGAGGTCGTCGCCGAGGAGCACGGCGAACGAGCTGTCGCCGACGTGGGTGCGCGCACGCAGCACTGCGTGACCGAGGCCCTTCGGCTCGCCCTGACGGACGAAGTGGATGTCGGCGAGATCGCTCGACTGCACGACCCTGGCGAGGCGCCCCGTGTCGCCCTTCTCCATGAGCTTCACCTCGAGCTCGGGAACCGAGTCGAAGTGGTTGGAGATGGCGTTCTTGTTGCGCCCGATGATCACGAGGATGTCGTCGATGCCGGCACTCGCGGCCTCTTCGACGACGTACTGGATGGCCGGCTTGTCGACGACAGGCAGCATCTCCTTCGGCATCGCCTTCGTCGCGGGAAGGAATCGTGTCCCCAGTCCGGCGGCGGGAATGACAGCCTTCATCTTCTGTGTACCCATCCTGACAGCCTAGCGGGGATGCCGCCGTAGACTCGGAGGCATGTCCACCGACGTCGAGCACCAGAAGCGCGCGCTGCGCGCCGAGCTCCGCGAACGACGCCAGCTGTTGAGCGACGCACAGCGCGAGACCGCGGCATCCGCGATCGCGCAGCGTCTGGACGACCTCGTCGAGACGCTCGGTGCGCGATCGATCTCCTGCTTCCTGTCCTCGACGACCGAGCCGGGGACCCGGGAGTTCGTCACCGGCGCCGTCCGTCGCGGCATCCGCGTGCTCCTCCCCATCACCCGCGCGGACGGCCTGCTGGACTGGGCCGTCGCCACCGAGGACGACGATGTGGTCGAGGGGCTCTTCGGTCTGCCGGAGCCGACCGGCGAGGTCCTCGGACCCATCGCCGTGAACGACGTCGACCTGATGATCATCCCCGCAGCCGCCGTGGATCGCGGCGGCATGCGGATGGGGTGGGGCCGCGGATACTTCGACAAGACCATCGGCTCGATGGAGAGGTGCCCGCCCGTCTACGCGGTCATCTATGATTCCGAGGTACTCGATCTCCTGCCCCGAGAGGTGCATGATCAGCCGGTCACCGGCGTCGTCACTCCCACGCAGACCCTTCTCCTGTCGCAGCCGCGACACTGACCCTCGAGGATCGCCATGCCGACCTATGCCTATGCCTGCCGCTCCTGCGGCCACGCCTTCGACGCCGTGCAGAGCTTCTCCGACGACGCCCTGACCGTCTGCCCCGAGTGCGGCGGAGAGCTCCGCAAGCAGTACGGATCGATCGGCGTGACGTTCAACGGATCCGGGTTCTATCGGACCGACTCGCGCGCCGGGTCTGGCGCTTCGTCCTCCACCCCGGCATCATCGAAGTCCGAGTCGAAAGCGAGCACCGCTCCGGCGCCCGCGACGACGTCCACCACTTCCTGACATCGATCACTGAGGGGCACATCATGCTCAAGGGCTTCAAAGACTTCATCCTGCGCGGCAACGTCATCGATCTCGCCGTCGCCGTCGTCATCGGCACCGCATTCACGGCGATCGTCACCGCCGTGGTCAACAGCATCATCACCCCGCTCGTCTCCCTCTTCTTCAAGGCGGATGCGACGGGCCAGTTCGGCCCCCAGCTGACAAGCATCTACGGCGACACCGTGACCTTCCCGCTCGGCGACCTGATCTCGGCGGTCATCAGCTTCCTCTCGGTCGCCCTCGTCGTGTACTTCGTCTTCGTGCTGCCGATGAACACCTTCAAGGCGCACGTCGAGGCGCGCAAGGGCACTCCGGCCGAAGAGCCGCAGGAGGAGCCGGCCGCGGCCACCGAGGCCGAGCTGCTCGTGGAGATCCGCGACCTGCTCGCTCGCACCCCACGCAGCTGAGACTCCACGCGGCTGAGTCTCCACGCATCACGACGCGCACGGCCCCTCCGGGTCGTGCGCGTCGTCGTATTCCCTGCGTGACGCGCGGATTGCGCGCGGGTCAGTAGTGCGGGGGGACGTCCTGCATCAGACGATCGTCGTTCGGACCGGCGGGTCGCGCATCGGCACGCACCCGGCGTGCGACGAAGGCCGGGGACTGCGCGGCACCCACCGCGGATCCCTCAGGATCGGTGTCGGTGCCGTCGACGGGGGTGAGCCTCGCGCGGCGAGATCCCGGCACCCGCACGACCTGCTGCCGTGCGGGGACGGGGTCGCGCTCGTCAGTCATGCTGCGGATCGATGAGATCGATCGGCTGCGTGTCGTTCTCGGCTCGGGCGGCGGATGCCGAGATGCCCAGCACCTCGCCGATCCGTGCGGCTGCGGTCACCGGGTCGCTGTAGAGGTCGAAGGCGTGCACGCGCACGTAGTGCCAGCCGAGACGGCGCAGGACATGCGGGCGCAGACGCAGGGTTTCGCGCAGCGACTCGCCGCGGGACTCCGGATCGGGCTCGATGACCACGGCCTTGCCGCCGTACTGGGCCACGAGCGGCAGCAGCCCGCGATAGTCCACGTCGACCGCGGCGCCCAGACGGCGCAGCTCCCTGGCGAGCGCCAACGTGAGCGGATCCGCGAGATCTTCCAGACGGGCGTCCCTGCCTCGGGCGGCGAGCCCCCCGAGGATCGACATCAGCGTGGCGGCTCCGTGCTCGAGTCGCCCGTCGTCGAACGACGACGGGCGGATCGACGAGACGATGACCATGGATCGCCGGGCCCGCGTCATACCGACGGTGAGCAGTCGTTCACCGTCGGGAGTGGAGAGGTCGCCGAAGTCGCTCAGCACGCGGCCGTGCTTGGTGAGTCCGAATCCGAGCGAGAAGATCACCCGATCGCGGCTCTCGGCGACCGACTCCTCGAGAGTGAGCACGGAGAAGGGCTCGGCGGTGTCGCGACCGACGAAGTCCGCGACGTCGGAGCGACCGGCGAACGCCGACGTGACCGCCGCGCGCACGCGCTCGGCATGCCGACGGCTGGCCGTGACGACCATGAGCGATTCATCCGGACGGTGCACGGCATGCTCGACGACCAGGGTGACCACACGGGCGACCTCGGCCTCAGGACTCTCGACAGCACCCGAGATCGGGTCGGGCGCGCCGGTGCCGCCCTCCACGTAGTCCACGGTGAGGCTGCCGCGACCGAGATAGGACCCGGCCCAGGGCAGCGAGACGATCTCTCCCCCGTAGAACGCGTCGTTGATGAGCTCGGCGAGGTCTTCGCCACCCGCGCGATAGCTGCGGGTCAGCGTCATGACAGGCAGCAGCTCGGACAGACGCTCGAAGGCCGAGACGGAGTCGAAGGGAACCTCGTGCTCCCATTCGTCGCCCGGATCGACCGCGACGTGGAACGGGGTCGGGAGCTGGGTGACGGGGTCGCCGAAGGCGACCACCTGACGGGCCCTGCGGATCGCCGGGGCGGCCTCGGCGAGGTTGATCGCGGCGGCGTCGACGAGCAGCACGGCGTCGAAGTCGACGGAGTCCGGGATCTGCGGGACCAGATAGGGCGAGGATATCCAGACCGGGGCGAGCACGTCGACCAGTGTCGGCGCGGAGCTCACGATCTCGGCGGTCGTCGTCGCGGGCTGCTTCAGCGCCCGCCGCAGGTTCTGCGATTCCTGGGGCTCGTCGACGATCGCGATCTTCCACTGGTTCGCCAGCTGCCAGGCCAGCAGCGGGCCCGCCATGGCGGCATGCGCCTCGTCGACGAGACGGAAGTCGCGCTCGAGCCTGTCGACCACGGCCGTGTTGGCGCCGAGCAGCGCGCGGTCGTCCTGCAGCGCGCGCTCGAGGAGTGTCTGCCACCACGCGAACTCGAGCTCGTCTCCCACGCGCGCCTCGGCGACGTGGCGCACCGAGAGCTCGGCCAGCAGCGGCTCGAGCCCGAGATCGGCGAGACGGTCGCGCAGCTGCGCCCGCTCGACGAGGTTGTCGAACACGTCGGACTTCGCCGCGAGACCGGCGAGGGTGCGCACCAGACGCGCGACCGGAAGCGTCGCCAGCGGCTCGCGGCGTCCGAGCGCCACGTCGAGCTCGGCGAGCTCCGCCGTCACGCGCTGCCACGCGGAGTACACGTCGGCGAGTCCGAGCGGGACCTCGGGGGCGACTCCCGCCTCGACGCAGCGCTGCCACTGGGTGCGCTGTGCCTGGATGCGGAGCAGGGAGTCGTGCATCTCGGTGACATGCACCCCTGGGCGCACGTACTCCTTGGCGAGGCGACGGAGTCGGCGGCGGTTCGCTCCGGACATGTTGGGAGCATCCCGCCGGGACCCGTGGGCCTGGATGAGCTCGCCCAGCGGTCGCTCGAACACGGTCGGGCTGAACCGATCGAGGGAGTCGCGGATCCCCTGCAGCAGTCGCAGGTACTCCCCCAGCTCGTCGATCGTCGAGAACGGGCGCATGTGCGTCTGCGAGATCAGCGCGTAGCCGCGCTCCAGGAGCGCCGGAACGCTGTCGGCGTGCAGGCGACCGGCGAGCTGATGAGCCGATCGTGCGGCCTCCGTGCTCGAGAAGGTCACGCCGTACCACGGGGAGTCGTCGGGGCCGAAGCGGAACTCTCCGAGGCGCGCTGCCTGCGCGAGAGCGGATGCCGCCGCAGAGCGGTCGTCGGCCAGCGTGCGCAGCGTCTCGGTGCTCAGACGCGCGGTCGTCGAGGGCGGCGTGGGGAGCGAGGCCAGCTTGGTCAGGTGACGCGTGGCGTCGAGCACCGATGAGCCGGTGCCCGCCACCGGGGCGGTGAGCGCATGACGGTAGTCGCGCAGAACCGTGCGCAGTCGCACGAGCGCGTCGTCGACGTCGCTCACCTTCGGCGCCGTGGCCTTCTCGTTGCGGCCGATCGCCCGCACGAGATCACGGCGGACGTTCGCCGGCGACACCGCGAGGCTGTCGAGGCCGATGCCGGCGAGGCGATGACGCACGCCGTCGAGGGTCGATCGTCGCGCGGAGACCACGAGCACGCGCTTGCCGCCGCGCACGAGCTCACCGAGCGCGTTGATCACGGTCTGGGTGCCGCCCGTGCCCGGAAGCGTGGCGACGGTCAGCGAGTGACCGGCGGCGATCCTGGCGAGGACGGCCTCCTGCTCGGCATCCGCATCGAGCAGCAGGTTGTCGGATGCCGGTGCGCGGTCGTCCGGTCCGGTGTGGTGAGGCGCGGGTCGGCGTGCGGAGACCTGCTCACGGTCGCCGACGTGGCCGGCGAGGGCGTTGAGCACGATGTGGTCGAGGCTGCCCCCGTCACGCGACATCGCCCCGCCGACATCGGCGAACGTCGAGACGACGAGTCGGGGCAGCACCGTGAAGGTGTCGATCGAGCGGGTCGTGGCCCGGAGGCTGTCGATCACGGGCTGCGGTTTGAAGATCCCGCCGTCGTAGGCGAGCGACGCGAGGGCCGCGGCATCGATCGTGATGCCGAAGTGCTCCCGCGCGATGCGGACGAGCTCGGGGTTGACCTCGAACGCCCCCTGCAGCTTGAGCTCGAAATCGGAGTGATGGCGCCGGATCGCCAGAGGGCGCAGCAGCACGGGAGCGGCGAAATCCGCGCCCCCGATGCGCCAGCCCGCGACGCCGACCGCGAGGTGCACGGCTTCGATCCCGCGGACCGTGCGCAGCTCGGTGTTCTTGGCGGTGATCCGCTCCGCGGCGAGCCTGGCCGTGCGCAGACCCACCTCGTCGCGGAAGAGATTGGAGAGGAGGGTCGATCTCCCGGTGATGAACTGCGGCAGGCTGCCCGGATGCGCCTTGGAGATGTCGATGCTCGACTCGAACGTGTCGCGGAAGTTCACCAGAGGCGAGGAGCCGCCCAGATCGGCGGCCTCGGCACGCAGTCGGGTCCGTGCGGCCTCCGCCGCATGCGCGATTCCGGAGACGGGTGCGGAGCCGAGGGGCGCGCCCAGGGTCACCGAGGCATCGATCGCTGCGTCATCCACAGCCTTGCCTTCACGTCGCCACACACCTCACACCCTAAGCGCGACACGCTCGCGAGGCTGTATCCCTGGCGGGTTTCACCGTATTTCCGCAGTCGTCGCGCACCGCTGCAGCCCCGCACTCCTCCTGCACCGGTTCACGAGGAACGCTGGGCCTCCCCCGCTGCCGTGATCCGGCGGCGTGCTCGAAGGCCGGGGCGTCAGTATGGGTGCATGACCTTCCGCTACGACTTCGCCCCCACCCCGTTCGGGGATGCGCTCGCGGTGTTCTCCGACGACGGCATCGTCCGGTTCGACCTCTCGGAGTCCGACGACCCCTCCGTCCCCTGGCTTCTCGAGAACGTCTCGCATCGTCTGGGCGCCGTGCCGGAACCGGCGCCCGGCGCCGCCGACGATCTCTCCGCCCTGCTCGACGACTACTTCGACGGAGTCGCCGTGCGCTTCGACGAGCAGCTCGCCTGGGACTGGCGGCTGGCCGACGGGTTCGCGCGCGCAGCACTGCAGACCATCGCGACGATCGAGTGGGGCGAGACGATGAGCTACGGCGAGGTGGCAGCGCTCGCGGGTCACCCGGGGGCGGCACGGGCGGTGGGCACCGCCTGCCGCAACACCCCGTTCTCGATCATCGTCCCCGTGCACCGGGTCGTCCGATCCGACGGCTCGCCGGGGCACTACGGCGCGCATCCCGAACGCAAGCGCTTCCTGCTCGATCTCGAGACGGCGCGGTGACGACGACGTGGACCCCGACGAGTAGGCCGTCGGGGTCCACGTTCCGCTCACCCGCGCGACGGCGGGCTCGGGGCGCTCAGTGATCGACCGCCTTCTCCGCACCGAACCCGGTGAGCGAGCGCACCTCCATCTCCGCGGCGAGCTGCGGGGATTCCTTCGTCCGGCTCGTGATCGTTCCGAGCCAGCCGAGGAAGAACCCGAGCGGGATCGACACGATGCCCGGGTTGTTCATCGGCCACAGCACGATGTCGATCCCGGGGATCATCGAGGTGGGTGCGCCGGAGAAGACCGGCGACAGCACGATCAGGATGATCGCTGCCGCGAGCCCGCCGTACATGCTCCACACCGCACCGCGGGTGTTGAACCGACGCCAGAAGAGCGAGTAGAGGATCGTGGGCAGGTTGGCCGATGCCGCCACCGCGAACGCCAGCGCGACGAGGAAGGCGATGTTCTGTCCCTGGGCGCCGATCCCGCCCACGATGGCGAGGATGCCGATCACGACGACCGTCCGACGGGCCACCCGCACCTCGGCATTCGGATCGGTCACGACCGGCGCGCCCGAGGCATCCTTCCTGCCCTTCTGGATCACGTTCGCGTAGATGTCGTGCGCGAAGGACGCCGCAGCCGTGATCGTGAGCCCCGCGACCACCGCGAGGATCGTGGCGAACGCGACCGCCGAGATGAACCCGAGGAGCACAGGGCCGCCGAGGTAGAGCGCGAGCAGCGGGGCCGCGGAGTTCGGCCCACCGGGGGCGGCCGCGATCACATCGGCACCGACGAGTGCACCCGCGCCGTAGCCGAGCACCAGCGTCAGCAGGTAGAACCCGCCGATCAGCCAGATGGCCCACACCACCGATCGCCGCGCCTCCTTGGCCGTCGGCACCGTGTAGAAGCGCATCAGCACGTGCGGGAGTCCCGCGGTGCCCAGCACCAGCGCCATGCCGAGAGACAGGAAGTCCCAGGGGTTCGCGCCGTACTGCAGACCGGGTCCGAGGATCGCCTCGCCCTTGTCGGAGTTGGCGACGGCGGCTTCGAGAAGCGTGTTCAGGTTGAACCCGTTGATGGCGAGCACCCAGATCGTCATGGCGATGGCGCCGCCGATGAGCAGGAACGCCTTGACGATCTGCACCCAGGTCGTGCCCTTCATGCCGCCGATGAGCACGTACACGATCATCAGCACGCCGACCACCGCGATCACGATCGACTGCCCCACGCGGCCGTCGATGCCGAGCAGCAGCGAGACCAGTCCGCCGGCGCCCGCCATCTGTGCCAGCAGATAGAAGAAGCAGACCGCGAGAGTCGTGATCGCGGCCGCCATGCGCACCGGCTTCTGCGTGAGCCGGAAGGAGAGGACGTCGGCCATCGTGAACTTGCCGGTGTTGCGCATCAGCTCGGCGACCAGCAGCAGGGCGACGAGCCAGGCGACGAGGAAGCCGATGGAATACAGGAACCCGTCGTACCCGTTGATCGCGATCGCCCCGCAGATGCCGAGGAACGACGCTGCCGACAGGTAGTCGCCGGCGATCGCGAATCCGTTCTGGGGGCCGGTGAACGAGCGTCCGGCCGCGTAGTAGTCGGCGGCCGTCTTGTTGTTGCGGCTCGCGCGGATGACGATGAACAGCGTCACCGCCACGAAGGCCGCGAAGATCGAGATGTTGAGGATCGGGTTGCTCTCGACCGTAGGAGCGGCGGTCGCCGCGTGCACGGCGTTCATGCGTCACCCTGCGCCTTCTCGAGACCTTCGCGGATCTCCGTCGCGATCGGATCGAGCTTCCTGTTCGCGAATGCGACATAGCCCATCGTGATGGCGAATGTGGTGACGAACTGGCCGAGCCCCATCAGCAACCCGACGGTGATATCACCCCACACCCGTTGCGACATGAAGTCGACCGCGAAGGCGGCGAGCAGGACATAGACGAAATACCAGATCAGGAAGAATGCCGCGAGCGGGAAGATGAACGACCGCTGGGTCTTCTTCAGTTCTCGGAATCGGGGGGATTCTTCGACCGCGATGTAATCGATCGCACCTGCCGAATCCGCCGTCGGATGGTCGGTCATGGGGCCTCCTTGCCACATGGTCTACGACTCGCCCTCGCCTGCCGGGCGACTGATAGTGTCGACGCTACGAAACGGGGAACAGCGCCGTCACCCCCGAAAGTAGGTAGTCGTGAGCACATCGACCGCGAGCGAGTCGGAGACCGACCTCGTCGCCCGTGCGGTGCGCGAGCTCGCCCAGCGCACCCGGTTTCCCGTGACGTTCGGCGGCCTGATCGACGACGGCGTGGTCAGCGTCACGAGCATCGTCGGCAACCGCACCCGCAGCCTCGACGGCCTGCGGGTCAAGCCCGAACGGGGCCTCGGCGGGCGGGCGATGATGGAACTGCGCCCGCGGATGACGAACGACTACGGCTCCTCACAGCAGATCACCCACGACTACGACGTCTTCGTGCTCGGCGAGGGCCTGCGCACCCTGCTCGCTCTGCCGATCATCGTCGAGGGACGCCCCCGCGGAGTTCTCTACGCCGGGTCCTGGGACCGGACGCCGGTGGGCGGAGTGACCACCGCCCCGGCGATGCAGGTCGCCCATTCGATCGCTGCGGAGCTCCGCATCCGCGACGAAGTGGAGCGGCGCCTGCGGACCGCGGCCCCGGCATCCGAGGCGGTACCGCCCCATCAGCGCGAAGAGCTGCGGGAGAGCTTCGCCGAGCTTCGCAGCATCGCGGCGTCGGTCGACGATGCGGAGCTCCGCGCGCGCATCGCTCAGGTGGAGCGACGGCTAGTGACGCTGTCGGGGGATGCCCCGGCCTCGGCGACCGGCCCCATCCCGACCGTGCACCTCTCACGCCGCGAGACCGACGTTCTCGCATGTGCGGCTCTCGGGGCGACCAACGCCGAGGTCGCCGCACAGCTGGGTCTGCGCGAGGGCACGGTGAAGGCGTACCTCGGCACGGCGATGTCGAAGCTGGACGCATCCACTCGGCACGCCGCCGTCACGAAGGCACGTCGGGCGGGGCTGCTCCCCTGACAGCGGTCATCGAGCCACGGGCAGCAGCTGCACAGCCCCTGCCCAGCGCGCGAGGCTAGCCTGGATCACGGTCGGCGATCACCGGCCCCGGACGAGGCAGACCAGTACCCGGTGAGCGCAAAGACTGGTCCGAAAGGACCACTCATGTCGTGGATCGTGCTGATCGTCTCCGGAGTCCTCGAGGCCGTGTGGGCGACCGCTCTCGGCAAGTCCGAGGGATTCACCAAACTCTGGCCGAGCGTCATCTTCGTCGGCGGACTTCTGCTCTCGATGGTCGGTCTCGCCTTCGCCATGCGCGAGATCTCCACCGGCACCGCCTACGCCGTGTGGGTGGGCATCGGCGCCACTCTCACCGTCGTGTGGGCGATGGTGACCGGAGAGAGCGATATCTCCTGGCCGCGCATCCTGCTTCTTCTGGGATTGGTCGGCTGCATCGTCGGGCTGAAATTGATCGACCCCGGTCACGAATAAATGCGCCGCTATTCGCCGCTCGCGGTAATGTCATCACATGGCTAGAAGAATTGTGCACCAGTTGGTCGATGACATCGATGGGTCGGTCCTGGAGGTGGGCGAAGGCGAGACCGTGCATTTCTCGCTGAATGGCACCTCGTACGAGATCGATCTGAATACCGCGCATGCCGAAGAATTGCGCGCGGCGCTCGAGCCGTACATCTCGGCAGGACGTCGGGCCGGGTCCTCCGCGGCGACGCGCTCCGCTGCACCGAGAAAGCGTCAGGGACGCAATCCCGAGGTCGCCGCGATCAGGGCCTGGGCGAATGACAACGGCTACACGCTGTCGGAGCGGGGACGCATTCCCAATCCCGTCGTCGAGGCATACAACGCCGCGCACTGACCGCCGCGCACTGACTCACTCGGAGGTCGCGACTCCGGCCTGGGCCCACGGCTCATCCCGGATCGCGATCTCCTGCGCCATGTCGGAGAGGAAGCGGATGACCACGTCTCGCTCCTCCGACGTCAGTCGCGCAGCCGAGTAGAACCGTTTCGCCTGCTGCTTCCCCACCGTCTCCATGGCCGCCCGGCGGGTCTCCGCAGTGATCGAGATCGCGAGCGCGCGTCGGTCGGTCGGATGCGGCGCCCGACGGATGTGCCCACCCTTCTCGAGCCGATCCAGCAGCTTGGTTGTCGATGCCGTGGATATCCCCAGATGCGTGGCGATCGCGCCCGGCGTCGCGGTTCCCCCGCGGTTCTCCGACACGATCAGGTAATGCAGCGCTCTCATGTCCGTGTCGTTCAGACGCATGTAGCGCCGCGACGCCAGAGACAGCTTCTGCTCCGCATCCCTGAGCTCACCCAGGGCCCCCATGACCTGCGCGATCTGCCGAAGATCTTCGGGGTCGACGCCCGAGCGGTCGATCAGAGTGCTGCGGGGATCGCTCGAATCCACGTCGTACAGCGCGGCGTGCGACAGCCTCTCGGCGAACTCGCCGTCCCGTGCCACGAGTGCGTCCGACGCACCGTCCCCCGGGGGACTGGCGTCGGGTCCGTTGCGCATGACATCATGCTACACACCATTGGATTCATGTTATGTTGATTATTAGCTAAGCTAGCGAAATCAAGGAGGTTCCCCCGATGGATGAGGTCACCCTCCTTTCCCCTGACGGAGTCGCGATCGGAGTCCTCGCGAAAGACGCGGTGCACACGACCGACACCCCCCTGCACCTGGCCTTCTCGTGCTACGTGCTCGACCATGAGGGACGCCTGCTCGTCACCCGCCGCGCCCTGTCGAAGCGCACCTGGCCGGGCGTGTGGACCAACAGCTTCTGCGGACATCCCCGCCCCGACGAGGTCATGACGGATGCCGTCCGGCGGCGAGCGCTCGACGAACTCGGCCTTCGGATCACCGACATCTCCCTCGCCCTCCCGGACTACCGCTACCGCGCGGTGGATGCGAGCGGCATCGTCGAGAACGAGATCTGCCCCGTGCACGTCGCCATCGCCGACGGCGCACTCTCCCCCGACCCCGACGAGGTCGCGGAGTGGGCGTGGGTCGATCCCGCCGACTTCGCCCGGTCGGTCGACGGCGCGCCCTTCGCCTTCAGCCCCTGGCTCACCGAGCAGCTCCCCCGGCTGCGCGAGCTCGGAGTCGTCTGATCATGCCCCCGGTGGCGCTACGAGAAGACATGAGCACCCGCCTCGAAGAGGTGCTGAGACAGCGGTTCGCCTTCCACTGCGAGAATGCGGAGGCATACGGCCGCGAGTTCGCCGCGCTGTGGCGCGCGACCGCGGATCACGCTCTCGGCGGCAAGCTCGTGCGCCCGCGGCTTCTTCTCGACATCCACCGCGCACTCTCCCCCGACGCGGGTGAGGAGCCGAACCTCGCGGCAGTGGACATCGCGGCGCACATCGAGCTGCTGCACTACGCGTTCCTCCTTCACGACGATGTCATCGACGGCGACCTGACGCGACGCCGGCGACCCAACCTGATCGGCGCGCTCGCTGCGGGAAGCCCCGGCGTGACCGAGGAGGACTCGCTGCACTGGGCTCGCTCGAGTGCGATCCTGATGGGAGATCTGCTGCTCTCGGCGGCCATCATCGGGTTCGCCCGAGCCGATGTCCCCTCGCACGCCCGCTCCCGCCTTCTCGATCTGGTGGAGCAGACGATCCTCGAGACCGTGGCGGGCGAGCACACCGACGTCGCGCTGAGCCACGGCATCATCCCCTCGGACGTCGACACGGTCCTGGCCATGAGCGTCTACAAGACCGCGACGTACTCGTTCTCCCTTCCCCTGCGGGCGGCCGCGCTGCTCGCCGGGGCCTCCGTCTCGGCGGAGCAGACGCTCGAAGACGTCGGACGCCGCCTGGGCCTCGCCTACCAGCTGCAGGACGACCTGCTGTGCGTGTTCGGCGATCATCGGGCCCACGGCAAGGACGCCTTCTCCGATCTGCGCGAGGGCAAGGAGACCGCGATCATCGCCTTCGCGAGGTCGACCGATGCGTGGCCGCAGATCGCCCCGCGATTCGGCGCGGTCGACCTGAGCCTGCAGGACGCCACGGCGATCCGCGACCTGCTGCGGGGCTGCGGCGCGGAGCGGTTCGTGGTCGGCCTGATCGGCGAGCAGCTCGACGGCGTCTACGCACTGCTCAGCGAGGCCGAGCGCGCCGGACAGATCACCTCGGACGCGGCACGAGCGATCCTCGTCTCCGCCTCCCGCCTCGAAGGACGACAGGTATGACACCGACCCGCGACGGCTCCCCCGAGGAGAGCCTCGGCCGATTCAGCCGCGCCGCCGACACCGCATCGACCGAAGTGATCCGCACGTACTCCACGTCTTTCGGCCTCGCGACGCGCCTGCTCGGCGAGCGGCACCGTCAGCACGTGCGCAACATCTACGCGATGGTGCGCATCGCCGACGAGGTCGTCGACGGCGTCGCCGCTCAGGCCGGACTCGATGCCGCCGCGCAGACCGAGGCGCTCGCGTCGTACGTCGCCGAGACGCACCGTGCGATGCGGGCGGGCTACAGCACCGATCTCGTGCTGCACGCCTTCGCCAGGACCGCTCGGGACTGCGGGATCGGCGAAGACCTCACGCAGCCCTTCTTCGACTCGATGGGCGCCGACATCGCCGCCGCGGCGGACTTCACCCCGTACGACGCCGACGCGCACGCCCGCTACGTCTACGGCTCGGCCGAGGTGGTCGGCCTCATGTGCCTGCAGGTGTTCCTCCGCGGCGAGCGCCGCACCGCCCGTGAACGGGAGATCCTGACCCACGGCGCCCGCCGGCTCGGCGCGGCATTCCAGAACGTGAACTTCCTGCGAGACCTCGCCGACGACACCGACAGACTCCAGCGGGGGTACCTCGGCGGATCGGCACGGCTCACCGACGCCGACAGAGACGACTGGGTACGCACCATCAGAATGCAGCTCACCGACGCGCGGCGCGCGATCCCGCTCCTGCCGAAGGACGCCCGCGCCGCCGTCCGCAGCGCGCTCGCGCTCTTCGAGGCCCTGACGACGAGGATCGCGAGGACCCCGTCCGCCGTGCTCTACGAGAAGCGGGTCAGAGTGCCCGATCCCATGAAGGCCCTGCTCACGGCCCGCGCCGTGCTCGTGACATCGCTGGAGCGCGACCGATGAGCCGCGTGGCCGTCGTCGGCGCCGGGGTCGCGGGCCTGGCCGTCGCGGGGCTGCTCGCCCGCGACGGGCACGAGGTGACCGTCTACGAGAAGAACGGCAGGGTCGGCGGCCGTGCGGGCACGATCGAGCGCGACGGCTTCCGTTTCGACTCCGGTCCGTCGTGGTATCTGATGCCCGAGGTGTTCGACCACTTCTTCGCGATGATGGGCACCAGCACCGAGGCGCAGCTTGATCTCACGCTGCTCGACCCCGGCTACCGCGTCTTCCGGCAGCCGTCGGCAGACGGCTCCCCCTCTCCGTCCGTCACCGTTCCCGCGGGGCGCGACGAGGTGTCCCGACTGTTCGAGTCGCGCGAGCCGGGTGCGGCGAAGGCCCTCGATGCGTACCTCGACTCCGCGCACGAGGCCAGGGTGATGGCCGAGCGCTACTTCCTCTACAACCCGTTCACGCGGCTGCGCGGACTGATGACCCCCGAGGTGCTCCGCGCGCTCCCGCGTCTGTTCACGCTGCTGGGCACCCGTCTGCAGTCGTTCGCCGCCCGCCGGTTCCGCGATCCGGTGATCCGGCAGCTGCTCGGCTATCCCGCGGTGTTCCTCGGCACGGACCCCCGCACGGCGCCCGCGATGTACCACCTGATGAGCGCGCTCGACCTCGACGAGGGCGTGAGCTATCCGCAGGGCGGCTTCTGGCGCGTCGTCGAGAGGATCGCCGCCGTCGCGGAGTCCGCCGGGGTCCGGATCGTGCGCAATGCCGATGTCACGGCCATCACGACCGGGATCCGTTCCGGGATCCCCACGACCACAGGCCTCGAATGGCGCGACGCCGACGGCGTCGCGCACGCGGTCGAGGCGGACATCGTGGTGTCGGGCGCCGACCTGCACCACACCGAGACGGCGCTGCTCCCCGCCCATCTGCGGACCTACCCCGACTCGTGGTGGCAACGGCGCACGAGCGGCCCGGGCGCGGTGCTCGTCATGCTCGGCGTGCGCGGCTCGCTTCCCGACCTCCCGCATCATTCGCTGTTCTTCACCGAGGACTGGGACGCGAACTTCGACGCCATCTTCGGCGATGATCCGACGATCCCCGCCCCCGCGTCCATCTACGTCTGCCGCCCCAGCGCGACCGACGACTCGGTGGCCCCGGAAGGGCACGAGAACCTCTTCGTGCTGGTGCCGATCCCCGCCGACACGGCACTGGGCGGCGGCGGGTCCGACGGTGCGGGCTCCGCGCTGATCGAGCGCACCGCGGATGCCGCGATCGACCAGATCGCCGCCTGGGCCGGCATCCCCGACCTTCGTGACCGCATCGTCGTGCGCGAGACCAAGGGGCCCGCTGACTTCCTCGAGGAGTACAACTCGTGGCGCGGCGGGATGCTCGGCCCCGCACACATCCTGTCGCAGAGTGCGATGTTCCGCGCCCAGAACGCATCGCGCCGCGTCGCCGGCCTGTACTACGCCGGAGCCACGACCGCACCGGGTGTGGGCGTGCCGATGTGCCTGATCAGTGCCGAGATCGTGCTCAAGCGGATCCGCGGAGACCACTCCAGCGGACCGCTGGACGCCCCCGCGGCGGCCGATCCGGCGGCGAGCGCGTCGTGATGGGATTCGTCTACCTCGCGGTGCTGCTCCTCGTCCTCGGCTGCATGCTGCTTCTCGATCGACGCTTCCGGCTCTTCTTCTGGAAGGATGCCGTCTCGGCATCCCTCGTCACGATCCTCGGCCTCGCGTTCTTCCTGATCTGGGACATCGCCGGCATCGCCGGGGGGATCTTCTTCCGAGGTGACGCGGTCGTCGCGACCGGCATCGTGCTCGCACCGGAACTGCCGATCGAGGAGCCGGTGTTCCTGCTCTTCCTGGTCGTGTGCACCATGGTCCTCTACACGGGCTCGGTACGGCTGCTGTCGACACGCGCCCGGACCCGGAGCGAGGTGCGCCTGTGACCTATCTCGAGCTCTCGGCCTGGTTCGTCGGCGCCGCCGTGATCGCCGCGATCGTGCTCTCGCTGATCGCGGGCCGGCGGCGCGCACGTCTCGGGGCGATCGCCCTGACCCTCTTGGCCCTCGTCATCCTCACCGCGGTGTTCGACACGCTGATGATCGCGACCGGGCTGTTCCACTACTCGCCCGCGCATCTGCTCGGCGTGCACATCGGCCTCGCGCCACTGGAGGACTTCGCCTATCCGATCGCCGGCGCCATCCTGCTCCCGGCATTGTGGGCCGTGCTGCGCGCCCGGCGCGGCCGCCGCGATGCGGAGGGGACCTCATGACCTCCGCCACGCGCGGCTCTCTGGGGCGCGACATCGCGCAGATCATCCTGTCGTCGCGTCCCATCAGCTGGATCAACACCGCCTTCCCCTTCGCCGCGGCCTATCTGCTGAGCACGCGTGACGTCGACCTGACGCTGATCATCGGTACCCTGTACTTCCTGGTGCCGTACAACCTCGCCATGTACGGCATCAACGACGTGTTCGATTACGCCTCGGACCTGGCGAATCCGCGCAAGGGCGGCATCGAGGGCGCTCTGCTCGCGCCGCGCATCCACCGCGCCACGCTGTGGTCGGCGGCGATCACGAACATCCCGTTCCTCGTCTATCTGGTGATCGTGGGAAACCCCGCCTCGTGGTTCTGGTTGGCGGTGAGCGTCTTCGCGGTCATCGCGTACTCCGCACGCGGGCTGCGCTTCAAGGAGCGGCCGTTCCTCGATTCCACGACCTCCAGCCTGCACTTCGTCACACCGGCGATCGTGGGGCTGACCCTGGCGGGCGCGATGATCACGCCGACGGTCGCGCTCGTGCTGGTCGCCTTCTTCCTCTGGGGGATGGCGGCGCATGCGTTCGGCGCCGTGCAGGACATCGGCCCCGACCGCGAGGGCGGAATCGGCTCGATCGCCACGGTGATCGGAGCCCGTGCGACCGTCCGCCTGTCGATCGTGCTGTGGACGCTCGCGGGGATCGCGATGCTGTTCACCGCGTGGCCCGGCCCGCTCGGCGCTCTCCTCGCCGTGCCCTACATCGTGAACGCGGCCCCGTGGTGGACGGTGACCGACGAGAGCTCCCCCGGCACGAATCGCGCGTGGCGCCGGTTCATCACGCTGAACTACTTCGCCGGGTTCCTCGCGACGATGATCCTGATCCTCGCCTGGGTGTCCTGAGCGCCGCAGCTCTTGAACCCCCGCACGCGCACCACCCGCACCGACTCCCCCGCCGTACCCTGCCCGCCTCCCCGCACAGTCCTCGAGAGGAATCCGATGTCCAGCCCTGAGCATGCGCCGACCCCGCCGATCCGAGAGCGTTCGCGGCGGCGTTCCTGGATGCGCGTCCTCCTCCCCGTCGCACTGATCCTGGTCTGGCTGGTCGGGGCGGGACTCGGAGGGCCGCTGTTCGGCAAGGTCGACGAGGTCTCCTCCAACGATCAGACGAGCTATCTGCCGGAATCCGCCGACGCGACCCAGGTGCAGAAGCTGCTGGGCGCGTTCACCGACAGCGACGCCATCCCCGCGATCGCCGTCTTCGTGAGCGACGGCGAGCTGTCGGAGTCCGATCTGCAGACGATCTCGGATGCTGTGGCCGACGCGCCCTCGACCGAGGGCGTGAGCGCGGATGTCTCGCCGGCCCTCACCTCCGACGACGGACGGGCCGTGCAGGCCTTCATCCCGATCGAGGGCGACGCGGAGCTCGCGGATGCGGTCGACGCGCTCGGTGCCCAGCTCCGCGAGGCCGCACCGGCCGGGGTGACCGTGTACGTCACGGGCCCAGCCGGGTTCAGCGCCGACCTCGTCGCCGGATTCGCCGGCATCGACGGGCTGCTGCTCGGCGTCGCGCTGCTCGCCGTACTGGTGATCCTCGTGCTGGTCTACCGCTCGTTCCTGCTGCCGCTCGTCGTGCTCTCCACGAGCCTCTTCGCGCTCTGCGTGGCACTTCTGGTCGTGTGGTGGCTGGCCAAGTTCGAGGTCTTGCTGCTCAGCGGGCAGACCCAGGGCATTCTGTTCATCCTCGTGATCGGCGCGGCGACCGACTACGCCCTGCTGTTCGTCGCCAGGTTCCGCGAGGAGCTGCGGGTGATGCAGGACAAGGGAGCCGCTGTGCTGGCAGCCTGGAAGGGCTCGGTGGAGCCGATCGCCGCCTCGGGCGGCACGGTGATCGCGGGACTCCTGTGCCTGCTGCTGAGCGACCTCAAATCCAACAGCACCCTCGGCCCGGTGGCCGCGATCGGCATCGTGTTCGCGATGCTCGCCGCGCTCACCCTGCTGCCGGCACTGCTGCTGCTGTTCGGCCGGGCGGTGTTCTGGCCTCGACGTCCGGCGTTCGAGCCCGAGGTCGTCGCCGAGGAGCACGGCATGCGCACGACCGGCCTGTGGGCGCGGCTCTCGCACCTGATCACCAGGCGCCCCCGCGTGATCTGGGTCGCGACCACCCTCGTCCTCGTCGCCGGCGCCGCCGGGGTCCTGCAGCTCAACGCGAGCGGTGTCCCGCAGTCCGACCTCGTGCTGGGAAGCTCGGAGGCCCGAGACGGCCAGGTCGCTCTCGGCGAGCACTTCCCCGGCGGATCCGGCAGCCCGGTGTACGTCATCGTCGCCGAGGAGGATCTCCAGGACGCGGCCGATGTGCTCCTGGCCGACGACGGCATCGACGGCGTGACCGTCGCCGCATCCGACTCCCCGAGCGGTTCGGCCCCCGTCACCGCGGACGGCCTGCAGGCGGTCGGTCCTCCCGGCACGGCGGTGCCGGAGCCGACCGTCGTCGCGGGCGACGTGCTGGTGCAGGGCACCCTGACCGACGCGGCGGACTCCGACGCCGCCGCCGCGACGGTGCGGGAGCTGCGCACCTCGCTGGACGATCTGGATGCGCTGGTCGGCGGGGTCACCGCCACCGCGGTCGACACGAACGACGCCTCGATCCACGACCGCAACCTGATCATCCCCGTCATCCTCGTGGTGATCATGGTCATCCTGATGCTCCTGCTGCGATCCGTCCTCGCACCCGTGCTCCTCATCATCACCACGGTGCTGTCCTTCGGCACCGCGATGGGGGTGTCCGCGCTGGTGTTCAACGGCGTGTTCGACTTCCCCGGGGCGGATCCCGCCGTTCCGCTCTACGGTTTCGTGTTCCTCGTCGCGCTGGGCATCGACTACAACATCTTCCTCATGACGCGGGTGCGGGAGGAGTCGCTCGCCCACGGCACGCGCGAGGGCGTGCTCCGCGGCCTCTCGATCACGGGCGGCGTGATCACGTCGGCGGGGCTCGTGCTCGCTGCGACCTTCGCGGCGTTGTCGGTGATCCCGATCCTGTTCCTCGCGCAGCTCGCGTTCATCGTCGCGTTCGGTGTGCTGCTCGACACGTTCGTGGTGCGCTCGCTGCTCGTGCCGGCGCTCGCGTACGACCTCGGTCGAGTGATCTGGTGGCCGTCGAAGCTGTGGCGCAGCGGTCGCGACTGAGGTCGATGACGACCGTCAGCCGAGCGTCTTCGCGAGGTCGACGAGATGGGTGCGGCTCTCGGCGGCCGCCCGTGCGGAGTCGCGCGCCGCGACGGCGTCGGCGAGCAGTGCGTGGCGGTCGTCATCGGCCCGACCGCCGTCGTCCGCACGCATCCGGAGCATCTCGATCATCGCCTGCCGCATACGCGGGGTGAAGCCGTCGAACAGCTCGAGCAGGATCGGGTTGTGGGCGGCCGCGACGATGCTGCGATGGAACGCGGTGTCGGCATCGACATGCGCCTCGACCCCCGAGTGGTGGGCTCGGCGACCGACGAGCGCTCGACGGATGAGCCGGAGATCGGATGCCGTGCGGCGCGACGCAGCGAGAGCGGCGGCCTCCGTCTCGATCGCCGTGCGCGCCTCGATGACCGCGACGATGTCGGCGCGGCGGAGCACGGCATCCCAGTCCTCGGGCGCCTCGAGTGCGGTGACGAACACTCCCGACCCCTGACGCGTCGCCAGCATTCCCCGTCCTGCCAGCTGACGGATGGCCTCGCGGATCGTCGAACGTCCGACACCCAGCTGCACGGCGAGCGTGGTCTCCCCCGGGAGCTTCTGTCCGAGTTGCCACTCCCCCGAGCCGATGCGCGCCATCAGGATGTCCGACGCCTGGTCGGCAAGAGGCGTGCGTTCGATCCGAGTCATGCGTTCATCTTAACTTGTCAACTTGTCTGAGGAGTTGCTACGGTGAGTGCATGACGCTCGACCTCCTCCTTCTGCGCCACGACGGGACCTAGCCGACCGGCTCCCCGTCGTGGGGTGCACGGCGCCGCCGGTCATCACACCCCCGCACCGAGGAGTTCCCGATGTCCATGCTGTTCCCCACCCTCTCCACCCCCGCCGGCCCGGTGCCGGACTCGTCGCCGTCATGGAACCGCCAACGCCGGTCCCAGATGCCGTCGCATCGCTACGCCTCGGTGTTCGACCGCGTCGCCGTGCCGCTCGTCGACCGCGAATGGCCGACCGCCCAGCTGACGGCCGCGCCGCTGTGGGTGCCGGTCGACCTCCGCGACGGCAACCAGGCGCTCGCCGAGCCCATGGATCCGGTGCGCAAACGGCGCTTCTTCGAGCTCCTCGTCACAATGGGCTACAAGGAGATCGAGGTCGGCTACCCCTCCGCCTCGCAGACGGACTACGACTTCGTCAGGCTCCTCGCCTCGTCGGACCTCGCCCCGGACGACGTCACCATCGTCGTCTTCACCGCTGCGCGTCGCGATCTGATCGAACGCACGGTGGAGTCGGTGCGCGGCATCCGCAACCCGGTCGTCATCCACGTCTACACGGCCACCGCCCCCACCTGGCGGGACACCGTCCTCGGTCGCACCCGCACCGAGCTGAAGGACCTGATCCTGAGCGCAGGGCAGGATGTGCTCGATCTCACCGACGGACTCCCCGATGTGCGCTTCCAGTTCTCGCCCGAGGTCTTCAACCTCACCGAACCCGACTACGTGCTCGACCTGTGCGACGCCGTGACCACGCTCTGGGATGCGACACCCGAGCGCCCGGTGATCCTGAACCTGCCCGCGACCGTCGAAGTCGCGACGCCGAACGTGTACGCGGACCAGATCGAGTACATGCACCGCAACCTCGCCAGGAGAGAAGGAGTGATCCTCTCCGTCCACCCTCACAACGACCGCGGCACCGGGGTGGCCTGCGCCGAGCTCGCGGTGCTCGCGGGGGCGGAGCGTGTGGAAGGATGCGTCTTCGGCAACGGCGAGCGCACCGGCAACGTCGACCTCGCGACCCTCGCCCTCAATCTTCACGCGCAGGGAGTGGATCCGATGATCGACTTCTCGGACATCGACGAGATCCGACGCACCGTCGAGCACTGCAACGGCATCGAGGTGCATCCACGGCATCCCTACGTCGGCGACCTCGTGCACACCGCGTTCAGCGGCACCCATCAGGATGCGATCCGGAAGGGACTCGCCGAGCATCGCTCCCGCGCCGGTGCCTCAGGCGCGGATGCTCGCGAACAGCGGTGGCTCGTCCCCTACCTGCCGATCGACCCCGCCGACCTCGGTCGCAGCTACGACGCTGTCATCCGGGTCAACTCGCAATCGGGGAAGGGCGGTATCGCCTATCTGCTCGAGAAGGAGTTCGGGATCGAGCTGCCACGGCGACTCCAGATCGAGTTCGCGAAGACGGTTCAGGCGCATGCCGACAGTGTCGGCGATGAGCTGACGGCGACGGACCTGTGGGCCCTGTTCGCGCACACCTACCTGTCTGCACCTGCGAGCGATGTGCCGACGCTGACGAACTATCGGCTGGACGGCTCCCAGGTGCACGTCACTCTGCGGTCGGACTCGGCAGAGCGCACCCACCGAGGCGTCGGCGCCGGGCCCGTCGAGAGCCTCGTGTCCGCTCTCGTCGACTCAGGCATCGCCCTCGAGGTGCTCTCGCTTCATCAGACGAGCCTCGGAGCGGGAAGCACGGCGGATGCTCTCACGCTGCTCGAGTATCGCGATGCCCACGGCACCCGCTGGACCGCAGGGCGGGCTGCGTCGGTTCTGGACGCGAACTTCGACGCGGTGATGAGAGCCGCATCCCTGAGCGGACGCGCGAGCAGTGAGCGAGAAGGGTGCCCTCGACTGGATTCGAACCAGCGACCTGCCCTTTAGGAGAGGGCTGCTCTATCCTGCTGAGCTACGGGGGCGAGGATTCCATTCTAGAGGAACCCCCGCCCTCGCTCAGGCGGCCAGAGCCAGATACGGCTCCCATCGGGGGTCGCCTCGCTCGGTGCCGCGGACGGTCCAGGCGGAGCCGTGGGGAGGCCGGGGAGCGAAGCGCAGCTCCCACCGCATCTCCTGCGGTGTGCGGTCGCTCTTGATGTTGTTGCATCGGAGACAGCAGGCGACGAGGTTCTCCCAGGAGTCGGCGCCCCCACGGGATCGGGGCATCACGTGATCGATCGTCGACGCCGCTTTGCCGCAGTAGCCGCAGCGGTGGTTGTCCCGACGGAGCACACCGCGGCGGGTGACGGGCACGCGCCTGCTGGACGGGATGCGCACATACCGGGAGAGGATGATGACGGCCGGGCGATCGTAGACGCCGTGGCTGCCCCAGACCGGGTCGCCCTCCACGCGTTCGATCACGGTGGCCTTGTCGTTCATGACCAGGACCAGTGCTCTCTTGAACGACACGATCGCGAGCGGTTCGTATCCTGCGTTCAGTACCAGTGTGCGCATCGTCATCCTCTCGATCCGCCGGGACGGCTTCCCGGCACTCTCGACTCACACGAAGCCGCGCAGGGCGGAAGCGTTCGCAGGGATGAGAAAAGGCGCTGTCTACAGACAGCGCCTTTTGCACACAGCAAGACCGTGACGTCCCTGCGGACGATGCAGGAGGACGTGACGACCGAGGGCATCCATGGTTCGGATGCTCGGTATTCGCTCCATCTGCCTCTCCCGCCTATGCGACAACGGGTTCAGGCTAACCCATCCCGCGGACACCGGGGTCGAACCCGGGGTGAACGCTCAGAGGCGTGTCCGTGACGACGCGCGGAAGGGCGAGACGACCGGGGTCAGCCGGCGTTCGCGCCGAGCCAGGCGATGGGCTCCATGAGACCGCCGTTGACCCACACCTCGAAGTGCAGGTGGTTCGCGGTGGATCGCCCGGTGCTTCCGACGAATCCGATCAGCTGCCCGGCGACGACGGTCTCGCCGGCCTGCACCTGGCGCGAGCCGTAGGTCATGTGCCCGTAGGTGGTCTGCACGCGCTGGCCGCCCACGACGCTGTCGAGCATGACGGCCACGCCGTAGCCGCCGATGCTCTCGGCCGAGGCACGCACGACTCCGGCGGCGGCCGCGTAGATCGGGGTGCCCGCAGGAGCCAGCATGTCTGCGCCCTGGTGGGCGCCGCCGACGGTGCGGCTCACGTTGTAGGACCCCTGCGGAAGCGGGTAGCGCACCTCGCCGGAGCCGGGCGACACGAGGGAGTAGTTCCCGATGTCGTAGTTTCCGGAGCCCGACGTCGACGCGGTCGAGGCGGCGGCTGCGGCCCGTGCGGCTGCGGCCTCCTCCGCCTTCTTCTTCTCGATCTCGTCAGGCGTGGTGGCCGTGAAGGTTCCCCGACCGAGCGACGACGCGGTGGCGTCCGAGGCGACGACCAGGGACTGCGCGTCGACCGCGGCCATCTGCTGGACGGTCGCCGAGGCCTCGATCGGCTTGGAGGCGGCATACGCGGGGAGCGCCACAGCGGCCACGAGAGCACCCACTGCCCCGAAGATGGCGATCGAACGCAGGGGCTTGACGACCTTGCGTGCGTCCACCCGGCCGCCGGTGCGGCGGGCGACTGCTCGATCTTCGGTTGTCTTCGCGGGCGTTTCGATGTCTGTGGCCAAAACTAAATCCTCCTGCGCCTGCACGCCTGTCGGCGCTGGCTCGTCGGCACTCTGCTCTCGTGGCACGAACGTATCTCGGGTACTTTGTGCGGTCTGACCGAGAGGTCGACGAGCCTGGAAGGCGGATCCTCTCGGGTGTCGTCAGCGGGCTTCTTCGACGACTCGTCCGAGGTTACCGGAAGATAACGATCCTGTCACCCCGTGAAGCTGGCAATCACCGGGGCGGCGGAATCACGCGGATCCGAGACCGGGAGGATGAGGATCAGAGCGGCTCGCCGACGAGGAAGATGTGCGAGGCGAGCTCGACGGGAAGCTCCAGGCCGTCGTCCTTGCCCTCCATCTGGATGAGCACATAGCCCTCGTTGAAGCGGTAGTCGCCCTTGGCGCCGGGCATGACGCCCGCATCGCGGAGCTGTTCGAGCAGCTCGGGGTCGACCTGCGCGGGCTCGGCGAGGCGCCGCACGGTGCCCTCGATCGGCGCGCCGGCGGCGTTCAGCTTCTGCACGAGCCCGATGACGCCCTCGTCGAAAGTGCGGGCGGGGGTGTCGCCCAGCTGGTCGAGACCGGGGATCGGGTTGCCGTACGGCGATTCGGTGGGGTGTCCGAGAAGCTCGACGAGTCGACGCTCGACCTGCTCGCTCATGACGTGCTCCCAGCGGCAGGCCTCTTCATGCACGTAAGCCCAATCGAGGCCGATGACGTCGGACAGCAGTCGCTCGGCCAGCCGGTGCTTGCGCATGACGTCGACCGCCTTGCGGCGCCCGGCGTCGGTGAGCTCCAGCCTGCGATCCTCCGAGACCACGACGAGTCCGTCGCGCTCCATGCGTCCGACCGTCTGCGAGACGGTCGGACCCGAGTGCCCGAGACGCTCGGAGATGCGCGCGCGCAGCGGCACGATGTTCTCCTCCTCGAGTTCGAGGATGGTGCGGAGGTACATCTCCGTGGTGTCGATCAAGTCCGTCATGTGGCCCTCCGGGTCTTCTTAGGCAAGCCTACATTCCCGAGCGGACATCGGGGCGTCACGCGGCGAGGCGACGGCGCGGGCACGCCCTAGAATCGACGCATGGCGATCGAGATTCCCCGAGACCTCCTGCCCGCTGACGGCCGCTTCGGATGCGGCCCCTCGAAGGTGCGCACCGAGCAGCTCGATGCGCTGCTCGCCGCGGGGCCGACACTGCTCGGCACCTCGCACCGCCAGGCACCGGTGAAGAACCTCGTCGGCAGCGTCCGCGAGAACCTCGCCGCGCTCTTCACGCTCCCCGACGGCTACGAGATCATCGTCGGCAACGGCGGATCGACGGCGTTCTGGGACGCCGCGGCCTTCGGCCTGATCGAGCAGCGCAGCCAGAACCTGGTGTTCGGCGAGTTCGGCGGCAAGTTCGCCGCGGCCGCCGCCGCACCGTGGCTCGCCGCTCCGGACGTGCGCAAGGCCGAGCCGGGCTCCCGCACGGCCGCCGAGATCGTCGACGGCGTCGACGTCTACGCCTGGCCGCACAACGAGACCTCGACCGGCGTCTCCGCTCCGATCGACCGCGTCGTCGCCGAGGGGGCGCTGACGGTGATCGATGCGACGAGCGCCGCCGGCGGGATCGATTTCGACCTCGCTCAGGCAGACGTCTACTACTTCGCCCCGCAGAAGAACCTCGGCTCCGACGGAGGACTGTGGTTCGCCGCGGTCTCGCCCGCGGCGATCGATCGCATCGAGCGCATCGCCGCCTCGGATCGCTACATCCCCGAGTTCCTCAGCCTGAAGAACGCGCTCGACAACTCCCGCCTCAATCAGACGCTGAACACGCCCGCGCTGACGACCCTGCACCTGCTCGACAGCCAGCTGAGCTGGATCCTGTCGAACGGAGGGCTCGCCTGGGCCGGCGCACGCACGGCCGAATCCTCCGGCATCCTCTACGACTGGGCCGCATCCTCCGCTGTCGCGACGCCGTTCGTGGCGGAGGCCGCGCATCGTTCGCCCGTCGTCGTGACGATCGACTTCGACGACAGCGTCGACGCCGCCGCCGTCGCCAAGACACTGCGCGCCAACGGGATCGTCGACACCGAGCCGTACCGCAAACTCGGCCGCAACCAGCTCAGGGTCGCGACGTTCGTCTCGATCGAGCCGGACGACGTCCGTCAGCTCACCCGCTGCCTCGACCACGTCCTCGCGCAGCAGAGCGCCTGACGCCCGGGGGGAACGAGAAAGGGCCGCGTTCGCACGCGGCCCTTTCTCATTCCCGGAGGTCACTCCTCGTCGTCTGAGGCATCCTCATCGGCGTCGGGATCGGAATCGTCGTCCTCGTCATCCTCGGACTCGTCGTCATCCTCGGGCTCGTCTTCGTCCGACTCGTCGTCCGCGGCGGAGTCGTCGAGTTCGTCGATATCGACCCCGTCGAGATCACCCGCGTGCAGCTCGCGCGGCACCGCCGCGAGGTCATCCTCGTCGAGGTCGTCATCGTCGTCGTCATCATCATCATCGTCGTCGAGGTCGTCATCGTCGTCGTCGTCGTCGTCGTCGAGCTCATCGTCCTCGAGCTCGTCGTCTTCCAGCTCATCGCCCTCGGACGCGTCCTCGTCGGCGACGGCGAGCGCATCGCCCTCCTCGGTCGCGGCCGCCTGCGCGGCGAGCTCGACCTGATGCGCACGGTAGTCGGCGAGACGCTCGGCCCACGGCACCCACTCCGGAGCGAGCAGCGCACCGTCGCCCGGCAGCAGCTCGAGCTCGAGCACCGTCGGCTCCGCGTCCTCGACGCGCGCGACCGTGACCGTCCAGTACCACCCGGGGTAGCCGGGCATGCGGTTCTGGAAGCGCAGCGACACGGATCCGTCGTCCTCCGCCCGATAGTCGGCGGCAGGGCCGACGGTCGACGCCGGGGTGATCTCGTGCAGTGCGGACAGGGCGAGATCGTGGGCGCCGAGAAGACGCTCGTCGGGCTCAGGCTTCGAGGTCATCGGCTACCTTGCGCAGGACGGCCGCGATCTTGCGGCCGTGGGCGGACGAGGGGTAACGGCCGCGACGCAGGTCGCCGCCCATCCCGTCGAGGAGCTTCACGAGATCCTCGACGATGATCGCCATGTCGTCGGCCGGCTTGCGCTTGGCCTTCGCGAGGCTCGGGGGTGCTTCCAGCACCCGCACGGACAGCGCCTGCAGTCCGCGCTTGCCGTCGGCGACGCCGAACTCGACACGCGTCCCCGCCTTGACCGCAGCGCCGGCCGGCATGGCCGAGGCGTGCAGGAAGACGTCCTGGCCGTCATCGGCGGCGATGAAGCCGAAACCCTTGTCTTCGTCGTAGAACCTGACCTTGCCGGTGGGCATGGGAGAAACCTCGCTGAGTCGGTGTGGAGCTGGGATCGGACGCGTGGATGCGACCACCACCAGCCTACCGGTCGCCCGGCAGGGAATCCGTAGGTCACGGGGCGGAACCGCGCGGTCGCGCAGCGACTAGGCTCAGAGGGATGAGCACCCAGAGTCCCGACCTCGAGCCTCCCGTTCGCCGCGTGGATCGCATTCTCGCGTTCACGGCGCTCGGACTCGCGGCGGCCTCGATCATCTGCTTCTTCGCGATCATCATCGGCACCGCCGTCGGTATGCAGCAGGAGGACTTCGGAGCGGGAGCCTGGCCGTTCGTCGCCGCGATCCCGTATTGGGGCCTTCCCGCCGCCTTCCTGATGATCATCGCGCTGCTCGTCATGAGCTTCATCCGCAAGGGTCGCGCGACGTCGCGGCCCTGAGGACTCCGGCATGAGCACGCACGCACGCCCGCTGGCCGAATGGCTCTCCGCGGCGAGCGACGCGGAGCTCGCCACCCTCTTCGCCGCGCGGCGTGTGCGACCGGACGCGGGATGGCAGGACTTCTTCGACGCCGCGGAGGCCCTCCTCGACACGGCCTCGGTGACCCGCATCCTTCCCGCGCTGACGCACTCGGAAGCCGCCGGCCTGCTCGCCGCCGCGACATCCGACGACGCGCGGGTGAGCGGGCCGTCGGCCGACACGCTGCGAGCGCTCGCGCTGCTCCGCCCGGACGGTTCGCCCTTCCCCCCGGTCTCGGCTGCCGTGGCCGAGCGCACCGTGCCGGAGCCCGTCGACGCGGTCGAGCCGCGCACCGCTGACGAGGCCGCCACCGCCCACGCCGCCGAGCGGGCATTCACCACGGTGTCGGCACTCGCCGACATCCTCCTGCTGGCCCGCGACCGACCGTTCGCTCTGCTCGCCGGGGGCACCATCAGCGCCGGCGAGAAGCGGATGCTGAGCGACGCGGGCATGGCGCCCGAATCGATCGATGCCCTCATCGCGATCGTGACGGATGCGGCGCTCGTCGTCCAGGTCGACCGACAGCTACGGATCACGACGGCCGCCGAGGCATGGCTGCGCTCCTCGGTCGGAGATCGCTGGAGCACGCTCGTACGCGGATTCCGCGACTCGCTGCCGCGCGGCGTGCGCACGGAACGCGGGGGCTGGTCGCCCGCCGCATCGTGGCCCCTGGCGCACCCCTGGGACGCCGCCTGGCCGGAACGCAGCAGCGCGCTCCTCCAGCGCGCCCGCCTTCTCGGCCTGCTCACCGACGACGACGGCGAGACCGCCTGGGCGACGGCGCTGCGGAACGGGGGCGACATCGACGCGAGCGCTCTCACCGCGCTGCTGCCGGCCGAGGTGGATCGCATCTTCCTCCAGAACGATCTGAGCGCCATCTCCCCCGGTCCGCTCGCACCGGCGCTGGATGTGCGCCTGCGCACCCTGGCGACACGCGAGTCGGCGGCGCAGGCGTCGACGTATCGGTTCACCCCGGAGTCGATCGCCCACGCGCTCGTGCTCGGCGAGACGGAGCAGACGATCCTCGAGTTCCTCGAGTCGCTCTCGCTCACGGGTATCCCACAGCCGCTCCGCTACCTCGTGACTCAGACCGCGCAGAGACACGGTCTCGTGCGGGTCTCGGTCGAGCCGGGCACCGGCAGGACGCGCATCGACAGCAGCGATCAGCACCTCATCGAGGCCATGTCGGTCGACCAGGGTCTCCGCGCGCTCGCACTGACGCGCGAGGGCGCGTCCCTCTCCACGCGGGTCGGGCGCGACACCGTCTACTGGGCACTGACGGATGCCCGTTACCCGGCGACCCTCGTCGATGAAGCCGGCACGGCGATCACCGGAGAACGCCATCCGGCACCCCCGGCGCCGGCCCCGACGACACCGGACTACGGCCCCCTCCTCCAGGCGCTCCGATCGCACGAGGGACCGGATGCGGATGCCGCATGGCTCGACCGCGAACTCGATGCGGCAGTGCGCGCGCGGGCGGTGCTGCGGGTGAGCGTCGGCATGCCGGACGGCTCGACACGAGACCTCGTGCTCGAGGCGACGGGACTCGGCGGTGGTCGCCTGCGCGGCAGGGACCGTGCGGCGGACGTCGAGCGCACCCTGCCGGTGTCGAGCATCCGAGCCGCCACGATCATCGAGCAGTAAACTGGACAGCTATGTCTGATGGACCCCTGATCGTCCAGAGCGATCGCACCGTGCTGCTCGAAGTCGCCCACTCGGATGCCGAGAGCGCCCGCCACGAGCTGGCGATCTTCGCCGAGCTCGAGCGCGCGCCCGAGCACATCCACACGTACCGGATCACCCGCCTCGGGCTCTGGAACGCGCGCGCCGCCGGCCACACCGCCGAGGACATGCTCGCGACGCTCGACCGCTGGTCGCGGTTCCCCGTGCCGCCGTCCGTCGCCGTGGATCTGCGCGAGACCGTGGGCCGGTACGGCCGACTGGTCATCGAGCGCGACGACGAGGGCGTCCTCATCCTCCGCTCCTCCGATCCCGCGGTGCTCGCCCAGGTGGCGAACAACAAGCGCATCCAGCCGCTGCTGATCGGGCATCCCTCCCCCGACACCTTCGTGGTCGACGCGTGGGCACGCGGCCAGATCAAGCAGGAGCTGCTCAAGATCGGCTGGCCCGCCGAGGACCTCGCCGGGTACACCCCGGGAACCCCGCATGAGATCGAGCTCGCCGAAGACGGCTGGGCGATCCGTCCCTACCAGCAGGATGCGGTCGACGCGTTCTCGAAGGACGGCTCCGGCGTCGTGGTGCTGCCCTGCGGCGCGGGAAAGACGATCGTCGGCGCGGGGGCGATGGCCGCCACGAAGACCACCACGCTCATCCTCGTCACCAACACGGTCTCGGCGCGCCAGTGGCGCGACGAACTGCTCAAGCGCACCAGTCTCACGCCCGAGGAGATCGGCGAGTACTCCGGCCAAGCCAAGGAGGTCAAGCCGGTGACGATCGCGACCTACCAGATCCTCACGGCGAAGCGGAAGGGCGAGTACGCCCATCTCGCGCTGCTGGATGCCCTGGACTGGGGACTCATCGTGTACGACGAGGTGCACCTGCTCCCCGCACCGGTGTTCAAGCTCACCGCCGATCTGCAGGCGCGTCGACGCATCGGCCTGACCGCCACACTCGTGCGCGAGGACGGCAGGGAGGGCGACGTCTTCAGTCTGATCGGGCCCAAGCGCTTCGACGCTCCGTGGAAGCAGATCGAGGCCCAGGGCTTCATCTCCCCCGCCGCCTGTTACGAGGTGCGCGTGGATCTGCCGCCGGACGACCGGCTCGAGTACGCGGCAGCGACCGACGACGAGCGCTACCGCCTCGCGGCCTCGGCACCGGCGAAGATCGATGCCGTGCGCGAGCTCATCGCGAAGCACGACGGGGAACGGATCCTGGTGATCGGCCAGTACCTCGACCAGCTCGACTCGCTGTCCCAGGCGCTGAACGCCCCGCAGATCACCGGAGCCACCCCCGTCGACGAGCGCGAGGAGCTCTACCGCGCCTTCCGCGAGGGTGAGATCTCGCTGCTGGTCGTCTCGAAGGTCGCGAACTTCTCGATCGATCTGCCCGAGGCATCCGTCGCCATCCAGGTGTCGGGGTCCTTCGGGTCCCGGCAGGAGGAGGCGCAGCGCCTCGGTCGTCTTCTGCGCCCGAAGCAGTCCGGGCACACCGCGAGCTTCTACACGCTCGTGGCCCGCGACACGATCGACCAGGATTACGCCCAGAACCGGCAGCGGTTCCTCGCCGAACAGGGCTACAGCTACACGATCATGGATGCCGACGCGATCGCCGCGTGACCCCCGCTGCGCCCGTCAGGGCGGCCGGGTACGCGGTGGGCGAAAGCGCCGCTCCGACGGATAGTCAGCATCCGCATGGCGGAAGTCACCATAATGGGGTCATGACTGATGCGCGCATCCTGGTCGTCGACGACGAGCCCAACATCCGCGACCTGCTCTCCACAGGTCTCAGCTTCGCCGGGTTCCAGGTGAAGACGGTCGCCAACGGCGCCGCCACCATCTCCGCCGTACTGGAGGAGGAGCCCGACCTGATCATCCTCGACGTCATGCTCCCCGACATGAACGGGTTCAGCGTGACGAAGCGTCTGCGTGGGGCCGGCTTCACCGCCCCCATCCTGTTCCTCACCGCCAAGGACGGCACGGACGACAAGATCGAGGGCCTCAACGCCGGCGGAGACGACTACGTCACCAAGCCGTTCAGCCTCGACGAGATCGTCGCGCGCGCGCAGGCGATCCTCCGCCGCACGATGCAGGCCGACGAGGAGTCGATCATCCGCGCCGGAGAGCTGTCGATGGATCAGGACACTCACGACGTGCACGTCGGCAAGGAGTCGATCGAGCTCAGCCCGACCGAGTTCAAGCTGCTGCGCTATCTGATGCTGAACCCGAATCGCGTGCTGTCGAAGGCCCAGATCCTCGACCACGTCTGGGAGTACGACTTCAACGGCGATGCGGGGATCGTGGAGAGCTACATCTCCTACCTCCGCCGCAAGATCGACCCGTACACCGAGGAGTCCGTCATCCAGACCAAGCGCGGCTTCGGCTACATGCTCAAGGTCGGCAAGTAGTCCCGCTCCGCGTCATCCGCTGACGCCGCACCGCATCCGCTTCCAGGGAGGACCGACCGCATGGCGCACAAGCCCGATGCGATCACCCGCTGGTGGCGGTCGATCAGCCTGCGGGCCAAGGTCACCGGTGTCACCGTCGCGGTGCTCGCGCTGGGCCTGCTGGCCGCGGGCATCGGCACGGTCCCGATCCTGCGCAACTCCCTGGTCGACAACATCGACTCGCAGCTGCCCGCGCTCGTGTCCGCCGATCTCGCGAACCGGTACTTCGAGGTCAGCGTCGAAGACGGCAGGACGGTCTACACGCCCAGCGACTCCCCCCGCGACTTCTTCGTCGCGATCTACGACGCCGAGGGCGTGCTGCAGATCACGACGGGAAGCTCCAGCTCCGCGAACGGCGCTCCGCTGTTCCCGTCGTCGTACTCCCCCCTCGATGTGCAGGCCAACGAAGACACGCGCTTCACGCTGGAGGGCACGAAGGGGGCGAGCTATCGCGCCGCCGTCGCGCGCGTGCCCGGCGAGGGCGACGGGTCGCTGAGGATCCAGATCGTCGCCATGCCGCTCGAGTACGCGGACCGCATCATCGGTCAGTACTTCGGCATCTACATCACGGTCGCGTTCGTGACGATCTTCCTCGCCGCTCTGCTCACCCGCGGGCTGGTCACCCTGACCTTCCGCCGACTGGGGCAGGTGGAGTCGACGGCCATGTCGATCGCCGCCGGCGACTTCAGCCAACGCCTCACCGACCTCGAACCCACGACCGAGGTCGGACGCCTGAACAGCGCGATCAACACCATGCTCGACCGCGTCGACGGGTCTCTCGCGCAGCGCGACCGCACCGTGCGGCACATGCGCCGCTTCATCGGCGACGCCAGCCATGAGCTGCGCACGCCGCTGGTGAGCGTGCGCGGCTATGCCGAGCTGTACCGGATGGGCGCGATCACCGGCGAAGAGGACACCGCTCGCGCCATGGAGCGGATCGAGAAGGAGGCGATCCGGATGGGCGTGCTCGTCGAGGATCTCCTCGCTCTCGCACGCCTCGACGAGGAGCGCGAGCCCGAGATCGAGCCGCTCGATCTCCGCCCCATCGCCCGGGATGCCGCCCTCGACCTGCGAGCCGCCGCACCGGCGCGCACCGTGACGGTCGTGGACCGCACCGTCGAGGCGCCGTTGATCGACGTGACCACGCGCTCCATCCCCGTGACGCCCCCGCCCCTGCCGACGCCGCGCGGGCTCTCCCGCGGCACGCTCGCCCGCCTGCGCCGACGTCCGCGTGCCGCGAGCGTCGAGGTGCCGGGGATCGACTTCACGGAGGCGGCGGACATCCCCGTCCGTACGCCCCCGATCGTCCTCGGCGAGGAGAACAAGGTCCGTCAGGTGGTGACCAACCTGCTGGGCAACGCGCGCCGCTTCTCGCCCGAAGAGAGCCCGATCGAGCTGGTCGTCGACGCCGACCGCGTGCGCGGCACCGGCAGCATCTCGATCGTCGATCACGGCGAGGGCATCCCCCCGCAGATCCGCGAGCAGATCTTCGAGCGGTTCTGGCGCGCCGACACGTCGCGGGCACGCGAGACCGGCGGCTCGGGTCTCGGTCTCGCCATCGTCTCGTCGATCGTCAAGGCGCTGCACGGCAGCGTGTCGGTGTCGGAGACACCCGGCGGCGGCGCGACGTTCACCGTCACCCTGCCGCTCGCCCCCTCCCGTGCCACCCCGGCCCACCTGCTGGAGGACACGCAGCCCCTCGAGCCCCTCGACCTCTGAGCGGGGCGCGACTCTCCTGCACGGAGCGGCGCTGGGCCATCTTCTGCACCGCGCACGTGGGCAGCCCCGCGCAGGCCCGTGCCCGGCTCGCGAACACACCTATCGTCGGAGACCCAACGAGAGGAGTTCCCATGTCCGTCTTCACCGTCGACACCGAAGCCGTAGGTGCGGCCCAGAGCGCCGCCATGGCCACCATGCAACGGGTGCAGAGCGAGTCCGCCGTGCTGATGTCGCAGCTCTCCCAGCTGCAGAGCAGCTGGGTCGGCACCGCGTCAGCGGCCTTCCAGTCCTGCGCCGATCAGTGGCGCGGCGCGCAGCTGCACGTCGAGCAGGCGCTCGAGTCGATCGGTCATTCGCTCGGCAGCGCCGCCACACAGTATGCGGACGCCGACCAGTACTCGGCCAGCCTGTTCCGCTGAGATCCGGCCACCCCGGCGGTGGTGGGCCGCATCCCCGTCACGCAGAGACGCCCCGACCGTGAGGTCGGGGCGTCTCTGTCAGTGCGGATGGATCAGAAGTCCATGCCACCCGACGGGTCACCCATGGGAGCGGGGGACTTCTCGGGCTTGTCGGCCACGACGACCTCGGTGGTGAGGAAGAGGGCCGCGATCGATGCGGCGTTCTGCAGCGCCGAACGGGTCACCTTGGCGGGGTCGATGATGCCGGCTGCGAACAGGTCGACGTACTCACCGGTCGCGGCGTTCAGGCCGAAGCCCGCCTCGAGCTCGGAGACCTTGTTCGCGACGACACCGGGCTCGAGGCCGGCGTTCAGCGCGATCTGCTTCAGCGGGGCCTCGATCGCGACGCGAACGATGTTCGCACCGGTCGCCTCGTCGCCCGAGAGCGACAGACCGGCGAGCGCCTTGGTGCCCGACTGGATCAGCGCGACGCCACCACCGGGGACGATGCCCTCCTCGACGGCTGCCTTCGCGTTGCGCACGGCGTCCTCGATGCGGTGCTTGCGCTCCTTGAGCTCGACCTCGGTCGCCGCTCCGGCCTTGATGACGGCGACGCCACCGGCGAGCTTCGCGAGACGCTCCTGCAGCTTCTCGCGGTCGTAGTCGCTGTCGGTGTTGTCGATCTCACGACGGATCTGCGTGACGCGACCCTCGATCTGGTCTGCCTCTCCGGCACCCTCGACGATGGTGGTCTCGTCCTTGGTGACGATGACCTTGCGAGCGCGACCCAGCAGGTCGAGCGTGGCGTTCTCGAGCTTGAGGCCGACCTCTTCGGTGATGACCTGCGCACCGGTGAGGATCGCGATGTCCTGCAGCTGCGCCTTGCGACGGTCGCCGAAGCCGGGAGCCTTGACGGCGACCGACTTGAAGATGCCCTTGAGCTTGTTCAGGACGAGGGTGGCGAGAGCCTCTCCCTCGACGTCCTCGGCGATGATGACGAGCTCCTTGCCGTCCTGGATCACCTTGTCGACGATGGGCAGAAGGTCCTTGATGTTCGAGATCTTCTGGTTCGCGATGAGGATGTAGGCGTCTTCGAAGACCGCCTCCTGGCGCTCCGGGTCCGTCACGAAGTACGGGTTCAGGTAGCCCTTGTCGAAGCGCATGCCCTCGGTGAGCTCGAGCTCGGTGCCGAAGGTCTGCGACTCCTCGACGGTGACGACACCCTCCTTGCCGACCTTGTCGATCGCCTCGGCGATGAGCTCGCCGATCGCGGGGTCGGCGGCGGAGATCGACGCGGTGGCGGCGATCTGCTCCTTGGAGTCGATCTCCTTCGCGCTGGCGAGGAGCTCCGCGGTGATCGCGGCGACGGCCTTCTCGATACCGCGCTTGAGCGAGATCGGGTCGGCGCCGGCGGCGACGTTGCGCAGGCCCTCGCGGACGAGCGCCTGGGCGAGCACCGTGGCGGTGGTGGTTCCGTCACCCGCGACGTCGTCGGTCTTCTTGGCGACCTCCTTGACGAGCTCCGCACCGATCTTCTCGTACGGGTCGTCGAGCTCGATCTCCTTGGCGATGGAGACGCCGTCGTTGGTGATCGTGGGGGCGCCCCACTTCTTCTCGAGGACGACGTTGCGACCGCGCGGGCCGAGGGTCACCTTGACCGCGTCGGCGAGGATGTTGAGGCCGCGCTCGAGGCCGCGGCGGGCCTCCTCATCGAAAGCAATGATCTTTGCCATGAGTTTTTTCGTCCCTCCTGGACGTAGACGTTGGGTTTTAGCACTCAGAGTGAGAGAGTGCTAACGCCATTCTGGCACTCGACCCCATCGAGTGCAAGCCGCGCGGAGGGACGGATCCGAGCTCTACGGAGCGGGGGTCTCGGCGGGGGTCTCGGGCGCCGCCGAGGAACGGTCCACCCCGATGACGACCGTGAGCTGAGATCCGCCCGTGTCGTTGAGATCGGCGTAGAAATCGCTCTGCTCGACCGCGGCGCCGCCGATGAGGTTCGCGAGTCCGATGGCGGCGAGCTCGTCGCCGTCGGCGACGTAATAGACGGTCGTCGTCGCGAAGTCCTGGCTCGCGCTGTCGGTCGCGAAGACGATGTCGGCCGCCCAGCCGGTGTTGATCAGCAGTTCGCGCATCTGATCGTCGAGCCCGTCATCGGGCGAGGCGTTGAGGATCATGACGGAGTAGGCGACGTCGACGACGCCGGTCTCGACGGGAGTGGGCGTGGAGGTCGGCACCGCCTCGGGGAAGATGCTGATGCGCCCCATCACCAGGAGCGAGCCGAAGATGCCGCCGATGATGAGCACGAGCGCCGCCACGAAGGACCACAGCAGGACGACCCAGCCGTTCATCCCCGGCGCTTCGGCGCGATGCGCTCCGACACGTCCGGACGAGCGGGGGACATCGTCGAATCGATCTCGCGAGGGCTTTGACACCCCTCGATGCTAACGGCACACGCGCGCGACGCCGCATCGTGGCGCCGCGACACGGAGATCCGGAGCGGTCAGCCGACGAATCCGGGGGCCCTGCTCGCCCGCCGGAAGGAGCGCGAATCGCGGATACGCCGCAGGCGACGCACGAGCATCGGATCGTACTCCAGGGCCGCATCCGAATCGATCAGCCGACCGAGGAGCTGGTAGTAGCGCGCCGCGCTCATGCCCAGCTGGGTGCGGATCGTCTCCTCCTTCGCGCCGCCGTGTCGCGGCCACGCGGTCTCCAGCGCGAGGATCGCCCGATCCCGCTCACTCAGCTCTCCCAGCATGGGACCAGATTAGGTCGCCGAGGCGCCCCCGCCTGCACGCCACTCCCACCATCGGCCGAGCGGATCGGCCGCCGCGCGGACCCGTCCGTCGAGGGCGACGACGAATCCGGGCCAGTCCGCCGCATCGACGGCGGGCTCCCACACGTCGAGCAGTCCCGGCGGGTCGATCGTGATCCAACGCGCATCGAGCGCGCGGATGCGCGCGATCAGCTCCGTGCGCGCGTCACGCGGGATGTGCACCAGCACGCCGGGTGTGGTGATCACCAGGGTGGCGTCGCGCGGCGCGTCCGCCGCGAGCGCGTCTATGCGCGCGGCCGCATCACCCGCGACGAGCAGCGGCGGGTCGGCGGCCGCGATGTCCAGCGCGGCGTCGACCCGCTCGGCCCTGCCCTGCTCCCCCGGCCACACGAGTCCCTGCAGCCAGCGCCGGTCGAGGTCCTCGCGGGCGTCGAGGGGTGCGAGATCGATCCCGGCGCGCCAGACGATGTCGGGCATCGCCAGAGCGGGGAGCGCCCCGTCCACCGTGCTCTGCAGCACGACCGTCGACGGGCCGTCCTCGGGATCCAGCGCGACCCGCAGGTCTCCCTGCGCGTCGACCATGCGGTACGAGTAGCGATCGGGGTACAGACAGAGCCCGGCCGACGCGCCCACCTCGAGAAGGGCGATCGGGCCCTGGATCTCGGTGAGCACGGGAAGGAGCGGCGCGAGACGGAGCGGTTCGTTCGTCTGCAGCCGGCGTGCGGTGCACTCGGCGACGACGGCGTCGGCGTGCGCGATCACGAAGTCGCGCCACGCCTCGGGACCCACGAGGCCGCTGCCGAGCATCCGGGTCACCGCGAACACCAGCGGCGGCTGACGACGGTTCTCCGGGATGCGCGCGAGGATCGCCGCGAGCCCGGCATCCTCGGCGACGCGGTGCGCCCATTCGGCGTACAGCTCGCTGCGCCCCGGCGCCTCCTGTTCGGCGAAGCGCGCATAGCGCAGCTGCACGGCATCCGTCATGTTCCCATTCTCGCGTGGCGCCACGGGGTGCGGAACACGAGAGAATGGAGCAGACCCCAGGAGGACCGATGTCGTACAGCGTGGACAAGACCGAA
Organism: Microbacterium sp. Root553; assembly: GCF_001426995.1. Taxonomy (NCBI): domain Bacteria; kingdom Bacillati; phylum Actinomycetota; class Actinomycetes; order Micrococcales; family Microbacteriaceae; genus Microbacterium; species Microbacterium sp. Root553. The sequence goes on along the minus strand of NZ_LMFY01000002.1, from coordinate 279,781 downwards.
GAAGAGTGGCGCACCGAGCTCGGCGAGGAGCAGTACGCCGTGCTGCGTGGAGCAGCGACGGAGCGCGCATGGACGGGCGAGCTGCTCGACGAGGGCCGCGCGGGCCTCTACACGTGCGGCGCCTGCAACGCCGAGCTGTTCAAGAGCGGAACCAAGTTCGACTCCGGATGCGGGTGGCCGAGCTTCTACGAGTCGATCCGCCCCGACGCGGTGGAGCTCATCGAGGACACCACTCTGGGCATGGTGCGCACCGAGGTGCGCTGCGCGAACTGCGGCTCGCACCTCGGGCATGTGTTCCCCGACGGCTTCGGCACGCCGACCGGTGACCGCTACTGCATGAACTCGATCGCCCTGAACTTCACTCCCGACGCATCGTGAGCGCGCTCGACGCCGTCCGCGCCCGGCAGTCCTGGTCGAAGGTCACCGACGAGGCTCCCTCGCGCGACGAGCTGCTGCGGCTCGTCTCCGCCGCCGGTCGCGTCGCCGACCACTCCTCGCTGCGTCCATGGCGGCTCATCGAGCTGCGCGGCGCCGACCGCGAGACCCTCGGCGCGGCGATCTCGAAGGCCGAGGGCGACAGGTCGCCGTCGTCGAAGCCGCTCCGCGCGCCGCTGCTGATCGCCGTGGTGGCCAGCTATCGCAAGAGCGAGAAGGTGCCGCGGTGGGAGCAGGAGGCCGTCGCCTCGGGTGTGGCGCACGTGCTGAGCCTGCTCCTCGACGAGGCCGGCTACGGGGTGCTCTGGCGCACCGGCCGCTACACGCGCTCCAAGGCGGTCGCGAAGGCCCACGGCGTGGGCAAGAACGAGGACCTCCTCGGCTGGCTCTACGTCGGCGGCAAGCCCGCGGGCAAGAAGCCCGGCCGCCGCAAACCGGTCGATGCGCGTGCTCTCGTGACCCGCATGCCCAAGAGCACGAAGAAAGAGAAGAGCACGACGAAGTAGTTCAGCGTCGTCGTCGTGGCAGCGCGGCCACGACCGACGCCACGGCGACGACGACCATGGCGATGAGCTGCCAGAGCGCGGGGCCCGACGCCGCGGGCCAGACCAGGTCGATGACCACCGAGGCCGTGAGCTGACCGAGCACCGACCCCAATCCCATCAGCAGCACCCCGGTGTGCGCGACGATGAACGCCCCCAGCAGGATGTAGGCCGAACCGAGGAATCCTCCCAGGTACAGCCACGGCTCCGCGGGCGGCGCCGCCGGGACCCCTCTGAACGCGATGCTGATCCCGGCGGCGACGAGCAGGGCGATCGTGCCGGCGACGAAGCTCATCAGCGTCGCGGCGATCGGCGACTGCACCCGCTGCGCCAGTCGGCCGTTGGTCGCGGCCTGCCAGGCGATGCCCACTCCCGCGGCGAAGGGCAGCAGGAGCATCCACAGCGGCGCCGTGGCGAGCACGTCTCCGCTGAGCGAGATGCCCACGGCGGCGAGCGCGAGCAGTCCGCCGACCACGCGCCCTGGCGTGACGGCGACGACGCCGGCGGGTCCGAAGCCGATGCGATCCAGCACGAGGCCGTGCAGCGTCTGGCCCGCGACCACCCCCACCGTGAACAGAGAGACCCCGAGCACCCCGGCGGTGATCCCCTGCGTCGACACGGTCAGCGCTCCGCATGCCCCGCCGAGGAGCATCCAGAACGGGATCGTGCGGTCGCGGATCCCGACGCGCAGGCGTCCCGCTCCCCGTCGTGCGGCCGGGATGCAGACGATCACGGCGATCAGTGCGGCGAGACCGACGGCGAACGAGATGAGCCCTGCGACGATGCCGTCGTCGAGGCGAAGGCCGAGCACACCGTTGATGCGCGCCTGGACGGCCGTCATGATGCCGATCGCCACCGCTCCGCCGAGTGCGACGGGCGCGGGGAGGCTGCGGGTCGGAGTCACCCGTCGACCCTAGCCGAGGGCGGATCGACGGGAACGGACGCGCGACCCGGATGTCGGCGCCCGGGCGTACCCTGGCGGCATGTGCGCGAGTTATGGACTGGATCCGCGATTCACCGACACCGAGCTGCTGGCGGCCGCCGACGAGGCTGTGCTCGACGGGCTCCGCGGGTGGGCGGAGGAGAACGCTCAGGAGACGGTGCGCCCGACCGGCCGCAACCTTCGCAATCTGAACCCGATCGTCGTCCCCTCCGAGGGCGCTCCCACCCTCGAACCGGGGTGGTGGGGATTCCTCGTCGGCGGCGAGCCCTCCAAGTTCCCCTCCATCAACACCCGGTCCGAGCGGCTGCGCGAGCGACCGGGCGGCCTCAGGAACCGAGCCCTGGTGCCTGCGACCAGCTGGTACGAGATGAAGAAGCCCGAACGGGTGTGGCACGAGTTCGGGTTCGACGACGGCGCGCTCTTCGGCATGGCAGCGGTGACCCAGCAGGGGCGCACGGCCGACGGCCGGTCGTTCACCTGCTACTCGATCGTGATGCGCCCCGCCCCCGATCATCTCGCCGATGTGCACGACCGGATGCCGCTGCTGATCCCCGCCTCCCTGAGCGGTGACTGGCTCACCGCTGAGCCGGGCGGTGAGATCCTCGATGAGGCGCTGCTCACCGCGGCCTCCCTCGACCATCGGGTGCGGGTCGCACCCCGCCGCGACGACAAAGGCACGGATCGGCTGTTCTGAGCCATGGACCCCGCACAGCTGATCGCCGTCGCCGCAGCCCGCGCCGACGAACTGCCGGGTTCCGTGCGCGAGAACCCGTTCGGCCCCGAGTGGGACGTCTACAAGGTCCGAGGGAGGGTCTTCCTGCTGGCGCCCCTCGACGGCACAGGGCGGGTCACGCTCAAGTCCCACCCCGAAGACGCCGTCGCTCTGCGAGAGTCGTTCGCGGACATCGTCCCCGGCTACCACATGAACAAGAAGCACTGGATCACGCTGGTCGCCGGCGGCGGTTCGCTCGAGGAGGAACTGGTGCGAGAGCTCGTCACCGAGTCGTACCTGCTGGTGGTCGAGAAGCTCCCGAGGGCTCAGCGCCCCGTCGATCCGCAGCTCTTCGGCAGGCCCGCCCCCTGACGGCCGCATCCTCCGTGAGGATGACCCTGCTCGCCGACGGATCGGTACCCCGGGAGGACGCGCACCCCCTGTCGCGCTCGGTAGCGTCGACGACATGATCACAGCAGAAGGCCTCACGAAGAGATTCGGAGACAAGACCGCCGTCCAGGACGTGTCGTTCACGGTGCAGCCGGGAACGGTCACCGGATTCCTCGGTCCGAACGGCGCCGGCAAGTCCACGACGATGCGCTTGATCGTCGGCCTCGACCGGCCGACCTCGGGCACCGCGACCGTCGCAGGACGCGAGTACCGCAAGCTGCGGGCCCCGCTCACCGAGGTGGGCGTGCTGCTCGACGCGAAGGCCGTGCACACCGGCCGCAGTGCCCGCGATCACCTGCGGGCGATGGCGGCCACCCACGGCATTCCCGCCTCCCGCGTCGACGAGGTCATCGACCTCGCCGGCATCGCTCCCGTCTCCCGCAAGCGCGCGGGCAAGTTCTCGCTCGGCATGGGCCAGCGGCTCGGGATCGCCTCGGCGCTGCTCGGCGACCCGCACACGCTCATCCTCGACGAGCCGGTGAACGGTCTCGACCCCGAAGGTGTGCGCTGGGTACGCCAGTTCGTGCGCCACGCGGCATCGGAGGGACGCACGGTGCTGCTCTCCAGCCACCTGATGAGCGAGATGGCGCAGACCGCCGATCACGTGATCGTGATGGGTCGGGGCAAGGTGCTCGCCGATGCGCCGCTCGAGGAGCTGGTGCGCGCCTGGACGACCAACACGGTACGGGTCCGCACCCCCCGCGCCACCGATCTGGCAGCGGCCGTCGGCGGCCCGTCGATCGAGATCGTGAGCGCCGCTCCCGACGTGCTCGACATCGTCGGTCTGCCCGCCGCACGCATCGGCGATCTCGCGGCGGAGCGCGGCATCCCCCTGCACGAACTCACCCCGACCACGGGCTCGCTCGAAGACGCCTACCTCGCCCTCACCGGCGAATCGGTCGAGTACCGCACCAAGGAGATCTCATGACCGTTCAGGCAGCCCCGCCCGTCACCCGGCGCGTCGAGTCCGCACACCGCCTCACGTTCGTGCGGGCGATCCGCGGCGAGTGGATCAAGCTCTCCACGCTCCGCTCCACCTGGTGGTCGATCGGCATCGCGGCCCTGCTCACGATCGGCATCGCCGTGCTCATCGCGCAGGCGATCGACCTGCCGGGATTCGAGCCGATCCAGGCCGTCGTCATGCCGATCCAGTTCACGATGCTGCTCGCCGGCATCCTCGGTGCGATCTCGGTGACCGGGGAGTACTCGACCGGCATGATCCGGTCGACCCTGGCCGCGAACCCGAAGAGGGGATCGATGCTGGCCGCCAAGGCCGTCGTCGTCGGCGTGTTCATGTTCGTGTCGTCGCTAGTGATCTTCGCCGCCGCCGCGGCCGCGGTCTCGGTCGTCGTCGCGTCTCGCGATCAGAGCATCGACTGGTCCGACCCCGCAGCATCGATCCTGCCCATCGTCGTCTCGTCGTTGGCCATGTCGGTGTTCGCGCTGATCGGCGTCGCGTTCGGCTTCCTCCTGCGTTCGGGGGCCGGAGCGATCGCCGCCACCGTCGGAGTGCTGTTCGTGCTGCCGATCGTCGCGAGCTTCTTCGCCGTGGCGGGCGAGGCCTGGGCCTGGGTGACGGATGCCTCGAACTACCTGCCCGTAGCAGCGGCGCAGAGCGCCATCCTGCCGGAGAACGCGGCCCTCGAAGGCCCGGTCGCGTATCTGACGCTGGCCGCATGGGTCGTCGCGGGGATGCTCGCCGCCTGGACCGTGCTGCGCACCCGCGACGCGTGAGCCGACGCCCCGCGCCGCACCCGCGTAGAGTCGCCCGGTGAGCAGACCGCGCAGCCGCAGCACCTCGGTCCGTGAGGACGAGGCGCTGCGGCTGCCGCGTCCCCCCGGGGTGCTGCGGCGGTTCTGGGCCCGGCATCCGGTGCTCGCCGACATCCTGATCGTCGTCGTGTGCGCGCTGCTCTCGATCGTCCCGGTCGGCATCATCACCCGCGACCTGCCGATTCCGCTCGCTCTCGGCGTCTCGATCGCGGTGCCCGTCGGCGTCGTCGCCGTCTGTGCGACGCTGCTGTGGCGCCGGCGTCGGCCGTGGGTGCCGTTCATCGCGGCATTCGCGCTCGAGACGGCGTTCCTCTTCGCCCTCCAGCCGATCGGGTCGCCGCTGCTGCTCGTGACCAGCTACTCGCTCGCGGTGTACCGGTCGTCGAAAGCAGCATGGGTCGGCCTGGGACTCGGACTCGCCTCGCTCGCGGCCGTATCCGGCATCCTCGTGCTCACGGGCATGATCACCCTGCAGATCGCGATGAACGCCGTCGTGGGATCTCTCGTGCTCGGCCTGATCGGCACCCTGCTCGGGGTCAATGTCGGCGGTCGCAAGCGCTACCTCGCCGCGGTGATCGACCGATCGCGTCAGCTGCTCGTGGAACGCGATCAGCAGGCCCAGCTCGCTGCGGCCGACGAACGCGCACGCATCGCCCGCGAGATGCACGACATCGTCTCGCATTCGCTCACCGTGATCGTCGCCCTGTCGGAGGGCGCGGCCGCGACTCCCGATGCCGCACAGGCCAAGGCCGCGGCATCGGCGTCGGCGGAGACGGCCAGGAGCGCGCTCACCGAGATGCGTGCGATGCTCGGCGTCCTCCGCGCCGACGACTCCCCCCTCCCGCTCGCACCCCTGGCGCCGACACCGCCCCAGGAGACCGTTGCCCAGGCGCAGCGCGCCGGCTACCCCGTGACGCTCTCGGTCAGCGGCGGCGGCGAGCTCCCGCCGGCGGTCGCCCACGCGGTCGGCCGCATCGTGCAGGAGGGCGTCACGAACGCCATGCGGCACGCGCCGGGCGCGACGTCGATCTCGGTGCGACTGATCCATGCGTCCGGGAGCGTGACGGTGGAGATCGTCAACGACGGCGTGACCGCGGCCGTCGACTCCTCCGACCGCCCCTCGGGTTTCGGGCTGCGCGGACTCGCCGAGCGTGCCGCGCACGCCGGAGGAGAGATCACCTCGCAGGCGATGGGAGGGGGCCGATGGCTGCTCCGTGCCGACCTCCCCGCCTACTCCCCCGACCCCGTCGCACTCGAACCGAAGGATCTGCCATGACCCCTCCGATCTCGATCCTCCTCGTCGACGATCAGCAGCTCATCAGACTGGGGTTCCGCATGGTGCTCGACGCCGAGGAGGACCTGGTCGTGGTCGGCGAGGCCGCAGACGGCCATGCCGCGATCGCGCAGGCGGCGGCGCTCCGTCCGGACCTCGTGCTGATGGACATCCGCATGCCCGGGCTCGACGGCATCGCCGCCACCGAGGCGATCGTGCGCGACCACCCCGACACCCGCGTGCTCGTGCTCACCACCTTCGATCTCGACGAGTACGCGTTCGGCGCGATCCGCGCGGGCGCGAGCGGATTCCTGCTGAAGGATGCGCAGCGTCACGAGATGATCGCGGCCGTCCGCGCGGTGCATCGCGGCGATGCCGTTCTCGCACCGCGGGTGACCCGGATGCTGTTGGAGCACGTCGCGCCGACCCTGGAGGCGTCCGAGACCGCATCGTCCGCCAGCGCGTCGTCCACCGACACGTCATCCACCGCCGCGCCCTCATCGACCGCATCACGCGACGATGCCCTCGCCGAGCTCACCGACCGCGAGCGCGACGTGTTCCTCGAGATCGCGCGAGGTCTCACCAACGCGGAGATCGCCCAGACCCTGTACGTCAGCGAGTCGACGGTGAAGACCCACGTGGGCCGGATCCTCGCGAAGCTCGACGCGCGCGACCGCATCCACCTGGTGATCCTCGCCCACCGCCTCGGCCTCACCGACGACGGCGCCCTGCCTTCCGACTGAGCGTCGGGAGACAGGGCGCCGGGCCGCCCGTCGGTGCGGGCAGGCGGACGTCAGGAGGCGGTCGGCGTCCAGGCCGAGACCCGGTCGAGGGCAGCGACCTCGTCGCTCGTCAGCTCGAGTCGCGCGCCGGCGAGGAGGTCGGGCACCTGCTCGACGGTGCGCGCGCTGGCGATGGGCGCCACGACCGTGGGCTGGGCCCGCAGCCAGGCCAGCGCGGTCGCGGCGATCGATGCGTCGTGGGCGGCACCGATCTCCTCGAGGGCGTCGATCACCTTCAGCCCCGCCTCGGTCGCGTACTTGGCCGCACCGGATGCCCGCGGCGAGGTCTGACCCTCGGTGTCGGCCGACCGGTACTTGCCGGTCAGGAAGCCGCTCGCGAGCGAGTAGTACGGCACCAGGCCGAGTCCGAACTCCTGGGCGACCGGGATGATCGTCTCCTCGACGTCGTTGCGGTGCACGAGGTTGTAGTGCGGCTGCACGGCGACGGGCAGGGCGACGCCCGTCCGGCGCGCGATGTCGACCCACTCGCGGATGCGCTCGGCACTGTAGTTCGAGACGGCGACGTTGCGCACGAGGCCGTCGGAGACGAGCTGCCCGAAGGCGCCGACGGTCTCCTCCAGCGGAACCGTCTCGTCGTCGAAGTGCGCGTAGTAGAGGTCGATCGTATCGACCCCGAGGCGACCCAGCGATGCTTCGGCCGCCTTGCGGACGTTCGCGGCTGCGAGTCCCGGGAACTCCGGGTGCTGGCTCACCTTGGTGGCGACGACCACGCCCTCGGGCTTACGCGAGGCCAGCCACTCGCCGATGATCGTCTCGCTCTCGCCGCCCGAGTTGCCCGGCACCCACGCGCTGTACGCGTCGGCGGTGTCGATGAAGTCGCCTCCCCCGTCGACGAACGCGTCGAGCACGGCGAACGAGGCGTCGCGGTCGGCGGTCCAGCCGAACACGTTGCCGCCGAGCGAGAGGGGGAAGACGTCGAGGTCACTGTTTCCGATACGGGTCATACCCGGGACAACCCGCGCGCTGCGCGCAGTATTTCCCGAAAGCTCCCCGGAGATGGTGCCGACTACAGGACTCGAACCTGCAACCCCCGTATTACAAGTACGGTGCGCTACCAATTGCGCCAAGTCGGCGGGCGTCCCCCAGCTTAGCGAGGGACGGTGATCAGCGACGACCTACGACGCGGGAGTCTCGGTGGGAGCAGGTTCCGTGGTCTCGGTGGGCGTCGGGGTCGCCGTGGGAGACGTCGACGGCGACGGGGTCTCGGTCGCGTAGTAGGCGTCGCTGGCGACGGTCAGCACGAACTGCGAGAACTCGCTCGGGTCGTCGAGAGCCCCCACATAGGCCTCGCCGTTGACCACGATCATCGGCGCCGCGGTGAGCACCAGATCGTCCGATCCGACGAGCGGACCCTCGAGAGCACGCGACGTGGCCTCCTTGGCCCAGGTCACGTAGTCCTGGTCCTCGATGCAGGAGCGGACGCTCTTCACGTTGTCGGATCCGACCGCACCGGCGATGTCGGCGAGCTGCGCGTCGGAGAAGCCGTCGGTGTTCACCTCGGGCTGGTCGTCGAGCAGGTCGTGGTTGAAGGCGTAGAACTGCGCGGGCGAGTGCGTGGCGACGCAGGCCGCGGCGGCCGCGGAGCGCAGCGAGTACTTCGTGCCGTTCGAGCTCGCGGTCAGCAACGCGACCGGGTGGTAGGTGACGGTGGCGGCGCCCTCGGAGATCCAGTTCACGAGCTGGCGGGCGTTGGCCTGCTCGAACTCGCCGGCATCCGGAGAGAGGTAGTCGACGTAGATGTGGATGTCGACCGTGCTCGAGGTCGTCGGCGCGGGGGCGGGGGCAGGGGCGGTCTCGCCACCGGCACCGGTGTCATCCGGGTCCGGAGCGGCGGATGCCTCTGCCGAGGCGGCGGTCGCACTGATGTCGGAGACGAGGATGCCGTCGTGGTCCATCCCGGCGGGCGTCAGCTGCGGCTTCGAGACCTGCGCCGACACCGCGAGGGTGATCGCGGTGCCGATGGCACCCACGGCGACCACGGCGACGGCACCGAGGATGATCCGTCGCATCACGCGCGCCCTCGACTGCTGGGCGTGCACCTTCTGTGCCTTCTCCCGCACGGCCTCACGCGAATTGCGAGGGCTGGGGACGTTCGGCGTCTCGTCGCTCGACATCGTTCCTCTAGACAGTCTCAGGGGGGCAGGGTGGCCCCGGACGCCACTCGGGCGGCGAACGCCGCGGTAGGCGGCCGAGATCGATGCTAACCAGCCAGGCTGAGAAATACCCAGATGGACGCCGGTCTGCCATACTGATCCCGACCCGATGAGGGGTCACGGTGGAGTTCTCCACCGCTCTATCACTACGGATCGTCCGGCACGTACCTGCCGGTGAAGGAGAAACACAATGGCATCTGTGACTTTCGACGAGGCCACCCGCCTCTACCCGGGCGGAACCCGCCCGGCTGTCGACAAGCTCAACCTCGAGGTCGCTGACGGCGAGTTCCTCGTCCTCGTCGGCCCCTCCGGCTGCGGAAAGTCCACCTCGCTGCGTATGCTCGCCGGCCTCGAAGAGGTCAACGCCGGCCGCATCCTCATCGGCGACCGCGACGTCACCGACGTCCCGCCGAAGGACCGCGACATCGCGATGGTGTTCCAGAACTACGCGCTGTACCCGCACATGACCGTCGCCGAGAACATGGGCTTCGCGCTCAAGATCGCCGGCGTCGGCAAGGAGGAGCGCGCCACCCGCGTCCTCGAGGCCGCGAAGCTCCTCGACCTCGAGGAGTACCTGACCCGCAAGCCGAAGGCCCTCTCGGGTGGTCAGCGTCAGCGTGTCGCGATGGGTCGCGCGATCGTGCGTCAGCCCCAGGTCTTCCTCATGGACGAGCCGCTGTCGAACCTCGACGCCAAGCTCCGCGTCCAGACGCGTACGCAGATCGCGTCGCTGCAGCGTCGCCTCGGCGTCACCACGGTCTACGTCACGCACGACCAGACCGAGGCGCTCACGATGGGCGACCGCATCGCCGTGCTGAAGGATGGACTGCTCCAGCAGGTCGGTTCGCCGCGCGACCTGTACGAGAAGCCCGAGAACGTCTTCGTCGCCGGCTTCATCGGCTCCCCCGCCATGAACCTGTTCTCGGCAGATCTCGCTGAGGGCGGCATCCGCTTCGGCACCGAGGTCGTCCCGCTCGACCGCGACACGGTCGGCCGCGCCAACGGCTCGCAGGTCACGGTCGGCGTCCGCCCCGAGGACATCACGGTCGGCCCGGCCGACGGCAAGGGCCTCTCGGTCGTCGTCGACCTGGTCGAGGAGCTCGGCGCCGACGGATACCTCTACGGCCACACCGAGATCAACGGCAAGCGCGCCGACCTCGTCGCTCGCGTCGACGGTCGCAGCCACCCGAACGCGGGAGAGACCGTCACCCTCGCCGCGAACGCGGGCCACGTGCACGCGTTCGACATCGAGTCGGGTGTCCGCCTGAACGACAAGCCGATCGTCTCCGCCTGATCGGATCCACGGACGCGGCGCGGGCTGACTTCGGTCGCCCGCGCCGCTTCTGATTTCCCCCCTCGTCTGGAGTCCCATGCAGGATGCGCTGCGGATCACCGCCAGCTCCGTCGACCCCGCGTTGCTCGCGCTGCCCTGGTCGACGACCCTGGCCAGATGGCCGTCGGAACAGATCGTGTCCCTCCCCAAGGGACTCTCCCGCCATCTGGTGCGGTTCGCGGATCTGTCGGGACGTGTCGTCGCCGTCAAGGAGACGACGGATGAGATGGCGAGACGCGAATACGAGATGCTGGGCAACCTCGCCCGCCTCGACGTCCCGTGCGTCGACAGGGTCGCGGTCATCGCAGGCCGGACGGATGCGTCGGGAGACCCGCTTCCCGCCGCCCTCGTCACCTCTCACCTGCGCTTCTCGATGCCGTACCGCGCGCTGTTCACCCGGGTGCTGCGCCCCGACACCGCTGACCGCCTGGTCGACGCCCTCGCCGTGCTGCTGGTGCGTCTGCACAACGTCGGCTTCTACTGGGGCGACGTCTCGCTGTCGAACACCCTGTTCCGCCGTGACGCGGGCGCCTACGCGGCGTACCTCGTCGATGCAGAGACGGGCGAGCTGCACGAGGAGGGCCTGACCGACGGCCAGCGCGCCTACGACCTCGACCTCGCGCGCACGAACATCGCCGGCGAGATCATGGACCTCGCCGCGGGCGGACGCCTCGAGCACGGCGTCGACGCCGTCGCGATCGCCGACGGCATCGTGTCGTCGTACCGCTCGCTGTGGGCCGAGCTCACCGCCCAGGAGTCCTTCGCCGCCGCCGAGACCTGGCGCATCACCGAGCGCGTGGAGCGCCTGAACGCGCTCGGGTTCGACATCGACGAGATGTCGATGTCGACGACCTCCGACGGCACGGTCGTCGAGATCCAGCCGAAGGTCGTCGATGCCGGACACCATCAGCGGCGCCTCATCCGCCTGACCGGACTCGACGTCGAGGAGAACCAGGCCCGTCGCCTGCTCAACGACCTCGACGAGTTCCGCGCCCGTTCGACCAAGCAGTGGGCGGACGAGGAGATGTACGCCCACGAATGGCTGACGCGCGTGTTCGAGCCCGTGGTGCGGGCGATCCCCTACGAGCTGCGCGCCAAGCTCGAACCGGCCGAGGTGTTCCACCAGGTGCTCGAGCACCGGTGGTACCTGTCGCAGGCGCAGGGTCGGTCGGTCCCCCTCGCCGAGGTGCTCACGAGCTACATCAACGAGGTGCTGCGCCACCGGCGCGACGAGGCGACGATCATGGGTCCACCCACCGAGACGATGGGTCTGCCGGTGATCACGGGAGCGACCGCGGTCGCCGACGACGAGGTCGACTGGCGCGACCTCGTCTGAGCGCGCTCGCCCGCGGGATCAGTACCCGACGGTGAAGCGCCCGCGGCGGTGCGCCGGGCGCTCGATCTCGTCGACCACAGCGACGGCGAAGTCGGCACCCGAGATGAAGGACTTGCCCTCGTCGTCCCGCACGATCACATCGCCGCCGTCACGGTAGTGACCGGTGCGCTCCCCCTCGGCCCACGGCCCGAAGACCTCGGCGGGGTGCACGAAGAACCAGTCCAGGGACTCGTCGGTGCTCTCGAGCAGTGCGAGCGAGTCGATACCGACCTGAGCCTCGTGCGTGTACTCCTCGGGGAAGTCGAGGTCGAACAGGCGGGGTCCGCCGGGGGCGACGAGGCTGCCGCCGGCACCGCCCACGACACCCAGACGCGTTCGCGCACCGTCGAGCTCGGCGATGACGACGCGCAGCGCGTCGAGCACCCGGTCTGTCATGTCGCCGCGCGGAGAGAGGGCCGAGACCACGGCATCCGCGCCGTCGACGGCGCTCGCGAGCGCCCCCGTCTCGAGGGCGGAGCCCTGCACGTACGACGCCCCCTCGACCGCGTCGGACGGGGTGGAGCGGGAGATCGCGATGACCTCGTGACCGCGGCTCACCGCCTCCGCGACGATGTGGCGTCCGGCGTAGCCGGTTCCTCCGAGGACGACGATGCGTGCCATGTGCTTCTCCCCTACTTCTTCGCGTTGCGGATGGTCGACACCTGGTACAGCGCGACGGACGTCGCGATGCCGGCGTTGAGCGACTCGGTCACCGCCGAGATCGGGATCGACACGATCTGGTCGCACGTCTCGGCGACGAGGCGCGAGAGCCCCTTGCCCTCGGAGCCCGTGACGATCACGACGGGGCGATCGGCCAGCTGCAGCTCGGGCAGCAGCACGTCGCCGTCGCCGTCGAGGCCGAGCACGAACACGCCCTGCTTCTTGAACTCCTTGAGCTGTGTCGTGAGGTTGGTGGCGAGGGCCACCGGCACCCGGGCCGCCGCACCGGCGCTGGTCTTCCAGGCCGCGGAGTTCACGCCGGCCGAGCGACGCTGCGGCAGGATGATGCCGTGGCCGCCGAACGCACCGGTGGAGCGGATGATCGCACCGAGATTGCGCGGGTCGGTGATGCCGTCGAGAGCGACGAACAGCGGGACCTCACCCCTGTCGATGACGGCCTCGAGGAGGTCCTGCGGATGCGCGTACTCGTACGGCGGCACCTTGACGGCCACGCCCTGGTGCACGCCGTCGAACCCGGCCATGCGGTCGAGCTCCTGACGCGTCACCTCGAGCACCGGGATGCCCCGGTTCGTGGCGATCGACAGCATCTCCTTGACGCGGTCGTCCATCTCGACGCGCTGGGCGATGTAGAACGCCGACGCCGGGATCTTCGCGCGCAGGGCCTCGAGCACGGAGTTACGGCCGGTGACGACCTCGACCTCGGTCGTGTTGTCCTTGGCGCGCGCCGAGCGGTTCGGGTTGCCGCCGGACGTCTGACGCTGGCCCGGCTTGCCCTTGCCACCGGACGCCGCGTAGCGCTCGGCCGCGGCCTTGCGCTTGCCTGCGGGGTGCCAGGCGCGGTCCTCGGCCTTCGGGGTCGGTCCACGACCCTCGAGGGACTTGCGTCCCATTCCACCGGTGCCCTTGGTGGGGCCCTTCTTGTTTCCCTTGTTCGCGCCGGGGCGCTGTGGCTTAGCCATCGATACTCCAATGAGTTCCGGCCGGAGAGTCCTCCAGCGTGATTCCAGCAGCGGCGATCGCATCACGGATGCGATCGGCCGCGGCCCAGTCCTTGTCAGCGCGCGCCTGCGCGCGCTGGGTGATCATCGTCTGCACGAGCGCGTCGAGAGCGGATGCCGTGGCACCGTCGCCGCTCTCGCTCCACGCGGAGGCGTGCGGATTGAGACCGAGGATGTTCGTCATCGCGATGACGTCCATCACGTCCTGCCTGGCCTCGTCGATCTTCCCGTCATCCAGCAGCGCGTTGCCCGAACGGATGCTGCTGTGGATCGCCGCGAGAGCTCGGGGGACGGCGAGGTCGTCGTTCATGGCGTCCCAGAACTCCGTCGGCAGCCCCTCTTTCGCCTGGGACCACCCCGGCTTCGCCAGGCGCTGCCCCCGGTCGAGGAAGGTCCGGATACGCGCGAGCGCCGCCTCTGCCTCGGTCCACGACGACTCGGTGAGGTCGAGGCTGGAGCGATAGTGCGCGGCGGCGAGCGCGTAACGGACCACGAGCGGATCGTGGGCGGCGAGCACGTCGGCGGCGAGCGTGAAGTTGCCCAGCGACTTGGACATCTTCTGCCCGCCGACGGTCACCAGGCCGTTGTGCACCCAGTACTGCGCGAAGCCGTCGCCCGCGGCCGTCGACTGCGCGAGCTCGTTCTCGTGATGCGGGAACCGCAGATCGAGGCCGCCGCCGTGGATGTCGAACTCCGGTCCGAGATAGCGCTTCGACATCGCGGAGCACTCGATGTGCCAGCCGGGCCGACCGGGTCCCCACGGTGACCGCCAGGTGGCATCCGCCTGCTCGTCGGCCTTCGCGCCCTTCCACAGTGCGAAGTCCTGCGGATTGCGCTTGCCCCGGGGATCCGCGTCCTCGGCGGCTTCCATGGCATCGACGGACTGGTTGGTGAGCTCGCCGTACGACGGCCACGAGCGCACGTCGAAGTAGACGTCGCCCGAGCCATCGGGCGCCGGGTACGCGTGGCCGCGTTCGATGAGGGTCGCGATGAGCTCCTGCATCTGCGGAATCGAGGCCGTCGCGCGAGGTTCGTAGGTCGGTGCGAGGATGCCGACACCGGCATATGCCGCCGTGAACTCCTGCTCCATCCGGTACGCCAGCGCCCACCAGGGCTCGGCGTCCGTCGCGTTCGCCAGCACCTTGTCGTCGATGTCGGTGACGTTGCGCACGAAGGTCACGCGCCCGTAGCGATGTGCCAGCCAGCGCCGCAGCAGATCGAAGCTGAGCGCCGCCCTGACATGACCGATGTGCGGACCGGACTGCACCGTGGGTCCGCAGACGTACATCGTGATGTTCTCGGAATCGAGAGGCACGAAGTCGCGCAGCTGCTGTGCGCGGGTGTCGTAGAGGCGGAGTGTCACCGCACAAGCTTACCGGGCGGCGGAATCCGAAGACTGGGCGGTTGCGCGGCGTCCCGGGGAGGTCGGTCGTTCCCGCAGTCAGTCGACCGCGAGGACACGTCCGGTCTGCACCCCGAGCACGCTCTTCGCGAAGGCCTGGCCGACGCGATACGACGACACGGGCACGAATCCGGGGAACGAGGAGTGGTACGCCGGTGCATCCTCCAGCACCGACGGGCTCACGGCGTTGATGCGGATGCCGCGCGGCAGCTCGGTCGCGGCCGCGCGCACGAACGACTCGACGGCGCCGTTCGCCATCGAGGCGGCCGCTCCGGTCGCGATCGGCTCCCGGGCGAGGATGCCGGAGGTCAGTGTGATCGAGCCGCCGTCGCGCACGAACGGCGTGCCGATGCGGACGACGTCGAGCTGCGACAGCACCTTGCCGCGGAACGCCGACTCGTGGTCGTCGCGTCGCAGATCGCCCAGCGGAGCGAACGGGACCTCTCCGACGGCGACGATCACGGCATCGACCTGCCCGACCGCGGCGAAGAGCCGCTCGATCGACGCCGCGTCGGTGATGTCGACCGCCGGTTCGCCGCTGCGGGAGGCGGAGACGACCTCGTGCCCCTCGAGTGCGTCGACCGCGGTACGACCGACCTGCCCGGTGGCTCCGATGACCAGGATCCTCATGACATCTCCTTCTCCGCATGCGACCGCCGCACGCTGCTGTGTGCCCCAACGGGCCGGCGGGCCGGGGCATTCCCGGCATCCGGATGCTGCGTCGTCAGACCGGGTGGATCATGGCGACCGCGGTGACCGCGACCCCTTCGCCACGGCCGGGGAAGCCCAGGCCGTCGGTGGTGGTGGCGGTGATCGCGACCGGCGCGCCCCCGAGGGCGTCCGACAGCACGCGCTCGGCCTCCGCCCGTCGGCCGCTGAAGCGGGGACGGTTGCTCTGGAACTGGGCCGACACGTTGCCGATCGCGAAGCCGGCCTCCGCGAGGATCTCCCGGGTGCGTGCGAGGAAGACCTCGGCGTGGGCGCCCGCGTACTCGGGATGCGCGGTGCCGAAGTGCTCGCCGATGTCGCCGAGGCCTGCCGCACCCAACAGCGCGTCCACGATCGCGTGGGCGACCGCATCGCCGTCCGAGTGGCCGGAGAGCGCCGGCTCCCCCGGCCACTCGAGACCGGCCAGCCACAGCGCACCCTCTCCCCCGAACGCGTGCACGTCGGTTCCGAGGCCCACCCTGGGTCCTGCGGACGGCCCCGACGACCGGACCGACGGCGCGGCCGCGGAGGGCACCGCTTCGACAGCGGCGAGCAGGTGGCGGGCACGCTCCAGGTCGTCCGGCGTCGTGATCTTGAAGCTCCGCGCCGACCCGGGGATCCACCGCACGAGTTGGCCGGCCGCGGCGAAGAGGGCCGCGTCGTCGGTGTAGTCGATGCCGGATGCCGCGGCCGCCGCGTACGCGGCTTCGAGCAGCGCGCGGGGAAAGCCCTGAGGTGTCTGCGCGGCGGCCAGCTCCGCGCGATCGACCGGCGCGATGATCGCATCGCCGTCGACCCGCTTCAGGGTGTCGACGACCGGGAGGGCGGGGATGATCCCCGTCTCGCCGTCGACCGCCGCCGCCACGGCGTCGATCACCTCGGGCGGAGTCAGCGCACGAGCGGCGTCATGCACGAGCACCCGCGTGACATCGCCCCACAGCGCCTCGAGCCCTGCGGCCACGGACCGCTGACGGGTGTCGCCGCCCGTGACGACGCGTCCGAGCTCGATCCGGTCACCCGCCGCCGCGCGCAGCTCCGTCTCGGCGTCGCCCTCGAACCCGGCGGGCGCGACGACGATCACCTGCGCCGGGGCGGCGGCGAAGACGCCCTCGAGCGCATGCCGCAGGATCGTGTGCGTGTCGATGCCGACGAACGCCTTGGGCGCTCCGGCATCCAGTCGGGTGCCGGAACCGGCGGCGACGACGAGGATCGCGGTGTCTGGGACGGGAAGCATGCTCACCGGGTTCACGTTACCGGCGCGCACGAAAAAAGGCGGATGCCGAAGCATCCGCCCTCTCTCGAATCTCTCAGGAAGCGAGGACCTCGTCGAGCAGTGCGCTCGCCTTGTCCTCGTCGGTCTTCTCCGCCAGAGCCAGCTCGGAGATGAGGATCTGACGCGCCTTGGCCAGCATCCGCTTCTCTCCCGCCGACAGTCCGCGGTCCTGATCCCGACGCCACAGGTCGCGCACGACCTCGCTCACCTTGATGACATCGCCGGAGGCGAGTTTCTCGAGGTTCGCCTTGTAACGACGCGACCAGTTCGTGGGCTCCTCGGTGAACGGGGCGCGCAGCACCTCGAACACGTGATCGAGGCCTTCACGGCCGATCACATCACGGACCCCGACCAGATCGACGTTCTCAGCGGGCACCTCGATGATGAGGTCCCCCTGGGTGACGTTGAGCTTCAGGTATTTCTTCGCCTCACCCTTGATGATGCGCTCCTTGACCTCGATGATGGTCGCAGCGCCATGGTGCGGATAGACGACAGTCTCGCCAACCTCAAAAAGCATAAAAAATTGTCCTTTCGGCAACCTCAAGGATACCACAGGGAATATGCGCTAAGGTTCGCGCCCCTGCGTCCTCGGACCGTCCCCCGCATACGCATAGAATGGATGCGGATATCCCGTCGGACCTCAGGAGGACCCGTGAAATCGCGCCTTGTTGCGTCTGCCGCCATCAGCGCCCTCGTCCTTCTGGGCGCCACCGGATGCACGTTCATCTCGCCGCAGGCGACGAAGATCGAGTACTCCGCGTCCGACGGCGTCAACGTCTTCGACTCCGACGGACCGATCGATGTCCGCAACGCCTTCATCGTCGCGTCGGAAGACGGCACGGTGGGCAACTTCATCGGCGCCGTCGTGAACCCCTCCTCCGAGAAGGCGACGCTGACGATCACCGTCGGCGACCTCGACCCTCTGACCGTCACAGTGCCCGCAGGCAAGACCCTCAGCTACGGCGCCGGCGAAGAGCCGCTGCGCATCGAGGATCTCGACGCCAAGCCCGGGTCGACCATCGAGGTCCACTTCCAGTCGGGTGACGGCGCCGGCACCAAGACGGCCATCCCGGTCCTCGACGGCACCCTGCCCTACTACTCCGACCTCGTCCCCGACGAGGCCGAGGCGACGCCCACGTCGACGCCGGTCCCGACCGACACCGCAGCCCCGGCGCCCGCGGAGTGATCGCACCCCCCAGGCTGACGAAGAGGCCGGCACCCCGCGGGGGTGCCGGCCTCTTCCGTCTGTGCGGTCTGCTCGCGGGTCAGCCTTCGAAGCGGTATCCGAGACCGCGGACGGTGACCAGCATCACGGGCTCGCCGGGGTTCTCCTCGATGCGCGACCTGATGCGCTTGATGTGCACGTCGAGCGTCTTGGTGTCTCCGAAGTAGTCGCTGCCCCACACCCGGTCGATCAGCTGCCCGCGGGTGAGCACGCGCCCGGAGTTGCGCATCAGCACTTCGAGCAGCTCGAACTCCTTCAGGGGCATGTTGATCTGCGCGCCGGCGACCGAGACCGTGTGCCGGTCGATGTCGAGCGAGACGCGACCGCCGTCGAGAACACGCTCGTCGAGCTCGCTGTCGGCCTGCACGACGCGGCGCAGCACCGCACGCATCCTGGCCAGCAGCTCGCGCGACGAGTAGGGCTTGGTGACGTAGTCGTCGGCGCCGAGCTCCAACCCGACGACGATGTCGACCTCCGAGTCCTTGGCCGTGACCATGATGATCGGCACCGCCGACGTCGTGCGGATCTGGCGGCACACCTCGGTTCCCGGCATCCCCGGGAGCATCAGGTCGAGCAGCACCACGTCGGCGCCGCGCTCGCGGAACGCCGTGAGCGCGCCGGGGCCGTCCTCGGCGATCTCCACCTCGTACCCTTCGCGGCGCAGCAGGTACGCCAGCGGGTCGGCGAGATCGGGCTCGTCTTCGACGAGAAGGATGCGTGTCATGCGTGCTCTCCGTTTCGGACGCGGGCCGCGGCTTTGGCCGCCTTGCGCTCGCGCTTCTTCTTGTTCTTCTTGTCCGTGTCGATCCTCGGGGGAGCATCGATCCTCGGCAGCCGGATGGTGAAGGTCGACCCCCGGCCCGGTCGCGACCACAGCCGCACCTCGCCGCCGTGACGCTGAGTCGCGTGCTTGACGATCGCGAGCCCCAGGCCCGTGCCGCCGGTGCGTCGCGAGCGCGCCTCGTCGGCGCGGTAGAACCGCTCGAAGATCCGCTCGCGGTCGCCCTCGGCGATGCCGATGCCCTGGTCCGACACCGCGATCTCGACGACGCCGTCGTCGACCTTCACGCCGATGCCGACCCTGGAGCCCTTCGGCGAGTAGGCGATGGCGTTCGCGATGAGGTTCCCGAAGGCCTCGATGAGGATCTGGGAGTCACCGCGCACCCAGACGCCGCGGTCGCCGCCGCGCGCGATCTCCACGCCCGCGGAGTCCGCCTGCACGACGTGCGCCTCGAGCGCGGTGGCGAGCACCTCGTCGATCGCGACCGGCCGGACATCGGAGAGGGCGTCCTCGGCCTGCAGGCGGGACAGGCTCATGATGCGTCCGGTGAGCTGACCGAGCCGCGACGCCTCGGCGGAGATGCGGGAGGCGAAGTGACGCACCTGCGCCGGATCGTCCGCCGCCGACTCGATCGCCTCGGCGAGCAGCGTGACCGCACCCACCGGGGTCTTCAGCTCGTGGCTGGTGTTGGCGACGAAGTCCCTGCGCATCTGGTCGAGGCGTTCCTGCTCGGTGACGTCGCGGATGATCAACAGCGTCATCCGCGGACTGATCGCACTCGCGCGAGCCGACACCAGCCGCGGATCGAGGCTCAGACCGCCGCGGGTGAGACGCAGCGACTCGGAGGCGGATCCGCCCTCGGCGCGTCCGCCCCGCACGAGCTGGCGCAGCTCGGGGTTCTCGAGAGGAGCACCGACCTCGATGCCGAAGCGCGACGCCGCCCTGGAGGCCGCGAGGACGAGACCCGAGGAGTCGACCACGCAGGCCGCGTCGTCCATGCTGCCCAGCACCGCGGTGACGCCGTCGGGGACGACCAGCGAGGACTCATCGGCGACCCGGGCCCTCGCGCGGTACGCCCACGCCACGAGGAGGGAGAGTCCGACACCGATCGCGAGGCCGACGGCCAGTGCGAGCAGCGCGATCTGCGGCAGGGTCATACCCTCAGCGTAGAGGGCGTTCACCCGCTATTCGGCGGGTTCGCCCGCGCTGACCACAAGGCGAGAAGTACTATTCACGTGCTGGGCACCGTTCGTTAACCTTCGGAGCAGACAATCGCTTTCGGGCCTGTGCGGGAGCGCTGTGCTCTCCCCGCGCGGACGACCCAGCCGTCTCGCGTTGACACCACAGCCGAGACCCGAACGAAAGGTTGCGCCGACATGCGCGAAGTCTTCCATCAGTCCCTCGAGGATCTGCAGTCCCAGCTCGTGGAGATCGCCGACCTCGTCACGGTCTCGATCGACAAGGCGACCCGCTCGTTCGCCACGAGCGACGTCGAGCTGGCCGAAGAGGTCATCGCCGATGACGCCAAGATCGATGAGCTCGCCGTCGCCCTCGACGAGCAGGCCATCGAGATCCTCGCCCGCCAGCAGCCCGTCGCCCGCGACCTCCGCGTGGTCGTCACGGCGCTGCGCGTCAGCGCCTCACTCGAGCGCATGGGCGACATGTCGGAGCACATCGCGCAGCTCGCGCGTCTCCGCTTCCCCGAGCGCGCGATCCCGAAGGGCCTCAAGGGCACCTTCACGAAGATGGGAGAGCTGGACGTCGAGATCTCCCGCACGCTCTCCGAGCTGCTGCGCACGCAGGACCTGAAGCTCGCCGACACCATCCGCAACACCGACGACGACATCGACGAGCTGCACGCGAGCGTGTTCGAGAAGGTGCTCAGCGACAACTGGAAGGGCGAGGCCACCGCGACCGTCGACGCCACGCTCGCCAGCCGCTACCACGAGCGCTTCGCCGACCACGCGGTCGCCGTCGCCAAGAAGGTCATCTACCTGGCGACCGGAGACTGGCGCATCGAAGAAGAGGACATCGCCCTCGCGATCGAGCAGCAGCGGGAGCTCGGGCACGCCTGAGCCGGCGCGGATACACCGAGGGGGCGGATGCTGACTGCATCCGCCCCCTCGGTGTATCCGGGTCGCGCGTTACTTCTCGCCCCGGGTCACTTCTCGCCCCGGGTCACTTCTTGCCCTGGGCGGCGACCGCAGCCGCACCGGCCGCAGCGGCCTCGGGGTCGAGGTAGCGACCGGGCCCGGTCGGGACGTTGTTCTCGTCGAGCTCGTACACGAGCGGGATGCCGGTGGGGATGTTCAGCTCGGCGATGTCGTCGTCGCTGATGCCCTCGAGGTGCTTCACGAGGCCGCGGAGCGAGTTGCCGTGCGCCGTGACGAGAACCGTCTTGCCGGCCTCGAGGTCGGGAACGATCGCGCTCTCCCAGTACGGCAGCAGGCGGTCGATGACGAGCTTGAGCGACTCGGTGCGAGGCACCTCGCCGTCGATGCCGGCGTAGCGCGCGTCGTGCACCTGGCTGAACTCGCTGTCGTCGTCGAGCACGGGCGGCGGCACGTCGAACGACCGGCGCCACAGCTGGAACTGCTCGGGACCGAACTCCTCGAGGGTCTGCGCCTTGTCCTTGCCCTGCAGCGCGCCGTAGTGACGCTCGTTCAGCCTCCACGAGCGCGTGACCGGGATCCACAGGCGGTCGGCGGCGTCCAGTGCGATGTTCGCGGTCTGGATGGCACGGCTGAGCAGCGAGGTGTGCAGGACATCGGGCAGGAGACCGGCCTCGGCGAGCAGCTCACCACCGCGCTTCGCCTCCTTCTCGCCCTGCGCGTTGAGTCGGACGTCCACCCAGCCGGTGAAGAGGTTCAGTTCGTTCCACTCGCTCCGGCCGTGACGGAGCAGGATCAGGGTGCGCTTCGAAGTCATGGCATCAGTTTATCGGCGCAGCGCCACGCGTACACGCCCGCGCCCTGGGAGGATTGACGCATGGCGTCATCTCCTCTCGGTCGGCCGACCCGCGGCACCACCGGGACGAACCGGCTCCGGCGGAACGACCGCTGGATCGCGGCGAGCACCGCCTTCCGACGAGCCGACGATCCGCTCGTCGTCGATCTGGGCTACGGGGCGAGCGGCGTCACCGCGTTCGAGCTCGCGACCCGCCTGCAGCGCGTGCGCCCGGATGCCGAGGTGCGCGGCCTCGAGATCGATCCCGCGCGCGTGCAGACCGCGACCCGGCAGCTCGCCGAAGTGCACGTCGGCCGCACCTCGTTCTCCCCCGACCTGCGGGTGTCCTTCGCCCGCGGCGGCTTCGAGGTCCCGCTCCCGGCCGGACGCCGCCCCGCCGTGATCCGCGCCATGAACGTGCTGCGGCAGTACGACGAGGGCGATGTGGCGAGCGCCTGGCGCACGATGGCCGCGCGTCTCTCACCCGGTGGGCTGCTGGTCGAGGGCACCTGCGACGAGATCGGTCGCGTGTCGAGCTGGATCGACATGGACCCGACGGGAGCGCCGCAGCGGTTCACGATCTCGCTGCGCCTGGCCGATCTCGAGCATCCGAGCATCGTCGCGGAACGGCTTCCCAAGGCACTGATCCATCGCAATGTCCCTGGCGAGCGGGTGCACGCCCTGCTCGTCGATCTCGATCGCGAGTGGGCGCACGCGTCGCCGCTGTCGACGTTCGGGGCGACCCAGCGGTTCCTCGCCGCCGTCGGGGCCCTGCGCGCGCAGGGCTGGCCCGTGCTCGGCGGCAGGAGCCGCTGGCGCCTGGGCGAGCTCACGCTGCCCTGGGACGCGGTGGCGCCGCTCGACTGACCGGCGCTCAGCCCGCCTGGCGCGGATCGGGTGCGCTCGGGCGTCGTGACAGACGCGTCAGACGAGGGATGTCGGCGGTGGCGCCGGCGTCCGCGGGGACGATGACCTGCTGGGTCGCCGCCACGTCGACGCCGTCGGAGCGCACGACGAGATCGCCGACCGGCGTGCGGCGCGACAGGATCGCGAGCGCGATGGGACCGTCTTCGTGGTGGCGCGCGACCGAGGTCACCTGACCGACCTCGTCGTCGCCGGCGAACACCGGGTCTCCGACCGCGGGCAGGACCGCCTCGCTGCCGTCGAGGTGCAGCGCGGCGAGGCGACGCGGGGGGTGGCCGAGGTTGTGCACCTTCGCCACCGTCTCCTGTCCCCGGTAGCAGCCCTTGTTCAGGTGCACGGCCGTGCGGATCCAATCGGACTCGTGCGGCAGCGACCTCTCATCGACCTCGGCGGACCAGCGCGGGCGCCACGCGGCGACGCGCAGCGCCTCGGCGGCGAGGAGTCCTGCGAGCTGGTCGGCGGCGAGCGTCGTCGCGAGGGCGTCGGAGCTCTCCCGCTCGAGGATCGCCACCCGCCAGGCGAGCGCCGCCCCCGGGTGCTCGGCGATCTCGGCATACTGATGCCCGCCGGCGCTCACGGCCTGCCACGGATCCAGCCAGACGAGCGGAACGCCCGACGGAGCGGATGCCGCGGCGAGCGCCAGCTCGGCCGCGGCGCCGCCGTCGACGAAGCCGAGCAGGGCGAGGTCGGGGCGCACGGTCACGGTGGCCTGCGTGCGGAACTTCATGCGCGTCAGCCAGGTCGCGAGGGCGTCGGCATCGCCGGCATCCGCGATGAGCCAGGTCGACGATCCGTCGTCCACCACCCCGGCCGCATGCTCCACCCTCCCCTGAGGGTCTAGCACCAGCAGCTCGGTGCTCTCGCCCGCCGAGAGTCGTCCGACCGCCTGCGAGGTGATCGAGTCGAGCCAGCTCAGACGCTCGGGGCCGGCGACCTCGATGACCGTGCGATCGTCGAGCGGCGCCACCGCCGCACCGGCGGCGAGTCGGCGCTGCTCGCGGAATGCGTCGCCGAAATGGGAGATCCCCGCCTCGTCGGCGACGGCACCGGGGATGTCGGCGAAACCCGTCATGTCAGACCTTCGCCAGCCGGGCCGAGGCGTGCGAGCGCATCGTGGTTCCGAGGGCGGAGATGTCCCACGCCCACAGCAGATGGTTGTCGACGAGCCCGTACATGCGTGTCGCGGCGCCGTACTCTTTGGCGCCGGCGCCGCGGACGATCGCGTCGGAGGCGATGTCGATGCGCGGCCCGGCGATCTCGCCGAGGTAGAGCTCCAGCGTCCCGTCGGCGTGCGCGATCGACACCTCGATGGGGAAGCCGCCTGAGGGAGCGCGGAGGGCCTCGACGTCGTCGACCCCGCGGGTCACGGGCGCAGCGAGCGGGGGCAGCAGCGCGGGTCCGGCGTCGGCGTCGGTCGCGGGGCGGGAGAGGCGCCAGAATCCGGTCTCGGCGACGAGGGGGATCGACTCGGCACCGTCATCGCCGGCGAGGACGGCGGTCGCCGAATAGTTGAGGAAGGCCCCGCCGTCGTGGCTGAAGCTCACCCGATGGGTGAACTCACCCTGCAGACGTTCGTCGCCGACGGGATAGTCGATGACACCGGTGCCCTCCCAGACGCCGAGAAGCCACGAGAGCGGCGCGAGGTCGGCGGGGAGATCGGTGGGCAGCTCGAGCACGACGCTCAGCGCTGACCGCGGAAGAGGTTGCGCAGCACGACGACCGAGACGAACACGATCGCGAGGCTCGCCAGGCCGAGCAGGCCGATGAAGAAGAGTTCGAGCGCCAGGAGATCCATGACGCCCACTTTACCCTCCGTGCGGACGGGGTGTCTCGCGACGCGTCAGGTGACCAGCGACGCCAGCCCGAACCCGATGGAGATCACGCCCATCAGCAGCAGCGCCCCGATCGTGCTCCCGCCCACCCGGAGGATGAACCCCTGCGTGCGCCCGTACCAGAGCTGCGTGGCGAAGGAGAGCAGGACGATGCCCCCGAATGCCACGATCAGCCAGGGCACGCGCCATTCCGACGAGACGAAGACGCCCACCCCTATGGACGCGACGACGGCGACCGCCCAGACGGTGAGCACACCGACGAAAGCGTTACGCGGTGCGAGCGCAGGATCCGACATACCTCCATTGTCACCCATCCGCGCCCGGTATCATGGCGTCACGGCGTACCCCGCCGTCCGGAAGGAGTGCGTGTGGCCCAGGTCCTGGTGTTGACCAATGCTCCGGTGTCGGAACTGGTCCTGCCCGCGCTCGAGCTTCTCAGCCACCGCGTGCGTCAGATCCCGGCTGAGCCGGCCCAGCTGGTGAACGCTCCCGAGTACGACATCGTGATCGTCGACGGCCGTCTCGACCTGGTCGGAGCCAAGTCGCTGTGTCGGCTGCTGCGCGCGACGGGCCAGGATGCTCCGCTGCTGCTGGTCGTCACAGAGGGCGGCATGAGCGCCCTGTCCGGGGAGTGGGGCATCGACGACGTGCTGCTCTCCACCGCAGGACCGGCCGAGACCGACGCCCGCGTGCGCCTCGCTCTCGCCCGCCGCGACGAGGTCGCCGAGCCGACGCGCGTGCAGGCCTCCGGCGTCACGATCGACGAGCAGTCGTACTCGGCGAAGCTGCGGGGGCGCCCGCTGGATCTCACGTACAAGGAGTTCCAGCTGCTGCACTTCCTCGCCACGCACCCGTCACGGGTGTTCACGCGCGAGCAGCTGCTCAGCGAAGTCTGGGGCTACGACTACTTCGGCGGCACCCGCACGGTCGACGTGCACGTGCGCCGGCTGCGCGCCAAGCTCGGCGACCAAGAGCAGATCATCGGCACCGTGCGCAACGTGGGGTACCGGTTCAACGTCCACGACGACGAGACGGTCGCCGCCACGGTGTGACCCTGGCGTGCCCGTTCACGCGCGCGTCACCTCACGGTGCTTAGATGTACCCCATGATCGATCCCGCTCTCGCCGACGCTGGTCTCGGTGACGCTGAAGATGACGACTTCGATGCGACCGAGGCTCCGGATGCGCTGCTTCCCGACCACCGCTACCTCGATCGCGAGCTGAGCTGGCTCGCGTTCAACCAGCGCGTCCTGGAGCTCGCCGAGGATCCGTCGCTCCCCGAACTCGAGCGGGCCAACTTCCTGGCGATCTTCGCGAGCAACCTCGACGAGTTCTTCATGGTGCGCGTCGCGGGGCTCAAGCGCCGCATCGTCACCGGTCTCGCCGTGCCGACGAACATCGGGCGCTCGCCCGCCGACGCGCTGGCCGACATCGCCCGCGAGGCGCACGCCCTGCAGCTGCGCCACGCGGACGCGTGGAACTCCCTGGTGCGACCGGCGCTGGCCGAGTCCGGCATCGAGATCACCGTGTGGTCCGAGCTCACGGACGAGGAGCGGGGCAAGCTCAGCGAGTATTTCGGCGCCCAGGTGTTCCCCGTCCTGATGCCGCTCGCCGTCGACCCCGCCCACCCCTTCCCGTACATCTCCGGGCTGTCGCTCAACCTCGCCATCCGCATCCGCAACGCCCGCACGGGGCGCCAGGAGTTCGCCCGCCTGAAGGTGCCGCCGATGCTGCCGCGCTTCGTCGAGGTGCCGGGCACGAGCGAGATCAAGCGCTTCCTCACTCTCGAGGAACTCATCGCGAACCACCTCGGCGACCTGTTCCCCGGCATGGAGGTGCTCGACCACCACGCGTTCCGACTCACCCGCAACGAGGACGTGGAGATCGAGGAGGACGAGAGCGAGAACCTCATCCAGGCCCTCGAGGCCGAGCTGCTGCGGCGCCGGTTCGGTCCGCCGATCCGGCTCGAGATCACGGACGACATGGACGAGGTCACGATGGACCTCCTGGTCCGCGAGCTCGACGTCACGGACAAGGAGATCTACCGCCTCCCCGGGCCGCTCGACCTCCGAGGCCTGTTCGACCTGTCGCGGATCGATCGCCCCGACCTGCGCTACCCGCCTCACCTGCCCACCACCGCGGTCGCGTTCCAGCCCACGGGCAGCAACACGCGCGCCGACATCTTCACGGCCATCCGCAAGTCCGACGTGCTGGTGCATCACCCGTACGAGTCGTTCACGACGAGCGTCGTGTCGTTCCTCGAGCAGGCGGCACGCGACCCGCACGTGCTCGCGATCAAGCAGACGCTCTACCGCACCTCCGGTGACAGCCCGATCGTCGAGGCCCTGATCGATGCCGCCGAGGCCGGCAAGCAGGTGCTCGCCCTGGTCGAGGTCAAGGCCCGCTTCGACGAGGCCAACAACATCGTCTGGGCGCGCAAGCTCGAGAAGGCCGGCGTGCACGTCGTGTACGGGCTCGTCGGGCTGAAGACCCACTGCAAACTCGCCCTCGTGATCCGCGAGGAGGAGGGCGTGCTGCGCCATTACTCGCACATCGGCACCGGCAACTACAACCCGAAGACGAGCCGCATCTACGAGGACTTCGGGCTCTTCACCACCGACGCGCAGGTGGGCAAGGACCTGACCCGCCTCTTCAACGAGCTCAGCGGCTACGCGATCGAGAAGAAGTTCAAGCGCCTGCTCGTCGCCCCGCTGCACCTGCGCAAGGGCCTCGTGCGCCAGATCGATCACGAGCGCCGGAACGCCGAGAACGGAAAGCCCGCGAGCATCCGCATCAAGGTCAACTCGATGGTCGACGAAGAGATCATCGACGCGCTGTACCGCGCGAGCGCCTCCGGAGTGAAGGTCGACGTCTGGGTGCGCGGCATCTGCAGCCTGCGCACCGACCTCGAGGGCATCAGCGACAACATCACCGTGCGCAGCATCCTCGGCCGTTACCTCGAGCACTCCCGGATCTTCGCGTTCCACAACGACGGCGACCCGCAGGTGTACATCGGCAGCGCCGACATGATGCACCGCAACCTCGACCGACGCGTCGAGGCGCTGGTGCGGGTCACCGACCCCGGCCACCTCAAGGACCTGCTCGACTTCTTCGACCTGGCCATGGACCCTGGCACCACCTCGTGGCACCTGGGAGCCGAGGGGGTCTGGACGCGGCACTCCGAGAATGCCGACGGCACGCCGCTCGTCGACCTGCAGGACAAGACCATGGGGTTGATCCAGCGACGCCGTCGCGCACGGTCGGTCCGATGAGCTCGCAGTCGACGGCCCAGGCGGCGGGGTCGAAGTGGACGGACAAGGCCGTCTACGCGGCCGGCGCCGTCGTCTGGCGCCTGATCGACGGCAAGCTGCGGATCCTGCTCATCCACCGCACGAAGTACCGGGACATCACTCTGCCCAAGGGCAAGGTCGACCCGGGCGAGATGCTCGCGGAGACCGCCGTGCGCGAAGTGCACGAGGAGACCGGCATCCGGGTGTCTCTCGGCGTCCCGGTCGGGGTCAGCCGGTACCACCTGCCGTCGAAGAAGCAGAAGGTCGTGCACTACTGGGCGGCCGAGGCCACGGCCGAAGCCATCCGCGCCTCCACCTTCGTGCCCAATCGCGAGATCGCCGCCCTCGAGTGGGTCAGCATCAAGAAGGCGCGTGCCCGTCTGAGCTACCCGGTCGACCTCGAGATCCTCGATTTCTTCGCGAATCTCGTCGATGACGGCGTCCTGCGCACCTTCCCCGTGATCGCACTGCGTCATGCGAAGGCGCTGTCCCGTTCGGACTGGGACGGGGCGGATGCCGCGCGTCCGCTGACGGAGCGCGGCCAGCACCAGGCGTCCTCGATCGTCGGACCGCTGCGCGCCTTCGGCGTGCGAAGGATCGTGACCAGCGACGCGGTGCGGTGCGTGCAGACCGTCACCCCGCTGGCCGCCGCCCTCGACCGCAAGAAGGTCAAGACCGAGGCGATCAGTCAGGATGCCTGGGAGGAGGGTCGCGACGACCTCCGCTCCGTGGTCGGCCGCCGCGTCCGCTCGGGAAAGCCCGCGGTGCTGTGCAGCCACGGACCGGTGCTCCCCGGCATCCTCACCGAGCTCGCGCTCGCCACCGGCACCATCCGCGGATCGTACGTGAGCAGCGCCGCCGCCCTCGAGCCCGCCGCCTTCTCGGTCGTGCACCTCTCGGCGACGAATCCGGGCTCCGGGATCATCGCGATCGAGACGCACATCCCCAAGGTCTGACCCCGACTCCGGCGGGATTCCGCGGATGGGCGCGGTATCCCGCCCCAGAGAGTCGACCGCCGTTCACCTTCCGTTCACCTGTGCGGGAGAGTCTCGTTAACCGCCGCACCTAGCGTCACTGTGTGCCCTGCACCGGGCCCCACCCCTCCAAGATCGAAGGATCCACAGTGAAGATCTCCCGAATCGCACGTATCGGCGCCATCGGCGCCGTCGCCGCTCTCGCACTCGCCGGCTGTGCCGCGAACGAAGGCGGCACCGGCGGCTCCACCGACGCCCCCACCGACTCCACCCTCTCCGGCACCATCGAGGCCACCGGCGC
Organism: Microbacterium sp. Root553; assembly: GCF_001426995.1. NCBI lineage: Bacteria > Bacillati > Actinomycetota > Actinomycetes > Micrococcales > Microbacteriaceae > Microbacterium > Microbacterium sp. Root553. The sequence continues at coordinate 250,655 of NZ_LMFY01000002.1, read as the reverse complement.
CTCCTCGCAGGAGGCCGCCCAGCAGTCCTGGGTCGCCGCGTTCCAGACCGCCAACCCCGACACCACGGTGAACTACACCGCGACGGGCTCGGGCACCGGCCGCGAGAACTTCATCGCCGGCTCCTCCAACTTCATCGGCTCCGACCGCGCGTTCAACGCCGACGAGATCGCCAAGGGCGGCTTCGGCTCCTGCGCATCCGACGAGATCGTCGAGATCCCGGTCTACATCTCGCCCGTCGCCGTGGCCTTCAACCTCGACGGAATCGACGAGCTGAACCTCGACGGCGAGACCATCGCCAAGATCTTCGCCGGCACGATCACCCAGTGGAACGACCCGGCCATCGCCTCGCAGAACGAGGGCGTCGACCTTCCCGACCAGGCGATCGTCACCGTGCACCGCTCGGACCCCTCGGGCACGCAGGAGACCTTCACCAAGTACCTCAGCGCCGTCGCCCCCGACGTGTGGACCTACGAGGCCAGCGACGAGTGGCCGCTTCAGACGGGCGAGGCCGGAGACGGCACCTCGGGAGTCGTCGATGCGATCACCAACGGCTCCGGCTACATCGGCTTCGCTGACGCGTCGCGCACCTCGGAGCTCGGCCAGGTGGCCGTCGAGGTCGAGGGCGACTACGTCCCCTACTCGGCAGACGCCGCCGCAGCGCTCGTCGAGGCATCGCCGCTCGAGGAGGGCCGCTCGGACCACGACCTCGCGTTCGCCGTCGACCCGGCCGCCGCACCCGCCGGCTCGTACCCGATCGCGCTCGTCTCGTACCTCATCGGCTGCGTCGACTACGACGACGCCGAGACCGCCGGCCTCGTGAAGGCGTACTTCGAGTACGTCTCCTCGGCCGAGGGTCAGGATGCAGCCGCCGAGGCTGCCGGCAGCGCGCCGATCTCGGACAGCCTGCGCGACCAGATCAGCACCGCGATCGACGCGATCGTCACGAAGTGACCGACGGCTCAGCCCACGGCTGAGCTCCGGTCCGACGCCCCCGGGTGTCGGTCGAGAGGACTCGACCGACACCCGGGGGCACCCGCATGAAAACCCTGAAAGTCCCTCAGAGCCTGGAGTCGCTCCGATGACCACAACCACAACGGGTCCCGATACCACCCGTTCACCCGGCACACCCCACACGCTGCGCCGACGGGGTGACCTGGTCTTCTCGGGCACCGCGCTGGCCGCCGGGATCATCATCCTCGTCACCCTCGCCGCGGTGGCGCTGTTCCTGATCGTGCAGTCGATCCCCGCCCTGTCGGCGGACACGTCGGACAATCACATCCTCGCGGGCCAGTCGTTCCTCTCGTGGGTCTGGCCGTTCGTCTTCGGCACGCTGTGGTCGAGCCTCATCGCCCTCGTCATCGCCGCTCCGATCGCCATCGGCATCGCGCTCTTCATCTCGCATTACGCCCCCCGCAGGCTCGCCGGCTTCCTCGGCTACATCATCGATCTGCTGGCCGCTGTGCCGTCGGTCGTGTTCGGCCTCTGGGGCGCGCTCACCTTCGCCCCGATGCTCGTGCCCTTCTACAAGTGGCTGAACGAGCACCTCGGGTGGATCCCGATCTTCAGCGGAACGCCCTCGGGCACCGGCAAGACGATCCTCACGGCATCCCTCGTCCTCGCCGTGATGATCCTGCCCATCATGACCGCCATCTGCCGCGAGGTCTTCCTGCAGACACCGAAGCTCCACGAGGAGGCCGCCCTGGCCCTCGGCGCGACGCGCTGGGAGATGGTCAGGATGGCCGTGCTGCCCTTCGCCCGCAGCGGCATGGTGTCGGGCGCGATGCTCGGCCTCGGCCGTGCGCTGGGCGAGACCATGGCCGTGACGCTCGTGCTCTCCCCCCTCGGCATCATCACGTTCAACCTGATCAACCCGGAGAACCCGACGACGATCCCCGCGATCATCGCCCTGCGGTTCCCCGAAGCCCACGACGAGGGCGTCAACACGCTCATCGCCGCGGGTCTGATCCTCTTCATCGTCACCTTCGCGGTCAACTTCGTCGCCCGCTGGATCGTCTCGCGCCGTGCCGAGTTCTCGGGAGCCAACTGACATGACAACCACACTCACCCCCTCGCCCTCCTCGGTGGCCGCTCCCACCCACAGCACGTCGGCCGGGCACCTGCCGAAGTGGGCGCCGTGGGCGCTGCTGCTGGTCGCGTTCGTCGTGTCCGCGACGATCTTCGCGTTCGTCAACGTGGGCAACGACCCGGCCGACTTCAACATCGCGCTCACCCTCGTCGTCGGCCTGATCTTCTACATGGCGCTGATCATGGTGATCTCGACCGTCGTCGAGAGCCGCCGCCACGCGATCGACCGCCTCATGACCGCGCTGGTCTCCGGCGCCTTCGTGGTCGCACTGCTCCCCCTCATCTCGCTGCTGTACACCGTGGTCGTCAACGGCCTGATGCGCTTCGACGGCGAATTCTTCAGCTTCTCGATGCGCAACATCGTCGGCGAGGGCGGCGGCGCCGTGCACGCCATCTGGGGAACGCTCCTGATCACCCTCGGTGCGACCGTGATCTCGGTGCCGATCGGCCTGATGACCTCGATCTACCTGGTCGAGTACGGCGAAGGACGCAAGCTCGCCCGCGGCATCACCTTCCTCGTCGATGTCATGACCGGCATCCCGTCGATCGTCGCCGGTCTGTTCATCTACTCGGTGTTCTCCCTGATCGTCGGTCCGGGAACCCGGATGGGCATCATGGGCTCGCTCGCCCTGTCGGTGCTGATGATCCCCGTCGTGGTGCGTGGATCGGAAGAGCTGCTCCGCATCGTCCCGAACGAGCTGCGCGAGGCCGCCTACGCCCTCGGCGTGCCGAAGTGGCTGACGATCATCAAGGTCGTGCTGCCGACCGCGATCGCCGGCATCCTCACCAGCGTGATGCTGGCCATCTCCCGCGTCATCGGCGAGACCGCGCCGCTGCTGCTCACCGTCGGCATCGTGCAGGGTATGAACCTCAACATGTTCAGCGGGCAGATGGCGACTCTGCCGGTGTTCTCGTACATGCAGGCGAAATACCCCGGCATCCCCGTCGACGCCTACCTCGATCGGGCGTGGGCTGCGGCTCTCACCCTCATCGTCATCGTGATGGTGCTGAACCTGCTGGCTCGCATCATCGCCAAGGTGTTCGCACCCAAGATCAACGGCCGCTGAGCCGACACACCCGACTGACTGACTGACTGAACAAGAAGGATCTCCCGTGTCCAAGAGCATCGAAGTCAACGACCTCAACGTCTACTACAGCGACTTCCTCGCTGTCGAAGGCGTCAGCATCGACATCAAGCCCAACACCGTGACGGCGTTCATCGGCCCGTCCGGCTGCGGCAAGTCCACCTTCCTCCGCACCCTCAACCGCATGCACGAGGTCATCCCCGGCGCACGCGTCGAGGGCGAGGTGCTGATCGACGGCAAGAACCTCTACGGCACCGGCGTCGACCCCGTGCTGGTGCGTCGCCAGGTCGGCATGGTCTTCCAGCGTCCGAACCCCTTCCCGACCATGTCGATCAAGGAGAACGTGCTCGCCGGCGTGAAGCTGAACAACACGCGCATGGCGAAGAGCGATCAGGACGCCCTCGTCGAGAAGTCGCTGCGCGGCGCGAACCTGTGGAACGAGGTCAAGGACCGTCTCGACCGCCCGGGATCCGGACTCTCCGGTGGACAGCAGCAGCGTCTGTGCATCGCCCGCGCGATCGCCGTCTCGCCTGACGTGATCCTCATGGACGAGCCGTGCTCGGCCCTCGACCCGATCTCGACCTTTGCGATCGAGGAGCTGATCGCCGAGATCAAGACCCAGTACACGGTCGTGATCGTGACGCACAACATGCAGCAGGCGAGCCGCGTCTCCGACAAGACGGCGTTCTTCAACATCGCCGGCACCGGCAAGCCCGGCAAGCTCATCGAGTACGACGACACCCGCACCATGTTCACGACGCCCTCCGTGCAGGCCACTGAGGACTACGTCTCGGGACGCTTCGGATAATCCGCTCCCCCGCCCTCCCCTCCGGGGTTCTCCACCGTCCGGTCCGCGTCTCGCGGGCACGACGTCGGAGCAGGAGGCTCGACACGCCGTGCGGCCCTGTGGCCCCACGGCGTGTCGTCGTCGTGGGGCCTAAGCGGTGCCCGCAGTGGTGCGATGAACCTCTGCTGCAGCCCGCGAACGGCTCAGTCGCGCGGCGAGAGCAGGTAGCGGTTGAGGTCGGCGGTGAGATCGTGGTCGACCGGCAGCTCGACCCCGTCGACGGCGGTGATCGGAGCGGCCAGGCGCACGCTCGAGACGAGCCACGCGGCATCCGCACGAGGCAGGTCGGATGCCGGGACCCGCGCATACTCCGCGGCGAGGCCGCGATCCGCCAGATACTCGTAGACGCTGAGCTGCGTCGTGCCGTGCAGGATTCCGCCGTTCGGCGCGGGCGTCACGAAGCGATCGCCCAGGCGCAGGATCAGCGATGCCGTCGGCGCCTCCAGCACGAAGCCGTCGCGCGACAGGAAGATCGCGTCGTCGGCGCCCCGCCGGTGCGCCTCGCGCAGTGCGGCCATGTTGACGGCATACGAGAGGGTCTTGGCTCCGAGCAGCAGCCAGGGCGCATTCGCGGCGACATCGAGGTCGTATCCGCGGTCGAGCGTCACCACGCGGACGCCCCGCTCGCGCACCTCGGAGAAGTCCGATGCCGGTGCCGCCGTCACCCACGCGGTCGGAGTCGGGCCGTGCTCCACTCCCCGGCTGAGGATGAGCTTGATGACGTACTCGCCCGCCTCGCAGTGCTCCGCGGCGCGCTCGATGGCCTGGCGCCACTGCGCGTGGTTCGGGAGGGGCAGATCGCACAGTGCCGCGGAGTGCGCGAGCCGCTCCAGATGCGGCACGACCTCCTGGGCATGTCCGTCGATCACGCCGATCGATTCGAAGACCCCGTCTCCGCGCTGCGTGCTCAGCTCGCCGACGCTCAGCGCAGGCGCCGCCGCATCGACGAGGGTGAACGTGTCGGCGAAGTCCGCGCGGACGACGTCGGATGCTGCGGGGTCGATCATCAGAGCGAAGCGCCGGGTCATGGTCCGAGCCTAGAGCCCCGGGAATAGACCCGCAGCGATCTTGTTACACTGGAATGGCCGGGCCGCATAACCCCGGGCTCCAATTTTTGCCGCTGCGAGCGGCCTTCCGCCGAGAGGCGTTCTTGCGGCCCGGTCTTATCCTTCCCCCGGCGATTCGCCAGGGAGACCTCAGACCAGTGCGTCCGATCGCCAGAGCGTCGCGGCGGCCGTGAGATCCTGAGCGTAGCTGCTCAGCCGCAGCGCGCGCGTGGTCAGTTCGCTCGCTCGCGACGGCTCGGTGAGCTCGTAATCGTCCGCGGTGTGCGTGGCGCCGGAGGCGTGCACCCGGCAGAACGACGCCGCGCGATCGAGAGCGACGGCGAAGTCGCCCCGGAACGCTCCCCGCAGGATGGTGTCGATCAGGGCGACGATCTCGTCGGGGTTCGCGGGAACGGGGGCACCCGCGACGATCGCGTCGACGGAGGCGAGTTCCACCCGCCCTCGCTCGTACAGCAGCGCTGCCGTGTGCGGATCGCTGTGGATCGCGAGCTGCAGCAGATACAGCCGCCACAGCGCGCCGGGCAGCGTCCGTGCCGGCGCCTTCGACCATAACTCCGCGATCTCGTCGATGCCGTGCTCCGCGGTGAAGGCGACGAGTCTGTCGGCGCTCACTCCGCTCTCGTCCGCGCGCACACGGGTCAGGAGAGCGGATGCGGTCGCATGCGCGATCCGGGTCTCCTCCGCAGGGTCGTGCGCCCCGACGATGTTGTCGAAGGCGCTCGAAGGTCGGCGCACGGGACGGGAGAACTGCTCAGGCATCAGTCCAGGGTACGCGCGATCGACGCGGGTCAGGCCGTGGGGATGACGACGACGGGGTCCGTCGTCGGCGAACCGGACGGCGAGCCGCCGGCCTGCTCCACGGTGACCGCGATCACGTCACCGGCGTGCATGTCGCCGGCGAGAACGGCCGTCGCCTCTCCGCCGTCGGCGTCGAACACGCCTGCGGAAACGGGTGTGTCGCCACGGACGTACCAGAGCTCGTAGGTCTCTCCATCCGCGAGGGACGGGATGCCGTCGGTGACCAGCACCGATGTGCCGAGCGACGCCGACCAGTGCGCGGTGGCCGTGCCGCCGCCCTCCAGCGGAACACTCGCCTGCTGCGCGTCACCGGCCGCCTGGATGTCCTGCAGAGCGATGACGCTCGCGGGGCGGTTCAGGTAGTCGTTGACGGCCACTGCGCCGATGCCCACTCCGACCAGGAGCGCGAGGCACGCGGCCAGTGTGAAGAGGATGCGGAGACGGTGCGGCGGAGCCTTCGGAGACGCCGCAGCACGCGGGTCGCCGGGCTCGAGGCCGTCGGACTCGAGCTCGTCCGCGACCGACGAGGAGTCCTCGGCATCGGCTGAGTCCTTCGTGTCGGCTGAGTTCGACTCGGGGAGGGCGTCCGGAACGGAGCCGGACACGATGACCCGGCCGTCCTGGGGCGTCTCGGCGATGCGTGCGAGCAGCGCAGCCCTGATTCCGGGGCCCGGTACCACCGGGGCCGCACCGGATGCGAGCATGCCGGCCGTGTCGACGTCGTCGTCCGCGATCGCCTGCCACTGCGGGTTCGCGACGAGAGCGGCGTGGTAGCGCTGCTGGTCGTCCGGCGACAGCGCGTCGAGTGCCGCTCCTGCCGCGAGTTCCGCGAATTCCTGTTCGTTCATGCTGTCACCCCCATGGCTGTCCGGAGACGCGAGAGTCCGTCCCGCATCCGTGTCTTGATCGTCCCCAGCGGTGCTCCGACGAGCACCGCAACTTCATTTTGACTGTATCCGCCGTAGTAGGCCAGAACGAGTGCTTCGCGCTGCGCCTCGGGAAGAGCTGCGAGCGCGTGGTGGACCTTCTCGCTCTCGATGCCCAGTTCGACCGTCTCCGACACGCTGTCGTGTGCGACTCCGATATCCCTGAACCCGGCCCGCACATCCCGGTCCGCGCTGGACTGGGATGCCCGTACCCGGTCGACCGCACGACGGTGCGCGATCGTCATCACCCAGGTTCTTCCCTGCCCCTTGTTCGGAGCGAACTTCGAAGCGGATTGCCAGATCTCGAGGAAGACCTCCTGCAGCACCTCTTCGCTCTGCGAACGGTTCACCAGGACCCGCAGGATCAGGCCGAACGCGCGAGAGGACAGAGCGTCGTAGAGCTCGGCGAACGCGCGCTGATCGCCGCCACCGATACGTACGAGCAGGTCGGCGACAGCATCCCGCGGCGTACCTTCTTCGGGTACGTCCATTCCATCGATGACCATCTCTACCAGCATGCCGCATTCACCCCGCTTTCCCCTGCAACCGCCACCCGAAAGTGACGTAAACGAGTCCTCTTAAGGACATGTCGTCGAGAGCTGTTCGCCACAGAGCGGGAATCGGATTGAATCCGGCGCCCCAAAAAAAACTTCTGCGTTTCTCCCATCCGATCCCGACGGGGCTCCGAACGACTGTCAACGCCACGGAGAGGCCGTGGCAAATGTTCTGAAGGAGCTTGAGATGTTCAGCACCAAGAAGAAGGTCACCGCAGCGATCACCCTCGGCCTTGCGAGCGCATTCCTGCTCTCCGCATGTTCCATGGGCGGAACCACCAGCAGCGACGAGCCGTCGGAGTCGATGGCTCCGGAGTCCTCCGAGACCACCGCCCCCGAGACGATGGACCCGGCCGCGGACCTCGTCGGCCCCGGTTGCGCCGCATACGCAGAGGCAGTGCCGGACGGCGCCGGATCGGTCGAGGGCATGTCCCTGGACCCGGTCGCGACCGCCGCATCGAACAACCCGCTGCTCAAGACGCTGGTCGCCGCAGTCAGCGGACAGCTCAACCCCGACGTCAACCTCGTCGACACCCTGAACGGTGACGAGTTCACCGTCTTCGCCCCCGTGGACGACGCTTTCGCGAAGATCGACCCCGCCACCATCGAGGCACTCAAGACCGACAGCGCCACGCTGAGCTCGATCCTGACGTACCACGTGGTCCCCGGCCAGATCGCTCCGGCTGACATCGACGGCACCCACGCGACCGTCAACGGCGCCGACCTCGAGGTCACCGGCAGCGGCGACTCGATCATGGTCAACGACGCCAACGTCATCTGCGGTGGAGTCAAGACCGCCAACGCCACCGTGTACCTCATCGACTCGGTGCTGATGCCCCCGGCCGCGTAAGGCAGAGAAACACCGAGGCACACTCGGTGAACCGTCCCGTCACTCAGGGGGAGGACGACGGGACGGAGAAGGAGCCGCTGGCGACACGTCGTCAGCGGCTCCTTCTTTGCGCAATAGACTGGTCATGCGGGCCTCTAGCTCAGTTGGCAGAGCATCGGACTTTTAATCCGCGGGTCGTGGGTTCGAGCCCCACGGGGCCCACCGTTATCACCGCACCGGCGATCCGGCCACCCCCTTCACGGGGCCGGCGTCCTACGAGAGTGTCGAGGTGTCCCGTCCGGGACACCGACCTCCACGAAAGGACGCATCATGGCGACTCTCACCGACAGCCGAGTGGCATTCCTGGCCACGGACGGATTCGAGGACAGCGAGCTGACCAGTCCGTGGGAAGCGGTGCAGGGCGAGGGCGCGAGCGCCACGCTCATCGCACCCGAGGGACTGCAGATCACCGGGAAGAACGGACACGTGCAGCACGTCGACCTGACCTCCGACACCGCGAAGGCCGACGAGTTCGACGCGCTCGTGCTCCCGGGAGGCGTCGTGAACGCCGACCAGCTGCGCCTCGACAAAGCCTCCATCGACCTGGCCCGCTCGTTCTTCGAGCAGCACAAGCCGGTCGCCGTCATCTGCCACGGCGCATGGATCCTGATCGAAGCGGGAGTCGTCGACGGACGCACCCTCACCAGCTACCCGAGCCTGGCCACCGATCTGCGCAACGCCGGCGCGACCTGGGTCGACGAGGAGGTCGTGGTCGACGAAGGGCTCGTCTCGAGCCGCACGCCCGACGACCTGCCCGCCTTCAACGCGAAGCTGATCGAAGAGGTCGCCGAAGGGCGGCACGCCGAGCAGACGGCGTGATCCGATCTGATCTGATCTGATCCTCCGGCGGTCCGGTGTCAGGCGCCAGCGCGCGCCCTGTGACGCCGGACCGCCGCTCTGTTCGCGCAGCGCACCGAGCAGAACCGCTGCCTGCCGTTCCGGGTGACGTCGACGACGACGTTCGTGCAGGGCGAGGCCTCGCATCGCCCGAGGCGATCCATGCCGCGGGTGACGAGGTGCAGCGACGTGCCGACCGCGAAGATCGCCCGGAGCACGTACGGCAGCGACTGCACGTCGTCCCGGTAGTGCAGGTGCCACCCCTCCCCGTCATGATTCGTGAGGCGGGGATAGGCCGCCGCCTTCGCCATCTGCGCGTTGAGCACCTCGGCTCGCGCCGCGGGATCGTGTTCGTCGACGATCTGCAGCCAGTCGTCGACGACCTCGCGGACACGCTCGTGATCATCGCGTGCGGGCGGGAACGTCATCGTCATGCCCCTCTCGAGCGTTCTTTCCTCGATGCCGGCACGATCGTCGGGAAAGTCGTCCGCGAGCGACGCGGCCAGCAGCACCGCGTACTCGCCGTAAGGGTTGAGATGCATAAGGACATTACATCACGCTGGACGCATGACCTCTCTGCACACCCTTCCGATCCCCCGCCCGACCGCTCCCCCGCATGAGCACGCCTGGACCGTCGACTCCCGCCACACCACCAGCGAGGGCACGGTCGTCTACGTCCGCTGCGTCGGATGCGGCGTGCACCGCGTGGACCTGCAGACGGATCCGCACCGTCCGCCCCTCGCCCTGAGCAGGGAGACCTCGGACTGAGGACGCGCTCACGCCGTCAGCTCGACCAGCTTCCTGACGGTGCGGAGGTTGCGAGCCGTGCCGGCGACGCCGAGCGCCCGGTCGAGGACGGCCTTGGTGAGCTTGGTGCTATGCACCCCGCCCTCGCTGTAGGCGATCCACAGATCCTCGCCGATCAGGGAGATCCGCTCCCCCGGCACGAGACGCTGCTCCAACGTCGCGACCGCCTCCGGGGATGCCGGTCCCTCGAGGAACATCGCATGCAGCAGCTTCTCGGATGCATCACTGAAGGGGTGAGCCTCGATCGCACGGGCGAGCGCGTCGTGGGTGCGCAGGATCACCGGAGTGTCGACACCGAACTCCGCGGCGATCAGGGCACGGACCCTCGCGCGGGCGGCCGTCGGGTCGTCAGGCTGCTCGCATAGGATGTTGCCGCTCGCGATGTAGGTCGAGACCTCTCCGAGCTCAGGGGTGAGCACCTCGCGCAGCCGTGCCATCGGCACGAGGTTGCGGCCCGACACGTTCACCGCCCTCAGCAGCAGCGCGCTGCGGGTCATTCCGCGGCGCTCTCCGTCAGGACCGCCCCGGCGTGGGCGAGCTCGGCGAGGGCCGCGGCGCTCGGCTCCGCCGCGACGCCGGCGATCAGGTCGGTGAGGATCCGCACCTGCACACCGTGCGCGATCGCATCGAGGGCGGAGGCCCGGACGCAGTGATCGGTGGCGATCCCCACGACGTCCGCGACGACCACGCCGGCATCGGCCAGGATCCCGGCGACGGTGTCCCCCGCCTCGGTCGTCCCCTCGAACATCGAGTACGCCGGCTCGCCCTGCCCCTTGCGGACATGGTGGGTGACGGCATCCGTCACCAGCAGCGGGTCGTACTCGGCCCCGTCCGAGCCTTCGACGCAGTGCGGAGGCCAGGTGTCGACGAAGTCGGGGCTCTCGGCGAAATGACCGCCGTTGTCGCCGTGCGCGTCGTGCCAGTCGCGCGAGGCGACGATCACGTCGTACTCCGCCGCGTGAGCCTCCAGGAAGGCGGAGACGGCGGATGCCACGGCATCCCCACCCGCGACGGCGAGCGCGCCGCCCTCGGTGAAGTCGTTCTGGATGTCGACGATCAGAAGCGCTCTGCCCATGCTCCGAGCGTACGCGCCATCCGACGACGGCTCGCCGGAAACCAAAAGGCCCCGTGATCTTTTCAGATCACGGGGCCTGCTGGAGCCGCTTGTCAGAATCGAACTGACGACCTTCTCATTACGAGTGAGATGCTCTGCCGACTGAGCTAAAGCGGCGCGATCATCGATATTACCGGTTCCGGACCCGCACCGCGAATCGACGTCGAGTCACTCGCAGCGCAGCCCGTCCTCGGGCACCACATCGTCGAGGAGGAATGCCTCGACAGCGTCGTCCACGCAGGCGTTGCCCTTGTTGTATCCGGTGTGCCCCTCGCCCACACGGGTGATGAGCACGCCCTCCTGGAGCTGGTCGGCGAGCGACTCCGACCACTCGTACGGGGTGGCCGGGTCGTTGGTCGTACCGACCACGACGATCGGGCCCGCGCCCTCGGCGGTGATCTCGCCCCGGGTGCCGGTCGGCGGGTAAGGCCACACGGCGCACGAATCGGGTCCGTTCCAGTACGGAGCGATCGTGGGCGCACCCTCGGCGATCTTCGCGGTCGTCGCCGCCTCGGCGCTCGGGTCGTCTTCGACCGGGTAATCCATGCAGTTGTAGGCGCGGAATGCCTCACTGGAGTTGTCGAGGTAGCTGCCGTTCTCACGGCCGTTGTAGAAGTCGGCCAGGAAGAACGCGGTCGTCGGGTCGCCCTGCAGCGCCTCGTCGAAGGCCTGGGTGAGGTACGACCAGCTGTCGGCGGAGTAGAGCGCGGCGATGATGCCGGTCATCAGCGAATCGGCGCCGAGCAGGCGCCCGTCGCCGTTCCGGAGCGGCGACGCGTCGACGCTCGCGAGCAGCGCGCCGAGGTCAGCCATCGCCTCGTCGACGGTGCCGGCGAACGGGCACTCCCCCGAATCCAGGCAGTCCTGCATGTACGCACGCAGCGCCGATTCGAATCCGAGCGCCTGCGTCGCGCCGACCTCGAGGCCGGAGACCGCGGGATCGATGGCGCCGTCGAGGACGAGGCGTCCCGCCTTGTCGGGGTAGAGGCTCGCGTAGGTCGCTCCGAGGAACGTGCCGTAGGAGTACCCGAGGTAGTTGAGCTGCGTGTCGCCCAGCACTGCGCGGATCAGGTCCATGTCGCGCGCCGCGTTGATGGTCGTGATGTACGGCAGGATCCCGCCGCTGTTCGCCTCGCACGCCTCGGCGAACTTCTTGTGCCCCGCGAGCAGTTCGGCCTCCCACTCCGCACTGCCGCGCTTCGCCGTGGGGATCGTGTAGAGGTAATCGTCCATCTCGGACGCGTCGAAGCAGGTGACCGCCGTGGACTGACCGACGCCGCGCGGGTCGAAACCGATCACGTCGTAGTTCTCGATCAGGTCGGCGCCGACGGCGAAGTCGAGGCTGTCGCGGATGAGTTCCACACCACTGGCCCCGGGGCCACCGGGGTTGGTGAGCAGCGAACCCTGCGCGGTGCCGGTCGCCTGGTGGCGCACCACCGACAGCGTGATCTCGCCGTCGCCCGGGTTCTCCCAGTCCAGAGGCGCGGTCACGTCGGTGCAGTCGAAGCCCGTGCCGCATTCGCTCCACGAGAGCGTCTGCCCGTAGAAGGACATCAGATCTGCGGCGACGCCCTCGGTGTCGGGGGCCTTGGTGGTCGAGGGCTTCGGCTCGGCCTGCTCGGGGATCATCGAGTACAGGCACCCCGAGAGAGCGACGGATGCGGCGGCGAGGCCGGCGATCACCGCGACGGTGCGGCGCAGGCGGGAAGTCGGTCTGGTGTTCACGGTGTCCTCCCGCTCGTGACAGTCACGAGCAAGCTCTCGAGGGCGAGAAGCGGTGCGACGTTGCGCTCCAGCGACTGGCGGGTATCGGCTAGGTGTTCGAGTACGACAAGAGTACGGGTCTCGGGCCAGGCGGCGGCGAGCGCCTCGAGTTCTTCACGGAGCTCGCGGTTGATCAGGTCGTCGCCCCGCCCGAACTGCAGCATCACGACGTCGCGGAAGAGCGACTGCAGATCTGTGAGCACGCGGTCGATCCCGTCGCGCAGGCTGCGCGTGGCGCGCTTCTTCTGGTCGTCTTCGAGCGCGGAGATCTGGGTGCGCAGCGCCGGCGGCACCGCCTGCCCCTCGGCGATGCCGACGGTGCGGAGGAGGCTCGCGCGCTCACTCGCGTCGCGCTCGGCCGTGAGGGTCTTCGCGTCGTCGTTCGCCGCCTGGATGATGCGACCGGCCACCTCGACGGCGTCGTTGACCCCGCGAACGCCCAGAACCGATCTCAACGTGTCGTCGCGTCGGCGTCGCGCGGCCTCGTCGGTGGCGAGCCGCTGCGCCATCCCGATGTGTCGCTGCGCGTGCCGGGCGGCCTGTTCGGCGACGGCCTCGTCGGCGCCCGTCCGGAGCGTGATCAGACGCGCGACGTCGGCGACATCGGGCTCTCGCAGCCGCAGCGAACGGACCCGCGAGCGGATCGTGGGGAGCAGATCGGCCTCGCTGGGTGCGCACAGGATCCACACCGTGTCTTCGGGCGGCTCCTCGAGCGCCTTCAGCAGCACGTTGGACGTGCGTTCGACCATGCGGTCGGCGTCTTCGACGATGATCACGCGGTAGCGGCCGGCCGACGGGGCGAAGTACGAACGCTCGACGAGGGCGCGGGCTTCGGCGATCGTGATGATCACCTTGTCGGTGCGCAGTGCGGTGACGTCGGGGTGCGTGCCGGCGAGGACCTGGCGCATCGCCGCCTCGTCGTCGGGACGGTCGGCGATCAGCGCCGCGGCGAACGCATGCGCGAGAGTGGATCGCCCGGACCCGGGCGGGCCGGTGATGAGCCAGGCGTGCGAGAGCGCCGTCGGATCGGCGGCCGCGTGGCGCAGCGTCTCGACAGCGGCGTCCTGCCCCCAGACGTCCGCCCACGGAAACGGGGCGGCGATGGTCTGGTGCATGCACTCAGCCTAATCGGGAGCACCGACGTGCGTGGCACCGCTGTCGAGGTCGCACCGCCGAAGACGTCGCTCCGCGGTCGGGCTGCTCAGCCGAGGAGACTCGCCACGCGGTCGCGGAGGTGCGCTGCGATGGCCTCGGGCGATGCGGAGGCGTCGAGAACGAGGAAGCGCTCGGGCTCGGCCTCGGCCAGGGCGAGATAGGAATCGCGCACGCGGGCGTGGAACTCGGTCTTCTCGGCCTCGAGCCGATCGAACGGCTTGTCGGCGGAGTCGAGACGTACCCGCGCCGATTCGGGGTCGAGGTCGAGCAGCACGGTGAGATCGGGCAGGGCGCCTTCGGCTGCCCACAGCGAGAGGTTGCGGATCTCATCGCCGTCGAGCACACGGCCCGCACCCTGGTAGGCGACCGACGAATCGAGATAGCGATCCTGCAGCACGACCTCACCGCGGGCGAGAGCCGGCCTCACGACCGTGGCGACATGGTGTGCGCGGTCGGCGGCGTAGAGCAGAGCCTCGGCGCGCGGTGCGATGTCACCGCGGTGGTGCAGCACGATGTCGCGGATCAGCTGGCCGACTTCTGAGCCGCCGGGCTCACGGGTGCGCACCACAGTGCGTCCCGCATCCGTCAGCCAGTCCGCGAGGAGGTTCGACTGAGTCGTCTTGCCCGACCCGTCGCCGCCCTCGAGAGTGATCCAGACGCCGGACCCCGACGTCACGAACCGGCCTTTACTTCGGCTCGCTCCGCTCACTCAGCACGACGCTTCGCCGCGTTCGCGGCACGCGTCGCCGCCGCCTTCTTGGCTGCGGCGGAGCGCGCAGCGGCCTTCTCTGCATCCGTCGCCGACGCCTTGGCCGGAGCCTTCTTGGCGGCAGGCTTCTTCGCGGCGGGCTTTTTCGCGGCGGGCTTCTTCGCGGCGGGCTTCTTGGCCGGTGCCTTCTTCGCAGCGCCGCGCTTCGGGGCCGGCCCCTTGGCGCGCTTGTCGGCGAGCATCTGCACGGCGATCTCGAAGGTGATGTCCTCGGGCTTCTGACCGCGCGGGATCGTCACGTTCGTCTCGCCATCGGTCACGTACGCACCGAAGCGACCGTCGCGGATGCGGATCGGCTTGTTGCTCACCGGGTCCGCCTCGAACTCCGCGAGCGCGCTGGAGGCTCGACGGGATCCTGCGCCGTACTTCGGCTGCGCGTAGATCTCCAGCGCCTTCTCGAGCGTGACGTCGAAGATCTGCGATTCGCTGTCCAGCGAGCGAGAGTCGGTCCCCTTCTTCAGGTAGGGACCGTAGCGTCCGTTCTGCGCGGTGATCTCGTCGCCGGTCTCGGGGTCGGCACCGACCACTCGCGGCAGGCTCAGAAGCTGGAGCGCGGTGTCGAGGTCGATGGTGTCGACCGACATCGAACGGAACAGCGAGCCGGTGCGCGGCTTCGGCTCGGCTTCCTTCTTCGCCCCGCGCTTCGGCTTGGGCTTCTCCTCGACGACCTCGCCGGTGGCCTCGTCGACCGCGGCATCCTCGGACACCGGGTCGTTCTCCTGCACGTAGGGCCCGAAACGGCCGTCCTTGACGACGACGATCTTGCCGTTCTCCGGATTGACACCCAGCACACGGTCACCGGCGACGGGCGCGTCGATGAGCTCCTGCGCCTTCGCTGCGGTCAGCTCGTCGGGCGCGAGGTCTTCGGGGACGTTCACGATGCGCGGCTTCTCGTCGGGCGCCTCGGGGTTGGCGACCTCGAGGTACGGCCCGTACTTGCCGAAGCGCAGAGTCGCGTTCTCGGTGATCGGCGTGGAATTCAGCGCCCGCGCGTCGATCTCACCCAGGTTGTCGACGACCTGGCGGAGGCCGACGTGCGAATCGGATCCGAAGTAGAAGGAGCGCAGCCACTCGACGCGCTTCTGCTCGCCGCGGGCGATCGCGTCGAGATCGTCTTCGAGCGATGCCGTGAAGTCGTAGTCGATCAGGTGCGCGAAGTGCTCCTCGAGCAGTCGGACGACACTGAAGGCGAGCCAGGTCGGGACGAGCGCCTGGCCTCGCTTGGTCGCGTAGCCACGGTCGATCACGGTCCCGATGATGCTCGCGAACGTGGACGGTCGGCCGATGCCGTGCTCCTCGAGAGCCTTGACCAGCGAGGCCTCGGTGAATCGCGGCTTGGGAGTGGTGCGGTGCCCCTTGGCCTCGGCATCCGACATCGTGAGCTCGTCGCCGACCGCGACCGCGGGGAGCGACTGGTCGTCGGAACGATCCTGGGAGTTGCGCTTCTCGTCGCGCCCCTCTTCGTACGCGTCGAGGAACCCCTTGAAGGTGTAGACGGTTCCGGATGCCGTGAACTCGGCCTTCTGCCCGGCCGCATCCACGAGGATCGTGACCGTCGTCGTCTCGTACTTCGCATCGGCCATCTGGCTCGCGACGGTCCGCTTCCAGATGAGGTCGTAGAGGCGGTGCTCCTCGCGGTCGAGCTCGGAGGCGACGGACTTGGGGGTGCGGAAGTTCTCGCCCGAGGGACGGATCGCCTCGTGCGCCTCCTGCGCGTTCTTGCTCTTCGACTTGTACACGCGCGGCTTGAGCGGCACGGCGGTGTCGCCGTACAGCGCGACGGCCTGGCTGCGGGCGGCCTGCACCGCCTGCGTGCTCAGCGCCACGGAGTCGGTTCGCATATAGGTGATGTAGCCCTTTTCGTAGAGCCGCTGGGCGACGCTCATCGCCTGCTTCGCGCTCATCGAGAGCTTGCGCCCTGCCTCCTGCTGCATCGTCGAGGTGGTGAACGGCGCGTACGGGCTGCGGGTTCCGGGCTTCGCCTCGACCTTGGTGACCGTGCCGGATCCCGCCGAGTCGACGGCCAGCGCGAGGGCTGCCGCCTTCTTCTCGTCGAGGATGACGACGGCCTTCTTCAGCGCGCCCGTGTCGTCGAAGTCGGTGCCGCGGGCGAGCTGGCCGCCGTCGACGCGGACGAGACGCACCGTGAACCCGGCGCTCGAGGTCGCGACGGCCTCGACGTCCCAGTACTCGGCAGACACGAACGCCATGCGCTCGCGCTCGCGCTCGACGATCATCCTCGTGGCCGCGGACTGCACGCGTCCGGCCGACAGGCCGGTCTTGACCTTGTACCAGAGCACGGGCGAGACGTCCCACCCGTAGAGACGGTCGAGGATGCGGCGGGTCTCCTGGGCGTCGACGAGGTCGGTGTCGAGTTCGCGGGTGTTGCCGATGGCCGCCTGGATGGCGTCCTTCGTGATCTCGTGGAAGACCATGCGCTTGACGGGGACCTTGGGCTTGAGCGTCTCGAGCAGGTGCCAGGCGATGGCCTCGCCCTCGCGGTCCTCATCAGTGGCGAGCAGGAGCTCGTCGGCGCTCTTGAGCGCGCGCTTGAGTTCGGCGACGGTCTTGGTCTTGCGATCGGAGACGACGTAGTAGGGATCGAAGTCGTTGTCGACGTCGATCGAGTACTTCCCGTACGCCTGCTTGTCCGAGGCGGGGATGTCCTTCTTGTCTGCGAGGTCGCGGATGTGCCCGACCGAGCTGAGGACCTCATAGCCGTCGCCGAGGTACCCCTGAATCGACCGCATCTTCGTCGGGGACTCGACGATGACGAGCTTCTTGCCTTCAGTCAAGGGAGCATCCTTTCTTCGAAGCACACCATACACACCACCGTGATGGGTTGGTCCCAGTGGTCGCCTGCGTTCGCGCGGGAAAGTGCTTCGTGCGGCCGTCAGGTTCCGTCGGGTGGCCCGGCTCGGGCTCGGGAGACGGCAGCGAGTCCAGCGTACGCCGCCTTCACCTGCACAGTCGCCACGTACCCGACCACCGAGCAGTCCGTGAGGGTCGCTCCGGCCGCCGTCGCGACCCTGCTCGCGAGATCACAGGGAGCCTCCGAGGCGGGGATCGCTCCGCTCACCGCGTCCGCGGCGGCGAGCGCGGCGGCATCGGCCGCTCCCGCTGCGCGCTGCGCCGTCACCGTCGCGCCCCCGACCGCGGCCAGCCCCAGCGAGAGGGCCGCGGCCACCGCTAGCACACCCGCGGCGAGGGCCGAGCCCGCCATCAGGCGACTCCTCTCGAGGCGGATCCACTCATCGTCCACCGTCCAGAGCGCAGCTGTGCGCGCGCAGACCCCAGCGGAGGAAGCCGCCGATGCCGACCTCGATCCGTGTCGTCACGCACACGAGGTCGCCGGTGGCCGTGGTCGACATCGCGGCTCCGGACAGCGCCGACGCCACCGCGTGCGCCGCCGCCCCCTCGTCCTCCCCGCGTCCGAGCAGACGTGCCGCATCCGCCGCGGCGTCCTGGAGGGCGACCTGGTGCGCCGCCGCTCCCAGCGCCCCGACTCCGAGCACGAGCACGAGGACGACGGCGGGGAGCGCGAGAGCGAGCTCGGCCGCGACGGACCCGCGCTCGCCCTCGCCCTCGCTCCCGCACCGATGCCGGCGTCGACGCGCACGGATGGCCGCTCTCACGAGACCGTGAGAGCCCGGCGGATGAGATCGGTGAGGATGCCGCGCACCTCGTCGGACCTCATGATGACCACGAGCAGTCCCGCGAAGGCGACGGCGGCCATGGTCGTGATCGCGTATTCGGCGGTGGCCGCGCCCGTGTCGTCGCCGAAGAGCGTCGTGGCACGCGAGCGGGTCAGCGGAGGGAGGGTGTTCATGTGTTCCTTCTTTCTCTGGGTGGGATGCGCGAGGCATCCGTGGTGCGCGGCCGTCACAGCGGCAGCGGGGTCGAGGAGAGCACGCTCAGCAGCAGGGGAGCGACCCCGAGCAGCAGGAACGCCGGCAGGGTGCAGACGCCGAGCGGGATCAGGAGCTTCGTCGAGAGCGCGGCCGCACGCAGGCGCCCCTCGATCCGCGAGGCATGGCGTTCCTGGGCGGCGGCCGCACGCAGCAGCTCTCCCGCGGGCACGCCGGCCGTCTGCGAGAGCTCGAGCACCGAGCCGATCCGCTCCTCCCCGCCGTCGCGTCGCGACACGGGGCTCTCGGCGACGAGGCGCAGCGCCCGCGGGATCGACGCGCCTCCGGCGAGCGCGACCGCGACGAGTTCCGCCTGCATTCCCGGAGTGCCGGGCTCGGGGCGTGCCCGACGCAGCAGGCGTCGTGTCCACGAGCGCGCCGCGAGCACGAGCAGGAGTCCGGCGATCACGCAGACGGCGCCGGCCGGCGTCCCGAAGATCACCCCCACCGTGTCGAAGCCGAGTGCGAATCCGAGGAGCAGCCCGGCGAACGGCAGCCACAGCAGGAGCCGTGCCGTGCCCGCGGGCTCCGCGAGAGCGATGCGCACGTCGTCGGCTGCTGAGGAGGCGTCTCTGAGCGTCTCGGCGATCATGCGCAGCACCTCGGCGAGCGGCGCGCCGACGGTCGTGGCGATCTCCCAGGCGGCGGCGAGGTCACGCCAGGGGCCGCCCTCCGCTTCGATCGCGGAGACGAGAGCCACGCCGTCGTCGATCCGAGCCGTCACGGCCGCGGCATGCGGATCGCCGATCGACGCGAGGTGGCGCCACGCCGCGGCGGGCATGGCGCCCGCCTGCAGCAGCACGGCGAGAGTCTGCACGGAAGTCGCCGCGTCGGCGCCTCTCTCGGGCGTCGGTCGGCGGTGCGCGATCACCACGGGTGCACCTCCTCGATGCCCAGGCGCTCCCCCACCAGGATGAAGGTGCCGGCCTGGGCGATGCGGCGCTGTCCCGCCGGTGAGCGATCGAGGTGGAGAACGACGGTGAACGCACTCACGACCTGACGCGCCAGAGCGGAGGTGTCCATCGCCGCGAGGGCGCCGAGCGCCTCGAGCCGGGCGGGCACGTCGTGCAGGCCGCTGGCATGCAGCGTGCCGGCTCCGCCGTCATGCCCCGTGTTGAGAGCCGTCAGCAGCTCCCGCACCTCTTCGCCTCGACACTCGCCGACGACCAGCCGATCGGGCCGCATCCGCAGCGACTCCCGCACGAGGCGGGCCAGGCTGATGCCGCCCGCGCCCTCGAGGTTCGGCTGTCGTGCCTCCAGGGCCACATGATGCGGATGCGTCAGCCGCAGTTCCGCCACGTCCTCGATCGTCACGATGCGCTCGTCGGCCGGCGCGGCGGCCAGCAGGGCTGCCAACAGCGTCGTCTTGCCGGTGCCGGTGCCCCCGGTGATGAGGATGTTCGCCCGCGCCCCGACCAGGCGCCGCAACCAGGCGAGCTGACCGTCGACGAACGTCCCGAGCGCGGACAGCGCCTCGAGGTCGGCGGCACGCACCCGGGGCACGCGGATCGACAGGGCCGTCCCCGACGTCGCGACCGGAGCCAGCACCGCATGCACACGGATGCCGGATTCCAGTCGCACGTCGACGCACGGCGCCTGGTCGTCGATGTGACGTCCTCCGCTGGCCACGAGGGCGACGGCGAGATCCCGCACCTCGCGTTCGGACATGCTCCACCCCTCCACCGCCTCGGTGCCACGCCCGCGGTCGACGAACAGCCCGGACGAACCGTTCACGAAGATGTCGGTGACCTCGTCGTCGACGCAGAACGGAGCGAGCGCCCCGAACACGGGGTCGACCTCGGCAGAGGGGCGGAAGCGCGCGGAGGCCGTGTCGTCGGAGGCTGCCGCGACACGAGGCCGGAGAACGAAAGGAGCGGACATGCCCCGAAACTAGGCCGCGCCCACGACTCCCGCGCGTCGATGAGCCGCGACGGCGCACGGCCTGTGGGCAACCGATCGGTGCGAGTATCCGTGCAGAAATGCATGCGGCCGACGGAGCGTCCCCACTCGATCGCGATGGAAGCGCTCCCAGGAAAGAGATGGGCGACACCTCACGGGGGGAATGAGGTGTCGCCCAGGGCGTGCCTCGAAGGGGGGAGTCGGGCACGCCAAGGCCAGAATGAGAATTCGGCTGCGGTCGAGTGTACGCAAGGCCACCGTCCTGACAAAACCAGGTCGGGTACCTACTTTCGGCAGTATTGGGTGTCCGTGGCCGAGACTAGATTCGCGGTGACCTGATCGCCCTCGCTGCGATCTCGCCCGCATGACCTGCCGTGCCGCAAAGGAGCGCCTGCCGATGAGCAGTCAGATCGATCACCTACTCGACGAGACCCGTCGATTCCCGCCGTCCGACGAGTTCGTCGCGCAGTCCGTCTCGTCCCCGGCCCTCTACGAGAGCGCCGCGAACGACCGCGAGGCGTTCTGGGGCGAGCAGTCGCGGGACCTCCTCGATTGGCACACGCCGTTCACGCAGGTGCTCGACTGGTCGACTCCCCCGTTCGCGAAGTGGTTCGACGACGGCGAGCTGAACGTCGCCTACAACTGCCTCGATCGTCATGTCGAGGCCGGCAACGGCGACCGCGTCGCCCTGCACTGGGAGGGCGAGCCCGGCGACTCGCGCTCGATCACCTACGCGGAGCTGACCGAGGAGGTCAAGCGGGTCGCGAATGTGCTCGAGGGCCTCGGGGTCGGTCACGGCGACCGCGTCGCGATCTACCTGCCGATGATCCCCGAGGCCGTCGCCTCGATGCTCGCGGTCGCCAGGGTCGGCGCCATCCACTCGGTCGTCTTCGGCGGCTTCAGCGCCGACAGCCTCCGCTCGCGCATCGACGACGCCGGGGCGAAGCTCGTGATCACCGCAGATGGCGGCTACCGCAAGGGACGCGTGTCCGCGCTGAAGCCCGCGGTCGATCAGGCGCTGGCCGACCGCGGCGAGGGCGAGCAGCAGACGGTCGAGCACGTCCTCGTCGTGCGCCGAGGCGAGAACGAGGTCGAGTGGCACGAGGGTCGCGACCTCTGGTGGCACGACGTGGTACCGGCCGCATCCGCCGAGCACACCGCGCTGGCCTTCCCCGCCGAGAACCCGCTGTTCATCCTCTACACGTCCGGCACGACCGGCAAGCCGAAGGGCATCCTGCACACCTCGGGCGGCTACCTCACTCAGGCCGCCTACTCGCACAAGTACGTCTTCGACCTGCATCCCGAGACGGACGTGTACTGGTGCACCGCCGACATCGGCTGGATCACCGGACACAGCTACGTCACCTACGGACCGCTCGCCAACGGCGCCACCCAGGTGATCTACGAGGGCACACCCGACGCGCCGCACCCCGGCCGGTGGTGGGAGATCATCGAGAAGTACCGGGTCTCCATCTTCTACACGGCACCGACGGCCATCCGCTCGTTCATGAAGATCGGCCGCAGCGTGCCGGCCAGGTTCGACCTGTCGTCGCTGCGCCTGCTCGGCTCGGTCGGCGAGCCGATCAACCCCGAAGCGTGGATCTGGTACCGCGACGTGATCGGTGCGGGCACGACGCCCATCGTCGACACGTGGTGGCAGACCGAGACCGGAGCGATCATGGTCTCGGCCCTTCCCGGCGTCACGGCCACGAAGCCGGGCTCCGCCCAGGTACCGCTGCCGGGCATCTCGATCGACGTCGTCGACGAATCGGGAGTCGAGGTGGGCACCGGCAACGGCGGCCTGCTCGTGGTGACCGAGCCGTGGCCCAGCATGCTGCGAGGCATCTGGGGGGATCCCGAGCGCTACCGCGAGACGTACTGGGAGAAGTTCGAGAAGCAGGGCTTCTACTTCGCCGGCGACGGCGCCCGGCTGGACGCCGACGGCGACCTGTGGCTCCTCGGTCGCGTGGATGACGTGATGAACGTCTCGGGCCATCGTCTGTCGACCGCCGAGATCGAGTCGTCGCTCGTGGCGCACGAGGCCACCGCCGAAGCCGCGGTGGTAGGTGCCTCCGACGAGACGACGGGACAGGCCGTCGTGGCGTTCGTGATCATCAAGGAGAGCTACCTCTCGGCGCACGATCCCGCCGGCCTCGCCCAGCAGCTGCGGGTGTGGGTGGGCGAGCAGATCGGCGCGATCGCCCGACCGCGCGACGTCTACATCGTCGGCGAACTGCCCAAGACCCGCTCCGGCAAGATCATGCGACGACTGCTGCGCGATGTGGCCGAGGGGCGCGAGGTCGGCGACACGACGACCCTCGCCGACACCGCCGTGATGAGCATCATCTCGGCGCAGGTCAAGTAGACCGCAACGGATCGCACACCGCGCGGCGAACTCCTCACGCAGAACGCCCCCTCCCGGTCTCGGGAGGGGGCGTTCTGCAGGACGCGGCTCAGGCGAGGATGAAGGTGACCTCGACCTCGACGGGGCTGTCCAGCGGCAGCACGGGAACGCCCACCGCTGCGCGGGCGTGGCGACCGGCGTCGCCGAAGACCTCGCCGAGCACGAGACTCGCCCCGTTGATCACCCCGGGCTGACCGGTGAAGTCGGGGGTGGAGGCCACGAAGCCGCCGACACGGAGCACGCCGGCGATCCGGTCGACACCGCCCGCCGCATCCGCCGCCGCGGCGAGGGCGTTGAGCGCGCAGGTGCGCGCGTACGCGTTGGCATCTTCGGCGGTGACCTCGGCGCCGACCTTGCCCGTCGCCGGGAGAGCTCCACCCGAGAACGGCAGCTGGCCGGAGGTGTAGACGAGTCCCGCGTGGACGACCGCGGGCACGTAGGCCGCGACAGGCGCAGCGACGACCGGCAGCTCGATGCCGAGTTCGGCGAGACGGGCGGAGACGCTCACGCCGCACCCCCCTCGAACTGACGTGATGCCTCGGCGGCGGCCGCGAGGCCGGCGTTGCCGGAGCCCTCCGCGGTGACCGGGCGCTTGAAGTAGGCGACGAGCCCGCCTTCGGGTCCCTGGATCACCTGGACGAGCTCCCAGCCCTGCTTGCCCCAGTTGTTGAGGATCGCCGCCGTGTTGTGGATCAGCAGCGGGGTGGTCAGATACTCCCAGGTGGTCATGGCACTCCTGTCTGGACGCATCCGCGCGCGCGGATGCGTCAAAGGCGGTATTCAGGGAACTCCCCTACGATCAAGCGTATGCCTCAAAAGAATCGCACGGTGAAGGGTGCGCTCGGAGGAGTCCTCGGACTCGTCGGACTCAGCGCCGTCGCCGGCCTCCTCGTCGCGGCCAGCGTCACCCCTGTT
The DNA here is from genome assembly GCF_001426995.1 of Microbacterium sp. Root553. Classification (NCBI taxonomy): domain Bacteria; kingdom Bacillati; phylum Actinomycetota; class Actinomycetes; order Micrococcales; family Microbacteriaceae; genus Microbacterium; species Microbacterium sp. Root553. The sequence goes on along the minus strand of NZ_LMFY01000002.1, from coordinate 226,831 downwards.
CTCGCCATGACCGGCATCGCCGGATCGCAGGCCCTCAACATCTTCGAGGACCTGCCCGAGAACCTCCAGGTCGATGCACCGATGCAGCAGTCGACGATCTACGCCACGGGCCTCGACGGCAACCCCGTCGCCCTCGCGTCGTTCTACGAGCAGAAGCGCGTGCCCGTCGCATACGACCAGATCGCGCCCGTGATGTACGACGCGATCCTCTCCAGCGAGGACAAGAACTTCTATACCCACGGCGGCATCAACCTCGGCGCGACCGTGAAGGCCGCCGTCGGGAACGTCGCCGGAACCACCGATCGAGGCGCGTCGACGATCACGCAGCAGTACGTGAAGAACGTCCAGGTGCAGGAGTGCGAGCAGAACGTCGACACCGCGGCGGAGGACTACGCCGCGCAGGTCGAGCAGTGCTTCCTCGACGCCGCGGTCGCCAAGGGCGGCGAGGGTGTCGAGCGCAAGCTGCAGGAGATGCGCTTCGCCCTGCAGATCGAGAAGGAGTACTCGAAGAACGCGATCCTTCTCGGCTACCTCAACATCGCGAACTTCGGCGGCACCATCTACGGCATCGAGGCCGCCGCGAACCGCTACTTCTCGACGAGCGCGGCCAACCTCACGCTCGTGCAGGCCGCCACCATCGCCGGTATGGTGCAGGAGCCGAACCGGTTCCGCATCGATCGCCCCGAGGGCATCTGGACGGATGACGCAGGCGTCGCCCACAACGGCGAAGCCGACGGGTACCAGGAGACCAAGGAGCGCCGGGACTACGTCCTGAACCGCCTGCTCGCGGACAAGAAGATCACTCAGGCCGCTCACGACGAGGCCGTGGCCACCCCCGTGACTCCGGCGCTGAGCGAGCCGCAGCAGGGATGCGGGGCGGCCGGCGACAACGCCTACTTCTGCCAGTACGTCAAGGAGGTCATCGAGAACGATCCGGCCTTCGGCGACACCGAGGCGGAGCGCAAGGCGAACCTGCGCCGCGGCGGCATGCAGATCTACACGTCGCTCGACCTCCGCGTGCAGCAGACCGCGATCGACGCCGTGAAGGCCCAGGTCCCCCAGGCCATGCCCGGCATCCTGGTCGGCGGCACCGGCGTCTCGATCGAGGCGACCACCGGTCGCGTCCTCGCCATGGCGCAGAACACGGTGTTCAACGAGACGTCCGAGGCGAATCTCGCGGCCGGCGAGACCTCGCAGGTGTTCGCCGCCGACAAGCAGCACGGCGGCTCGACCTACGGCTTCGAGACCGGATCGACGTACAAGCTCTTCACGCTTCTGGCGTGGCTCGAGTCCGGACACTCGGTCAATCAGGTTCTCGACGGGCGTCTCAAGACATTCAGCCCCTTCACCAGGTGCGGCGATCGGGTCACGAACTCGGCCAAGATCAACAACTTCGGCAACTCCGGCGGAAGCGTCGGAAGTGTGCGCCAGTTCACCGCGCAGTCGCTGAACACCGGCTTCCTGGCCATGGCCCAGCAGCTCGACCTCTGCAAGATCAACGAGGTCGCCAAGCGTCTCGGCGTGCACTACGGCAACGGCGACGACATCACCGTCGGCGGCACCAACGTGAACGTCGCACCGAACGACCCGTTCCCCACTGTGCTCGGTTCGAAGAGCGTGGCACCGCTGCAGATCGCCGGCGCCTATGCGACGGTCGCGAACAACGGCATCTTCTGCGAGCCGCGGGTGATCGATCGCGTCATCGGCCCGGACGGCGCGGAGATCACGCCTCCGCAGGAGAAGTGCTCGCAGCAGCTCACCCCCGAGGTCGCGGCCACCGCGGCGTACGCGCTGCGCGGCGTGATGGAGGGCAACGGCACCGGCATCAGGGCGAACCCCGGCGACGGAACCCAGCTGATCGGCAAGACCGGTACGGCCGAGAAGGAGCACACCATGCTCGTCGAGTCGAGCACGAAGGTGACGACCGCCGTCTGGGTGGGAAACATCGACGGTCGCGAGCCGCTGAACAGCTTCCGCAACGGCGAGGGCACACGGCTCGGCGACATCCGTTACGGCCTCGCCAGAGCGATCCAGGGTGCGGCCGACGCCGTCTACCCCGCCGACCCCTTCCCGCGCCCCGACGACAAGCTGGTCCGCCAGGTGCTGACCGACGTGCCCAACGTCGTCGGCAAGTCCGTGGGCGAGGCGACGTCGATCATCGAGGCCGCCGGATTCTCGGTCGCCGTCGGTGAGCCCGTCGACGGTCCCGCCGGTGATGTCGTCGTCGCCCAGGACCCGTCCGGTCAGGCGCCGAGCGGTGCGACGATCACGATCTCTCCGAGCAACGGACAGGGCGTCACTGTGCCCGACATCACCGGGCAGTCGAAGTCCGCCGCGCAGAGCGCGCTCTTCGGCGCAGGGTTCTCGTCGATCTCGTTCGACAGTTCCTGCAATCCCCCGAACTCCGTGGTCTCGAGCACCGATCCCGCGGCGAACACCTCGGCCAACAGGTCCACGGCGATCTCGGTCACCTGCCGGTGACCCCTCGTCGCACGGCACACCCGGCCCTCATCGCGCTCGGCGCGGTGGGGGCCGCTGGTGCTGCGGCCGCCGTATGGGGCATCGGGATCGAGCGCTACCTCTTCACCGTGCGGGAGGCGACGGCATCCGCTCTGGCGCCCGGCTCGGCCCCGCTGCGCGTGCTGCACATCTCGGATGCGCACATGGCGCCGTGGCAGCATCGCAAACAGGACTGGCTGGCATCGCTCGCGCAGCTGGAGCCCGATCTCGTCATCAACACCGGCGACAACCTCGGCCACCGGGACGGCCTCGACGGCATCCGCCGCGCGTTCGATCCCTTCGTCGGCATCCCCGGCGTGTTCGTGCACGGCTCGAACGACGTCAACGGCCCGTCGCCGCGCAACCCGATCCGCTACTTCGCGGGCCCCTCCCAGCGCCATCACGAACCGACGTTCCTCGACACGGACGCCATGGACGCATACTTCACGGATGACCTCGGCTGGACGGATCTCAACAACACGGCGGCGCGGCTCACCGTCGCCGGCGACAGGATCGACTTCTTCGGGGTGAGCGACGCGCACCGCCAGTGGGACCGGCTCGAGGATCTCCCTGCCGCGATCGCCGACCTGGGGCCGCGAGACGACGGCACGTCGGTGCTCGGCGTGACCCATGCGCCCTATCAGCGCGTGATGAACCGGTACATCGAGCTCGGCGCGGACGCGATCTTCGGCGGGCACACGCACGGCGGGCAGGTGTGCCTCCCCGGCTTCGGTGCCCTCGTCGCGAACTGCGACATCCCGCTCAAGCAGGCCAAGGGGCTGAGCACCTGGACGCAGGGCGGGCGCACGGTGCCCCTGAACGTCAGCGCCGGCTGCGGCCATTCGATCTACGCGCCCGTGCGCTTCGCGTGCCGCCCCGAGGCGACCCTGCTGACGCTGACGGCGCGCGGTTGAGCCCTCGATTCGGCGCAGCGGGCATTTCGCTGTAGACTCGGAGGGTTGCAAAACGGGGTGTGGCGCAGCTTGGTAGCGCGCTTCGTTCGGGACGAAGAGGTCGCAGGTTCAAATCCTGTCACCCCGACCATCAACACCGGAAGGCCGCCCTCAGGGGCGGCCTTCCGTGTATCCGGAGCGCGGAACCCGCCGCGTCCCGCCCCGGCGACAGAACCCCCGTCTCGCCCTTTAGTCTGGAAGCATCATGACTTCGCCTGCTCTCGTGGCCTTCGATCTCGACGACACCCTCGCCCCGTCCAAGGGACCGATCGATCCGCGCATCGCCGCCCTGCTTCGTGCCCTGCTCGAGAAGGTCGAGGTCGCCGTCATCTCGGGCGGCAACGAGGCGCAGTTCCGCTCTCAGATCATCGCCCGGCTCGGCGCTCTGGACCCGGTGGCCGCAGATCGGCTGCACCTGCTGCCGACCTGCGGCACCCGCTATCTGCGCTTCGACGGTACGGAGTTCTCCCCCGTCTACGCGCACGATCTGAGCGCGGAGCAGAAGTCCGCCGCCCTCGCCGCGCTGCGCGAGGAGGCCGAGCGGCTCGGGCTCTGGGAAGCCGAGCCGTGGGGCGAGATCCTCGAAGACAGAGGCTCGCAGATCACGTTCTCCGCACTCGGCCAGAAGGCCCCGCACGAGGCGAAGCGCGACTGGGATCCGTCGGGAGCCAAGCGTGCCGCGCTGCGCGATGCCGTCGCGGTGCGCCTGCCCGATCTCGAGGTGCGCTCGGGAGGCTCGACGTCGATCGACGTCACCCTGGCCGGCATCGACAAGGCCTTCGGAATGCGGCAGCTCGCGGCACGCACCAGCATCCCCCTCGCCTCGATGCTGTTCTACGGGGACCGCCTCGATGAGGGCGGCAACGACTACCCGGTGCTCGCGATCGGCGTGCCCTCGGTCGCCGTGCACGGCTGGGAAGACACGGCCGACAGGCTCGACGAGCTGCTCACGACCCTCTGAGACGCGGATGCCGTGCTCCGACGTGTCGTCGTGAGCACGGCATCCGGTGCGCGGCCTTCGGGCGTCAGCGCACCTCGACGGCGGCCGCGGCGCGGCTGACCGGCACGAGGCGCGTGAGCTGGGTGACGTGCGCGGGCTCGAGCTCGGCGAGGGAGGCGACGCCGAGCAGGCGCATGGTGCGCTCGATCTCGGTACGCAGGATCTGGATCGTCCGGTCGACGCCGGCGCGACCCCCTGCCATCAGCCCGTAGAGGTACGCCCGGCCGATGAGGGTGAAGTCCGCGCCGAGCGCGACGGCGGCGACGATGTCGGCGCCGTTCATGATGCCGGTGTCGACCATGACCGTGAACTCGTCGCCGACGGCCCTGCGGACCTCGGGCAGCAGATGGAACGGGATGGGCGCACGGTCGAGCTGGCGCCCTCCATGGTTGGAGAGCACGATCCCGTCGACGCCCTCGTCGCGCAGCCGTACCGAGTCCTCGACGTTCTGCACGCCCTTGATGACGATCTTGCCGGGCCAGATGTCCCGGATCACGGCGAGGTCGTCGTAGCTGATCGTCGGATCCATGGCGGCATCGAGCAGCTCGCCGACGGTGCCGCCTGTGGTGCTCAGCGACGCGAACTCGAGCTTGGGCGTCGTGAGGAAGTCGTACCACCACCACGGCCGCGGGATCGCGTTCACGATCGTCCCGAGAGTCAGCTGCGGCGGGATGCTGAAGCCGTTGCGCTTGTCGCGCAGCCGCGCACCGGCGACGGGGGTGTCGACCGTGAACTGCAGCGTGTCGAACCCCGCGGCCGCCGCCCGACGGGCGAGTTCGTACGAGATCTCCCTGTCGCGCATGACGTACAGCTGGAACCAGTTGCGTCCGTGGGGGTTGGTCTCTCTGACCCCCTCGATCGACGTCGTGCCCAGCGTCGACAGCGTGAACGGGATGCCGGCCGCCGCGGCCGCACCGGCCCCGGCGATCTCACCCTCGGTCTGCATGAGGCGCGTGAAACCGGTGGGGGCGATGCCGAACGGCAGCGCCGACGGGCCGCCGAGGATCTCGACGCTCGTGTCGACGGTCGGCGCCGGGCGGAGGATGCCCGGGTGGAACTCGACATCCTGGAAGGCCTGACGCGCGCGCGTGAGCGAGAGCTCGCCCTCGGCCGCACCGTCGGTGTAGTCGAACGCGGCCTTCGGGGTGCGCCGCTTCGCGATGGTCCGCAGGTCGTCGATCGTCAGAGCGGAGTCCAGTCGGCGCTTCTTGCCGTTGAACTCGGGCTTCTTGAACTTCATCAGCTCGAGGAGCTCCGCGGGATTGGGAACCTGGCGCTGGACCATGTCGTCTTCTCTCAGTCGGTGGTGCGGGTGGTGCGGGTGAGGCCCGCTGCGGTGTAGTAGCCGGTGATATGCGCGCGCACCGTCGACTGTGCGGCGGCCGCGTCGCCCTCGGTGATGGCCGCGATGATCGCGCGATGCTCGGCACGGAGCACGGTCGCCATCGCCTCCCAGTCGACGATGGCTGCCGCCCCCTGCTGGACGTACGACTCGATCGCGGTGCGCAGCCCCGCCATCATCGCGGCGACGACGGTGTTGCCGCTCGACTCCGCGAGGGCGAGATGCAGCTGCGCATCCAGCGCCAGGAACTCGGCGGGGGTCAGGTCTTCGGCATCCATCGCGTCGAGCATGCGATGCGCGGTGTCGAGGTCGGGAGCGTCCTGCGCGGCGAGTGCGGCGGCGACGGCGCCCTCGAGCACCAGACGGGTCTGCACGACGTCGGCGAGAGGGAACCCTTGAGCGGCGACCTGGAGGCGCAGCAGCGTGGACATGCCACCCGTCGGGGTCGCGATGACGATGGCTCCCGCCTGCGGGCCGGAGCCGGTCGAGGTGCGGATGAGGCCCATGACCTCGAGCACGCGCAGGGCTTCGCGCACGCTGGAGCGGCCGACACCGAGATCGGCGGAGAGATCGCGCTCGGACGCGAGCCGGTCGCCGGGTCCGAGACGGCCGTCGAGCAGGTCGCGCTCCACGTGTTCGAGCACGAGGCGCCAGGCGCGGGCGGGCTGCTCCGGCATCCGCTCTCCTCATCGTTCGCGTCCGTGGCGCCGTTCGTCGGCGCGCTCAGTGTGGTCTGACCACAGTAGCGCGTGTGGTCAGACCACGCAATCACGGTTCACGACTCAGCACGGTCGTCGCACTCGCGGCCGAAACCGGCCGATGGGCACGGCTCAGCCACCGTTCATGCGGAATCGTGAACGAGGGACGCGGGCGGGCTCAGCCCAGACGCCCGCCGGACTCCTGGAGGTAGCAGGCCCCGCAGAGCGACTCGTAGGTGGTCACTTCGGGAGCGGTGGATCCGTCTGCCCCCTCGTCGATCGCGACCTGGTCGCCGTCGAAGACGAAGCGTCCGCCGATGACGCGCCCGTTGAACACGGCCTTGCGGCCGCAGCGGCAGATCGTCTTCAGCTCCTCCAGGGAGTGCGCGACGGCGAGCAGCCGCGCGGACCCGGGGAACGCGTGGGTGAGGAAGTCGTTGCGGATGCCGTAGGCGATGACCGGGATGCGGTCCTCGATCGCGATGCGGAACAGATCGTCGACCTGCTCGCCCGTGAGGAACTGCGCCTCATCGATGAGCAGACACGCGACGTCGGCGCCCGACTCCCCCCGCACCCGCTCGCGGTGGGCGTCGAAGAGCGCGCGGACGTCAGCGTCCGGGGCGATCAGATAGTCGACCTCGCGAGTCACGCCGAGACGGCTCGCGATCTCGGACGCACCCTTGGTGTCGACCGCGGGCTTCGCGAGCAGCACGTGCTGTCCGCGCTCCTCGTAGTTGTAGGCGGCCTGGAGCAGCGAGGTGGACTTGCCCGAATTCATCGCCCCGTAGCGGAAGTAGAGCTTCGCCACCGGCGCGCTACTCGTTGATGCCGAGCGTCGACGCCGTGGTGGCGAGGGACTTCTCGGCCAGCGCGGCATTCTTGTTCAGCTGCTCGCCGAAGGTGGGGATGAGTGCGCGCAGCTCGGATTCCCATCCGGGGTACTCCTCGGGGAAGCACCTCTTGAGCAGATCGAGCATGATCGGCACAGCGGTGGATGCACCGGGAGAGGCACCGAGAAGCCCCGCGATCGACCCGTCGGCCGCCGCGACGACCTCGGTGCCGAACTGCAGGATCCCGCCCTTCTTGGGATCCTTCTTCATGACCTGCGCACGCTGCCCGGCGTCGATGAGCGTCCAGTCCTCGTCTTCGGCCGTCGGCATGAACGTGCGGAGGCTGTCGACCTTCTTGGAGTGGTTCTTCAGCAGCTCGCCGACGAGGTAGGTGATCAGATCCGGATTCTTGACCGCGACCTGCAGCATCGGGATGAGGTTGTGCGGGCGCACCTGCGACACGATGTCGAGCATCGAGCCGTTCTTCAGGAACTTGGGGCTGAAGGTGGCGAACGGTCCGAACATCAGCGACGCTTCGCCGTCGACCACGCGGGTGTCCAGGTGCGGCACCGACATGGGCGGCGCGCCGACGGATGCCTGCGAGTACACCTTCGCCTTGTGCTGGGCGACGATCTTCGGGTTCGAGGTCTTGAGGAACTGACCGCCGATCGGGAAGACGCCGTACCCCTTGATCTCGGGGATGCCCGAACGCTGCAGGAGCTTGAGCGCCCAGCCACCGGCACCCACGAACACGAACCGCGCCTTGATCTGATTCGGCGTGCGTCCGATGGTCGTGCGGTAGTTGATGAGCCAGGTGCCGTCCTTCTGCTTCTTCAGGCCCTTGACCTCGTGATTGGTCCGCAGCGCGACGCCGGAGTCCGTGAGGTGGTCGAAGAGCTGATGCGTCAGCGCACCGAAGTCGACATCGGTGCCGGCGGGCACGCGCGTCGCGGCGAAGGGCTCGCCCTTGCGACGCTTCTGCATGAGCAGCGGCGCCCACTTGTTGATGACGCGGGAGTCCTCGCTGTATTCGATGCCGTCGAACAGCGGCTGCTTCTTGAGGACCTCGTAGCGGTCCTTGAGATACTTGACGTCCTTCTCGCCGCGCACGAACGTCATGTGCGGCGTGGCGTTGATGAACGTCGACGGGGCGTCGAGGACTCCCCGGTCGACGAGCGACGACCAGAACTGGCGGCTCTGCTGGAACTGCTCGTTGATCGAGACGGCCTTCGCCGGGTCGAGCGGCGCGCCCTTCTGCTGCGGCATGTAGTTCAGCTCGCACAGGGCCGCGTGGCCCGTTCCCGCGTTGTTCCACGGGTTCGACGACTCCTGCGCCACGTCGGAGAGTCGCTCGAACGCGACGATCTTCCAATCCGGCTGCAGCTCATGCAGGAGGGTACCCAGGGTGGCGCTCATGATGCCACCACCGATCAAGACGACATCGACGGTTTCGGTCACCACGACAGTCTAGTTCGCGGTCGGGGCACGGCAGACCATACGGACCGGTCCGGTGAGACCGGATCCGTATGGCGGAGATGCCGTCAGGCTATGACCGCCAGGCGCTCGGCGAGGATCTCGGCGATCTGCACGGCGTTGAGCGCCGCGCCCTTGCGCAGGTTGTCGTTGCTGATGAACAGCACGAGCCCCTTGTTCTCGGGAGCGGACTGGTCGGCACGGATGCGTCCGACGAAGCTCGGGTCCTTGCCCGCGGCCTGCAGCGGCGTCGGCACCTCGTCGAGGACGACACCGGGAGCGGCGGAGAGCACCTCGGCGGCGCGCTGCGGCGTGATGTCGCGGGCGAACTCGACGTTGATCGACAGCGAGTGGCCGGTGAAGACGGGGACGCGCACGCAGGTTCCCGCGACGCGGAGGTCCGGGAGCTCGAGGATCTTGCGGCTCTCGTTGCGGAGCTTCTTCTCCTCATCCGTCTCGTTCTGCCCGTCGTCGACGAGGTTGCCCGCGAAGGGGATCACGTCGAAGGCGATCGGGGCGACGTACTTCTCGGGCTCCGGGAAGTCGATCGACGACCCGTCGTGCACGAGGCGCAGCGTGTCGCCCTGGGCGAGGACTCCCTCGACCTGACCGAGCAGCTCCTGGGCGCCGGCGAGACCGGAACCGGAGACAGCCTGGTACGTCGAGACGATGAGCCGCTCGAGACCGGCCTCGGCGTGCAGCGCCTTGAGCACGGGCATCGCCGCCATGGTCGTGCAGTTCGGGTTGGCGATGATGCCGCGCGGGCGCTCGTCGATCGCGTGCGGGTTGACCTCGCTGACCACCAGCGGCACCTCGGGGTCGTTGCGCCAGGCGCTGGAGTTGTCGACGACGACGGCTCCGGCCTCGGCGAACCGCGGGGCGTACGCGCGGCTGGCGGTCGCACCCGCCGAGAAGAGGGCGATGTCGATGCCCGCGGCATCGGCCGTCTCGACGTCTTCGACGATGACCGTCGCGCCGCCGAACTCGATGGCGGTGCCCGCGGAGCGCGACGAGGAGAACAGACGCAGCTCACGGATCGGGAAGGATCGCTCGGCGAGAATCTCGCGCATCACGGTGCCCACCTGGCCGGTGGCGCCCACGATGGCGACGGAGAGTCCTGAGTCGGAGATGCGGGTCATGATGTTCCTTGGCGTCGTGCAGTGCAGCAGTCGAGGCTTCGGGCGCGACGTCGGGATGCGGATGCCGCGCCTGGCGCCGATGTCAGGGTTTCGGTGAGTCTACCGTGCCGCCCGCGAGCCGAGGACCGGCCGGCCGGCGGGGCCGGCGTGGGTCAGCGGCCGGTGGGTCAGCGGCCGGTGCCGGCGTGGACGGTCGCCTCGGCGTCGCCGTCGAGACCGTACGCGGTGTGCACGGTGCGCGCCGCCTCGGCGAGGTCGGTGTCGCGCAGCACGACCGAGATGCGGATCTCGGAGGTCGAGATCATCTCGATGTTGATGCCGCCCGCAGACAGCGCCTCGAACAGGGTCGCCGAGACACCGGAGTGCGTGCGCATGCCCGCACCGACGACCGACAGCTTGCCGATCTGGTCGTCGTGCACGAGGTTCTGGAATCCGACCTCGGTCTGCTCTCCGGCGAGTGCCTTGAGCGCCCCCGCGGAATCCGCCTTCGGCACCGTGAAGGAGATGTCAGTGCGTCCGGTGGCAGACACGTTCTGCACGATCATGTCGACGTTGGCGCCCGACTTGGCCACGATCTTGAAGATCTCCGCCGCCTTGCCCGGCACGTCGGGAACACCCGAGACGGTGATCTTGGCCTGGCCGAAATCGGTGGCGACGCCGGCGACGATCGGTTCTTCCATGGGTGCTGCTCCCTCGGCTTCGCGAGGGTTCTTCATGCCCTCGCCCAGAACGTATGTGCCCTCGGACGACGAGAACGTCGACCGGGCGTGGATCAGGACGCCGTGACGGCGTGCGTACTCGACGGCGCGGATGTAGAGCACCTTCGCGCCGTTGGCCGCGAGCTCGAGCATCTCCTCGCTGCCGATGTGGTCGAGCTTCTGCGCCTTCGGGATGACCCGCGGGTCGGCCGTGAAGATGCCGTCGACATCGCTGTAGATCTCGCAGACGTCGGCGGAGAGCGCCGCGGCGAGCGCGACCGCAGTCGTGTCGGAGCCGCCGCGGCCGAGCGTGGTGATGTCTCGCGTGTCGCGGTTGAATCCCTGGAAGCCCGCGACGATGACGATCGCGCCCTCGTCGAGCGCCTCGCGCAGTCGCACCGGAGTGACATCGACGATGCGGGCCGCTCCGTGCTGCGAGTCGGTGATCATGCCGGCCTGGCTGCCCGTGAAGGAGCGCGCCTCGAAGCCCATCGAATGGATCGCCATGGCCAGCAGCGCCATCGAGATCCGCTCGCCGCTGGAGAGCAGCATGTCGAGTTCGCGAGGCGCGGGGATCGGGGCCACCTCGTTCGCGAGGTCGAGAAGCTCGTCCGTGGTGTCGCCCATCGCGCTCACCGCGACGACGACGTCATGCCCTGCGCGACGCGTGTCGACGATGCGCTTGGCGACGCGCTTGATGCTCTCTGCGTCGGCGACGGATGAGCCGCCGTACTTCTGCACGATGAGGGCCACGTTCACTCCCGGGGATGTCGGGCGGATCCGCCCACGCCCATTCTACGATCGGCGCACATGCCCCGCCGCGCATGTGACGGGCGCGGCCGAACCGGGAGCCGGATGGATCAGGGAGCGGGCGGGAGCGGAGCGGGGGTGAGATCGGGAGCGACGGATGCCGGCGGCACCGCTTTCGATGCACGCAGGCGACCGCCGGTGGCCGCGAGCCAGCATCCGGCGACGATCAGGGGGAAGCCCATCAGCAGACCCGGCGTCAGCGGCTCGGCCAGCACGAGCGCTCCCAGAAGGATCGCCACCACCGGATTGACGTAGGTGAACAGCGGCGCCCGCACGGGTCCCACCTCGCGGATGAGCGCGAAGAAGGCCAGGAAGGCGACCGCCGTGCAGATGACGGCCAGCGCGAGGAGCGCCGCGAGCGAGGGCAGCGTCGGCATCCGATGCTGGGTGAGGATTCCGATCGGCAGGTAGATCACGCCGATCATGAGCAGGGAGAGCGTGATGGTGCCGAGCGAGGGGACGTCGCTGAGCTTGCGCGCGATGATGAACGGAGCGATGGCGTAGAGGACCGCCACGAGGAGCACCTCGCCGGCGGCGAGCAGGCTGACCTGGCCGCCGAAGAGCCCTGGTCCTGCGACGACGATCGCCACCCCGACGAAACCCACGAGGAGGCCGATCGCGCGGGTGGGGCGCAGCACACCGCGATCTCCCCCGCCGAGGGCGATGAGCGCGGCGAACAGCGGCACGGTCGCCACGAGCAGGCCGGTCATCCCCGAGGGCAGGGTCATCTCGGCGTGGCCGAGCAGCACGAACGGCCCGGCCATCTCGACGGCGCCGAACAGGAGGACCCAGGGCCAGTGCCTGAGCGCCGTGCGCAATGCGCCCCCGCGCAGGGCGAACGGGAGCAGGATCAGCGCGGCGATGAGTGTGCGCCCCGCGACGATCGCCGGCGGCGAGAGCGACTCGACCGCGATGCTGATGAAGAGGTAGGGCACACCCCACAGCAGGGCCATCGCTGCGAAGAGCAGCCACCCGCGGCGGGTGAACCCGCCCTGCGGGGTCACAGCACGCGCCGTCCCTCGAACGCACGGCCGAGGGTGACCTCGTCGGCGTACTCGAGGTCGCCGCCGACCGGGAGTCCGGAGGCGAGGCGCGACACGGTGATCTCCATCGTGGTGAGCAGGCGGCTCAGGTAGCTGGCCGTCGCCTCGCCTTCGAGGTTGGGGTTCGTGGCGAGGATGACCTCCTGCACCGTGCCGTCGGCGAGACGCGTCATGAGCTGCGCGATGCGCAGATCATCGGGCCCGATGCCGGCGATCGGACTGATCGCGCCGCCGAGCACGTGGTACAGACCTCGGAATTCGCGTGTGCGCTCGATGGCGGCGACGTCCTTCGCGTCTTCGACGACGCAGATCAGCGCTGGGTTGCGACGAGGATCGCGGCAGATCGTGCAGCGCTCCTGCTCCGCGACGTTGCCGCAGATCTCGCAGAACCGGACGCGCACGCGGATCTCGACCAGCAGCTCGGAGAGCCGAGCGACGTCGAAGGTCGGCGTCTGCAGGATGTGGAAGGCGATGCGCTGCGCCGACTTGGGTCCGATTCCGGGGAGCCGGCCGAACTCGTCGATCAGTTCCTGAACGATTCCGTCATACATCAGGAGAACCTCGTCGGGGGCTCGTAGGGCTCTTCGCGCACGAATGTCGCGCCGAGCACCTGGCGGATCACGGCCTCACCGTAGCGCTGGACTCCCCCGCCGGGGGCACGCTCGGTGATGACCGGGGCTGGTGCGGCCGCCGCGACCGTGCGCACCGGCGATCCCGTGACCTGCACGGGAGCGTCGGATGCGGTCGCCGACCGCGGAGACGTCGGCGCGGAGTTCTGCGCCCGCGCCGGGGTGGGGCCGCTCGGTGCGGGCTCGTACGACGGATCGTACGGCGGCTCGTCATCGAAGTACGGCGGCTCCTCGTCGACCGGATAGGGCGGTTCGTCGCTCGGGGCCGGTCCGTCGAGCGACGGCGCCGCGCTGCCTGCCACCGGGGTGGCCGGGGAGGCCGGGATGGCGGGGTCGACCGGGGCGACGGGCTCGATCTGCTCTGCGGGCGCGACCGGAGCGGCCACTGCGGTCGACGTCCGCGCTGCGGGCGCGGCCGGAGCAGCATCGACGGATGCCGGAATAGCGGCCACCGCCCACTCCGTCACGGGGCCCGTCGAGGCGGCCGGTGTCTGAGCGCGCGGTGGGCGCGCTGACGCAGGCTCCGATGCGGGGGCGTCGGCGCTCGGGCGGCCGGCGGCGGGAGTCGCGGGCTGACGGGGTGCGCCACCGGCCGGCATCGGCGCGGGCAGGTACTTGACGCGCACCCCGAGCTGCTGTTCGATCGCGCTCCGCAGGTGGTCGGAGGGCCCGGATCCCGGTGTCGTCCCCTTGAACTTGGCGACGTCGTGCTGACTGGCGAAGCCGAGCGTGAGCACCTCGGTCTCGGCCACGAAGGCCAGGGGCTGCACGGCGGTGGCCAGGAGCCACGAGGTGCGGCTGACGTCTTCGAGCCGCTTGAGGATCGCGGGCCAGGCCGCGGTGAGGTCCTCGAAGCTCACCGGACCGGCCGGTGCGGCGGCGGGCTCGGCGGGCGCTGATGCGGCAGAGGCCGGCGCCGGAGCCGCGGTCGTGTCGGCCGCGGGCGACACGGACTCGGGCGACTCGGACTCGGGCGTGGCGGCGCCTGCCGTGCCATCGCCGGCATCCGACGGAGGAGTGGCCTCGGCCACGGCCGACCCTCCCCGATCAGTCACAGACGACTTCGCCTGCTCGGACACAGACGACTTCGCCTGCTCGGACACAGACGGCTTCGCCTGCTCCGTCGCCGACGGCGTCTGCCGTGCGGGCGCGCTCGCAGCTCCTGCGGTCGCCGGCGTCGCCGGTGCGGCGACAGCTGTCGCCGCGGCGAGAACGCGCGCGACCATCAGCTCGAGGTGGAGTCGGGGCGATGTCGCGCCGGACATGTCGTCGAGGGCAGCGCTGACGACGTCTGCCGTGCGCGACAGTCGCGCGGAGCCGAAGGACTCGGCCTGCGCACGCATGCGTGTGAGTTCGTCTTCGGCGAGTCCGCGCAGCACCGAAGAGGCGCCGGCCCCGACCGCCGCGATCACGATGAGGTCGCGGAGTCGTTCGAGCAGATCATCGACGAACCGACGCGGGTCCTGACCCGTCTGCACGACGCGGTCGATCGCCGGGAAGGCGGCAGCGGCGTCGGCGGCGGCCAGAGCGTCGACGATCTCGTCGAGCAATGCCGCATGGGTGTATCCGAGCAGCGCCACGGCCCGCTCGTACGCCACGGTGACGGTCTCTGAACCGGCCGGGGAATCGGAGCCGGCGATCAGCTGGTCGAGCAGCGAGAGGGTGTCTCGCGGGGACCCGCCGCCGGCGCGGACCACCAGCGGCAGCACGCCGCGCTCGGCGACGACGCCCTCTTCGGTGCAGAGCTTCTCGACGTACTCGAGCATCGCCGCCGGCGGCACCAGCCGGAAGGGGTAGTGGTGCGTGCGCGAGCGGATCGTGCCGAGCACCTTCTCTGGCTCCGTGGTCGCGAAGATGAACTTGACGTGCTCCGGCGGCTCTTCGACGAGCTTCAGCAGCGCGTTGAATCCCTGCGGCGTCACCATGTGCGCCTCGTCGAGGATGAAGATCTTGTAGCGGTCGCGGCTGGGGGCGAAGGTCGCCCGCTCGCGCAGATCACGGGCGTCGTCGACACCGTTGTGGCTGGCCGCGTCGATCTCGACCACGTCGAGCGATCCGCCACCCGCACGCGACAGCTCGACGCAGCTCGGGCACGTGCCGCAGGGGACATCGGTGGGGCCCTCGGCGCAGTTCAGGCACCGGGCGAGGATGCGGGCGGAGGTCGTCTTGCCGCATCCGCGCGGTCCGGAGAACAGATAGGCGTGGCCGACCCTGTCGCCTCGCAGGGCGGTCATCAGCGGTTCGGTCACCTGGGACTGCCCGATCATCTCGCCGAACGACTCGGGGCGGTATCGGCGGTAGAGGGCTGTGGTCACCACACCAGCCTACGGCGTGCCACGGACGTTCAGGCAGGCCCGCCCGCCGATCGGGGCCGCGGCACGACAGACGTCACCGCGACCCCCCGATCGGCGAGGTCAGTCGATCGGCTCGATCACCGGGATGACGGTCGTGATCACCGGCACGGATGCCGAGATCAGGGTGCCGTCGTCGCGAAGCGCATCCGCGAACTGACGCAGCGACGGGCGTCCCTCGATGCGCGGACCCTGGTCGGCCAGCGGCACGACGACGTCCTCGTCGGAGGTGGCGGTGTAGGCGACCTCACGCACGGTGAACGAGACCGGACCCCCGGAGCCCACGTGCACGCGCAGCTCGTCGGTGGTCAGAGTGATCTGGAGCGTCGACCCCTGCCACTGCAGCGGATACGACAGCGACGGCCAGTCGGCGGGAAGGCGCGGATCGAAGCTGAGTTCGCCCGCGTAATCGCGCATACCGCCGAAGCCGCACACGAGCGCCGTCCACACGCCTCCGGCGGAGGCCACATGCACGCCGTCCGCCGCGTTGTGGTGCAGGTCGTGAAGATCGACGAAGAGCGACTGCCGGAAGTACTGCAGGGCGAGGTCCTGGTAGCCGACCTCCGCGGCGAGGATCGACTGCACGACCGCCGACAGCGTCGAGTCGCCCGTGGTCAGCGGGTCGTAGTAGTCGAAGTCCGCCTTCTTCTCCTCGGGCGTGAAGTGGTTGCCCTGCAGGAAGAGCGCCAGCACGACATCCGCCTGCTTGAGCACCTGGAACCGGTAGATGACCAGCGGGTGGAAGTGCAGCAGCAGGGGCCGCTGCTCCGGCGGCGTGTGCGCGAGATCCCAGACCTCGCGCTCGAGGAACAGGGAGTCCTGCGGGTGGATGCCGAGCGTCTCGCTGAACGGGATGAACATCGCGTCGGCGGCGCGCTCCCATCCCTCCGCCTCGCCCTCGGCGAGGCCCGTGCGCTCGACGACCCTGGCGAACTCCTCGCCGTTCGCCTCGCGCGCTTCCCGCACGACACGCGCTGCATAGCGCAGGTTGTAGCGGGCCATGACGTTCGTGTACAGGTTGTCGTTCACGACGGTCGTGTACTCGTCGGGGCCCGTGACCCCGTGGATGTGGAAGGTCTCGACGCCGTCGTCGCTCGGGTCGGCGACGAGGCGCGACGTGCGCCAGAAGCCGAGCGTCGCCCACAGTCGCGCCGTCTCGATCGCGATGTCGATGCCCTCACGGCGCAGGAAGTCCTCGTCGCCGGTCGCGCGGACGTACTTGCCCAGCGCGAAGCTGACGTCGGCGTTGATGTGGTACTGCGCGGTGCCCGCGGCGTAGTAGGCCGATGCCTCCTCGCCGTTGATGGTGCGCCAGGGGAACAGTGCGCCGGCCTCGTTCAGCTGCGAGGCCCTGCGGCGTGCCGCGGGGAGCATGAGCGCCCTGGCGCGCAGGGCGTTCCTGGCCCACTGCGGCGACGTGTAGGTGAGGAACGGCAGGACGTAGATCTCGGTGTCCCAGAAGTAGTGGCCGCTGTAGCCCGATCCCGAGACGCCCTTGGCCGGCACGCCGGTGCCGTCGGCGCGCGCGGAGGCCTGGGCGAGCTGCAGCAGGCACCACCGGGTCGCCTGCTGGATGTCGTCGTGCCCGCCGATCTGCACGTCGCTCCGCTCCCAGAAGGCCGCCAGCCATTCGGCCTGGCGGTCGAACTGCGCCTGCACGCCCTCGAACGCGACCCGGTCGAGCGAGCGACGGCAGCGGTCGACGAGCTCGCGCGGGGGGACACCGCGGGACGTGTGGTAGCTCACGAGCTTGGTGACCGTGATGGGCACGCCCGCCTTGGCCTGCACGCGGAACACGTTCTTCGAGATGTCCGCCTCGATGAGGGTGCGCGAGGTGTAGTCGTTCTCGGTCTCGATGATGTGGTCGGCGACGACCGCGACGGTCATCCCCGACGCCGAGACCGAGTACGACAGCGCCGAGCGCAGGCCGTCCTGCCAGTACTCCGCAGGCTCGAGCACGCGCTCGGCGATCTTCTCGGACTTGCGCGGGTCGAACCCGCTCTTCGCCTCGTTCGGGGTGCCCGCGTAGACGCCGGCCCCGTCCTGACGGTTGATCATCTGGCAGCTGACGGTGACCGGGGCATCGGCGTTCTCGACGACGACCTCGAGGCGCAGCACCGCCAGGTGACGCTCTTCGAAGCTGACGATGCGCTCGTCGCGCATCCGCACGCGCTTCCCCGAGGGCGTCTCCCAGACCACGACGCGCTCGAGCACGCCGGTGCGCATGTCGAGCGTGCGCCGGTACTCGCGCACGTCCGCCTCGTCGAACGAGATCGGCTCATCGTCGACGTAGACGCGCATGACCTTGGCATCCGGTGCGTTGACGATCGTCTGCCCGACCTCCGCGAACCCGTAGGCCTGCTCGGCGTGGCGGATCGGCCAGGTCTCGTGGAGCCCGTTGATGAAGGTGCCGTGCTCGTGTGCTCCGCGTCCCTCGATGTGGTTGCCGCGCAGACCGAGGTAGCCGTTCCCGACGCCGAAGAGGGTCTCCCCCACGCCGTCCTCGGAGTAGCGCGTCTCGATGAGCCGCCAGGGGTCGACGGGGAAGCGGTCGCGGGCGATCATGCGGTCTCCTCGGTGCCGGAAGGGGCGGCCTGGTGTGCGGTGGTCTGTGCGGGTTCGTGCGTGGCGTCGGCGAGGAACGCGTCGAGGTCCTCGACCACGACGGTGGCTCCTGCGGCACGCAGGGCCTCGGCCCCCGCGCCGCGATCCACGCCCACGACATCGGCGAATCCGGCGGCGGCGGCGGACGCCGCACCCGAGGTCGCATCCTCGACGGCGATGCTGCGCGCCGGGTCGACGCCCAGGGCGATCGCGCCGGCGCGGAACATGTCGGCGGCGGGCTTGGAGGCGAGGTCATCGCGTTCGGCCACGACCCCGTCGACGACGACGCGGAAGAACGAGCGGATGCCGGCGGCGGCCAACACCTCCTCGGCGTTCTTCGAACTCGAGACGACGCCCAGCGGCACGCCGGCGGCGGCGAGCTTCTCGACGACCGCGAGCGAGCCGGGGAACGGAGCGATGCCCTCGGCGCGCAAGGAGGCGGCGAAGGCCGCGTTCTTGCGATTGCCGATGCCGCAGATGGTCTCGGCCTCGGGCGGATCGTCGACGGCGCCCCAGGGGATCTCGACGTTGCGGCTGCGCATCAGGCTCGCCACCCCGTCGTAGCGCTTCTTGCCGTCGACGTAATCGAAGTAGTCGGCATCCGAGTACTCGGGGGTCAGCGACAGGCGCTCGAACACCTCGTCGAACACCGCCTTCCAGGCGCGCATGTGCACCTCGGCGGTGGGGGTCAGCACGCCGTCGAGGTCGAACAGGACGCCGTCGGCGCGGAGCAGATCGGGCAGGGCTTCGGGCACAGGAGCCTCCGTGGGGAACGGGTGAGGGGTACCGGCACCTCTCCGTGCCACTGTGCAAGCGTAGTGCGGCACGGCACCGCCGCACACCCCCGGGATCGGATGGGTCAGAGCAGGCGCGAGGTCTGTCTGGCGATCTCCAGCTCCTCGTTCGTCGGGACGACCAGCACCGCCACCGAGGAGGTGTCGGCGGAGATCCGACGGATGCCGCGTTCACGCGCGGCATTGCGTCCGGCGTCGATGACGACGCCCGCGAATCCGAGGGTCGCCATCGCCTCGGCGCGGACCGCCGCAGCGTTCTCGCCGACGCCCGCGGTGAACGAGATGACATCGACGCCGCCGAGCTGGGCGATGTAGGCCCCGGCGTAGGCGCGCAGGCGGTGGGTGTAGACGTCGAACGCGAGCGTCGCCGCCTGGTCGCCGCTCTCGCGACCGGCGAGGATGTCGCGCATGTCGCTGCGTCCGGCGAGCCCCTGCAGACCGCTGCGCTTGTTGAGCAGCGCGTCGAGATCGTCGATCGAATACCCGGCGCGCCGCGAGAGGTGCACGAGGGCGGCGGGGTCGAGGTCGCCCGAGCGCGTGCCCATGACGAGTCCCTCCAGCGGGGTCAGGCCCATCGAGGTCTCGACCGACCGCCCGCCGTCGACGGCCGTGACCGAGGCGCCGTTCCCGAGGTGGAAGACGAGCTGGCGGAGCGTGCCGAGATCGCGGCCGAGGAACGCGGCGGCCGATTCGCTCACGAACTGGTGGCTGGTCCCGTGGAATCCGTAGCGTCGCACCCGATGCGCGGCGGCGAGCTCGGCGTCGATCGCGTAGGTGTACGCGGCGGGCGGGAGCGTCTGGTGGAACGCGGTGTCGAAGACCGCGACGTGCGGCACGTCGGAGAAGACCGCCTTCGCCGCGACGATCCCGGCCAGGTTCGCCGGGTTGTGCAGCGGAGCGAGGACCGCGAGCTCCTCGATCTGCTCCTCGACGTTCGGGGTGACGAGCGTCGGCGCGTAGAACCGCGCGCCGCCGTGCACGACGCGGTGCCCGACGGCGACCGGCGGATGCTCGTCGAGGAGCGGACCGTGCGCGGCGAACTGCTCCAGCATCACCGCGAAGGCGGCATCGTGATCGGCGAGCTGCTGCTCGGAGTCGTACGTCGCGTCGAGCATCGTGGTCGCGGCCCCCGCACCGGCGGCGGGCCGCACGGTGTGCCGGATCGCACTGGCATCCTGACCGATCCGCTCGATCAGACCGGCGGCGAGCTCGGTCTCGTCCTCGATGTCGATGAGGCTGTACTTCAACGACGAGGAGCCGCTGTTGATCACGAGGATGGCGCTCATGCCGTCGCTCCTTCGGCCTGCGCCTGGATCGCCGTGATCGCCACGGTGTTGACGATGTCGTCGACCAGAGCCCCACGGGAGAGGTCGTTGATGGGCTTGTTGAGTCCCTGCAGCACCGGCCCGATGGCCACGGCGCCGGCGGAGCGCTGCACGGCCTTGTAGGTGTTGTTGCCCGTGTTGAGGTCGGGGAACACGAAGACGGTGGCGCGGCCGGCGACGGCGGAGTCGGGCAGCTTCGCCTTCGCGACCGCGGCATCGGCCGCGGCGTCGTACTGGATGGGACCCTCGACGAGCAGTTCGGGCGCCCTCTCGTGCACGAGTGCCGTCGCGGCGCGCACCTTGTCGACGTCGGCGCCCGACCCCGACTCGCCCGTCGAGTACGACAGCATCGCGATGCGCGGCTCGATCCCGAACTGCTGCGCGGTGGCCGCCGACGAGATCGCGATGTCGGCGAGCTGCTCGCTGGTCGGATCGGGGATGACGGCGCAGTCGCCGTAGACGAGCACCCGGTCGGCGAGCGCCATGAGGAAGACGCTGGAGACGACGGTGACGCCCGGCTTCGTCTTGATGATCTCGAACGACGGGCGGATCGTGTGCGCGGTGGTGTGGGCCGCACCCGAGACCATGCCGTCGGCGAGGCCGAGGTGCACCATCATCGTGCCGAAGTACGACACGTCCGTGACGGTGTCGGCGGCCTGCGCGAGGGTGATCCCCTTGTGCGCACGGAGCCTGGCGTACTCGGTCGCGAACCTCTCCACCATCTCAGGATCCGTGGGGCTGATCACCTGCGCACCGGAGATGTCGACTCCGAGCTCGGTCGCACGCGCGCGCACGGCCGACTCCTCGCCGAGGATGGTGAGATCGGCCACCTCGCGTGCCAGCAGGGTCGCCGCGGCGCGGAGGATCCGGTCGTCGTCGCCCTCGGGCAGCACGATTCGCCGCCTGTCGGCCCTCGCCCGTTCGATGAGGCCGTATTCGAACATCAACGGCGTCACGACCCGCGACTCTGCGAGACCGAGCTGCGTGGTGAGCTCGGTGATGTCGACGTGGGTCTGGAAGAGCCCGAGCGCACGGTCGTAGCGGCCGCGCGACTCCGGTGAGATGCGCCCCCGTGCTCCCATCACCCGCACCGCGGTGTCGTAGGTGCCCAGATCGGTCGCGATGATCGGCACGGTCGAGGTGAAGCCGTCGAGCAGCTGCACGATCGGCTCCGGCAGGGGGAACGGTCCGTTCAGGATGATGCCGGCGACCCGCGGGAACGTCCCCGAGGCGTCGGCGAGCAACGTCGCCAGCAGCACCTCGGTGCGGTCGGCCGGGATCACGACGACCGACTCCTCGGTCAGCCGCGGGAGCACGTTGACCATCGACATCCCGGCGACGACGATCGTCAGCGCCTCGCGAGCGAGCCTGTCGGGGTCTCCCTTGATGAGACGGCCGTCGACAGCCGTCAGGATGCCGTCGATCGACGGCGCCACGAGGGCGCGGTCCTCGGGGATCGCCCACACGGGGGTGGTCTTCTCCGGCCGCACCGCGGCGACGGCGTCTTCGATCGCCTCGAGGGCGTCGGGATCGGCCCGGTTCACGGCGACGGCGAAGAGCTCGGCACGCTCGACGTCGAGCTCGGAGAGCGCGAGCGCGGCGATCTGGCCCACCGCGGCCGGCGTGCGGGCGGTGGTTGTCCCGAGCTGCTCGGCCTGACGCCGCTGGTCACGGCCGCTCAACACGAGCAGGACGGGGGCTGCGAGGTTCGCGGCGATCCTGGCGTTGTACCCGAGCTCGGCGGGGCTGGCCACGTCGGTGTAGTCGCTGCCGATGATCACGACGGCATCGCACTGGGCCTCGACCGCCTTGAACCGGGCGACGATGCTCGAGAGCGCACGATCCGGGTCGTCGCGGACGTCGTCGTAGGTGACGCCGATGCAGTCCTCGTAGTCGAGCTGCACGCCGTCGTGGGCGAGCAGGAGCTCGAGCACGTCGTCGCGTTCGGTCACGGAACGTGCGATCGGGCGGAAGACCCCGACCCGCGGCGTGACGCGCATGAGCGCATCGAGCACGCCGAGGGCGATGGTGGACTTGCCGGTATGACCTTCGGCCGAGGTGATGTAGATGCTCTGCGCCACAGTCCCACCTTAGGCGCACGCTGCTATGGCGGGGCTGGGTCTGCGGCGCCTCTCAGCAGTGGCCGGAGAGGGCGTCGACCACGGACACCGCGTCGGACTCGTACCGGGAGTAGTAGTCGCGGTCGGTGTTGATCTGGACCCGGTGGATGGCGTGCGAGCGGGGCATCGCTGGCCAGTCCGCGACCCGCGCCAGCCGCTCGTAGAACAGCGTCGCGGCGGTCGCCGGGTCCATCCGCGCTTCGGGGGGTCCCCACCACTCCTGCTGCTGGAACAGTCCGATGCTGGTCGTGCGGCTGCCGTCGGGGTTCGTGAATCCCCGCGTCTCCCAATCGCCGTAGTCGATGTTGTGCAGGCTGCTCTCGCCCATGGCCGTCATCACACCGAGGATCTGCCCGTCGCGGCCGAAACCGAGCGTGGTGGCCGTCTGCATGATCGTCGCGGCGTTCTCGAGCTGCTCGCCCTGCCACCCTTCGATCCCCGCGGCGGGGAACGTGCGCGGATCGTCCACGCAGATCGCGGTCGGCTTCTCGTGGGCGAGGCCCAGAGGGATCAGCACCGCGGCGAGCGCCACTGCGAGGACGGCGGCCGACGACCACGCGATGCGCCGCAGCAGCCGCATCCGCCTGATCCTGCGCTGCGCACGACGGCGCGGCGACATCCGCCTGCGGCGCGAGCGGGGCCGCGCAGACGACCCACGGCGCTTCGCCGCGCCGGCCCGAGATCCTCCGCCGGCCCGTGATCCTGTCCCGACCCGAGATCCTGTGCGCCGACGCGCCGTCGAACGGCGCCCTCCCCCGGTGCCGCTCATCCGCCCCGGACTCCGCCCGCGCGCGCCCTCGGCACCGGCCGCCGACCGACGAGAGCGGCGAGCCCGCCGCCGACGGCACCGAACAGGTGCGCCTGCCAGGAGATGCCCTCGCGCACGCCGACGACGCCGGCGAGCATCGATCCTCCGTACAGTCCGATCACGATGATCGCGATCACCGCGTACAGCACCCGGTGCGAGACCCGACCGGGCGCGAACACCCGCATGATCGTGTAGCCGAAATACCCGAAGACGAGACCGGAGGCGCCGACGGTGAGCGCCCCCGGCGCGTTCAGGATCCAGGTGCCGAGGCCGCCGATCACCGCGGCGAACGCGGTCACCGCCCAGAATCGCCGTGCGCCCTCGACGGCGACGAGACAGCCGAGCACCAGCAGCGGCACGGTGTTGCCGATCAGGTGTGCCCAGTCCGCGTGCAGGAGAGGACCGACGACGATGCCGCCGAGGCCGGTGAGATCCCACGAACGGAGGCCGAAGCCGGTGAAGGATCCGGGGAGCACGGCATCGGCGGATTGGATGAGCCACATGGCTGCGACCAGCAGAACGGGCGATGCGAAACGACCGAGTGCGCGGGAGCGCGGAGAGTCGGCGGTTCTGATCACGTCTGGCCCTGTCACGTCACGATCCTGGCAGGACTGCCCCGGAGGACGCTGACAAAAAAGAAAGCGGCCCTCCGCGCACCCAGCAGAGCCCGGTTACCCTTGCTGCGTTTCCGCCCTGGGGGAATTGGCCTGGATGCCGCCACGCGGAGAGCCGTGGACGAGTCTAGCCGATGCGCGGACCCCCTCTACGACAGACCGGCCGATCATCGACGTCGCGCCCTTCGGATGCGGCGACCGTTGTCACCCCATCCGAAGGGAGCCGGGTTACGATCGGTTCACGCGCACCGCAGCGCCCACGCGAGAGGGAACGCATGCCAGAGAATCCGCCCCTGACCCCGGCCGTCGCCGACGCCGAGCAGTTCGCCGCGCAGACGACTGCCATCCTCGGTTCGGTCGGACGGGTGATCGACGGGAAGCCCGATGCCGTGCGGAGCGCCCTCGTCTGCCTGCTCGCCCAGGGTCATCTGCTGATCGAAGACGTCCCCGGCGTCGGCAAGACAATGCTGGCGCGTGCTCTGGCCGCGAGCGTCGATGCGACCGTCCGCCGCATCCAGTTCACCCCCGACCTGCTGCCGGGAGATGTGACCGGGGTCAGCGTCTACAACCCCGTCGATCGGGAGTTCGAGTTCAAGCGCGGCGCGGTGTTCGCGCACATCGTGATCGCCGACGAGATCAACCGCTCCTCCCCCAAGACCCAGTCCGCACTGCTCGAGGCGATGGAGGAGGGACAGGTGACGGTCGACGGGTCGACCCACATGCTGCCCGACCCGTTCCTCGTGGTGGCGACCCAGAACCCCCTCGAGATGGAGGGCACGTACGCCCTCCCCGAGGCTCAGCGGGACCGTTTCATGATGCGCATCTCGATGGGGTATCCGGATGCCGCGGCCGAGGCCCTGATGCTGCGTCAGCGCGACGTCGTGAACCCCCTCGCGTCGATCACCCCCGTCGCCGACGCCGCGTCGATCTCGGGTCTGATCGCGTGGGCGCGGTCGGTGCATGTCGCGCCGGCGCTCGAGGAGTACACGGTGGCCCTCGCTCAGGCGACACGATCCGACCCGAACCTGCATCTGGGGGCGAGCCCGCGAGCGACACTGCAGCTGATCAGGGCTGCCAAGGTGTGGGCGGCCCTCGACGGCCGTGACTTCGTGATCCCCGATGACGTCACCGCGCTCCTGCTCCCGGTGTTCGCACACCGTCTGCTCCCGGCCCGCGGAGCGCAGCGTGCCGGTGCCCAGCCGGTCGAGGCGGCGCTGCGTCAGATCGTAGAGCGGGTGCGCGTGCCCGTGGCCGCCCGCTCCTGATCCCCGCCGCCATGCCTCGTCGTCGAACGCTCACGCTGCGGGGCACGGCCGCGCTCCTCGCCGGCCTCGGATGCCTGATCGCCGCCAACCTGGTCGGCGCACAGATCCTCCTGTACGTCGGCGTGCTCTTCCTCGCCGTGACCGCGTTCTCGGTGCTCGCGGTACGACTGCCCCGTCGCTCCGGTTCGGTGGCACGGCAGGTCTCCACCGACCTGCTGACCGTCTCCGAGACCTCGCGCGTCACCGTGCGCGTCTCGCTGCGTGCGATGCGCGTGCCGCGAGGACTGTGGCGAGACGTCCTGCCCGATGCGGTGACGGGCGACGCCGCGGGCGAGTACCCGCCCGAGGCCGGTCAGCTCGGCTATGCGATCACCGGCGTGCGCCGAGGCGTGTGGCCGGTCGGCCCCTTCGTGCTGCGCACGGTGGATCCCTTCGGACTCGCCCAACGCGAGCAGGCCTTCGGCGAGACCCGCAGCGTGACGGTCGTCCCCGAGGTGTTCGCTCTCCCCCCGCTCGCGGTCAAGGTGGGCGCCGCCGGCGGCACGGCGCAGACCTCGTCGAGCAGGCTCGGCCAGGGCAGCGACAACCTCTCGCCGCGTCGGTACATCCCCGGCGACTCGATGCGTCGCATCCACTGGCGCGCGACCGCGCATCGGGGGCAGCTGATGGTGCGGCAGGAGGAGGAGGAATCGAGCCCGGACGCGCTCGTCGTCCTCGACCGCAGCGCGGGGCGCTGGGCACGGCCGGGAGATGCGGCGGACCCCGCCTTCGAGGCGGCGGTGTCGATGTGCGCCTCCGTCGCCGTGCATCTGGAGCAGGAGGGGTACGGCGTCGACGTGATCGACAGCGGCGGCACGCTCCTCGGCACCCTGCGCGGACATGAGGACGACCGCGACGGCCTGCTCGTCTCCCTCGCGCTGGTCGCTCCGCGCGGGGACGCGCGGGACATCGCGGCCCTCGTCGGAGGCACGCCTCCCGGCCCTCTCGTGTACATCACCGGCGAGCTGGACGAGGAGGATGCGGCGCTCCTGCGCCCCTCCGGCGCCGCCGCGCCCCTGCTGTTCGCCACGGGCGCCCTCCCCGGCGCGGCGGAGGCCGCCGGACAGCACGGCTGGCGGTTCGCTGAGCTCTCGGACGACATCGCCGAGGCATGGGCGGATGCCCTCCCCGAGCGCACCGCACCGAGCCACGACGGTCCACGGAAGGCCGCAGATGTCGCGGACTGAACGCAGGTCGCGGCGCTCGACCCGGCTGCCGTGGCGTCGCGAGCACGAGCTCCCCGCGGGCACCGTGCTGCCGTCCGTCCTCGCGGCGGCGGCCGGGCTCGTCGCGATGTGGCCGTTCACCTCTGTCATCCAGCCGGGCGCCTGGGCATCCACTGTTCTCTTGCTCATCGTCGCGATCGCCCTCACGGGGATGGTCGTGCGCACCTCGATGCGCAGGCGTCCGTCCTGGGTCCGCGATCTCACCACGATCGGCGTGCAGGTGGTGGTCGCCGCCGGGCTCATCGTGCTGGTGGTCGCCGGCGACACCGCCGTCCTCGGGGTCATCCCGACGGATTCGACGGTCTTCGTGTTCCAGACGCTCGCCTCCGCCGCCTGGGAGGAGATCGTCTACGGGGCCGCCCCGATCGCGGCGTCGCCCGGCCTCGAGGCCATGATGGGTGTCGGCTTCGCCCTCGTCGCCGTGCTGCTCGACCAGCTCGTCGCGCAGCGTGGAGCCGTGCTCGCCGGGCTCCTGACCGCCGTCGTCGGAGCGGTTCCGATGATCGTCACCCTCGGCGGCGTGGACATCGTGTGGTTCATCGCCCTGGCCATCCTGATCCTCGCTCTGCTCCGGTATTCGGGAACCCAGGACCCGGAGTCCCCGCGACGCTCCTCCGTGGCGGTCGGGATGGTCGTGGGCGTCGCCGCGCTCGCGGTGACCGTCGTGGTGGCCCCCCTGCTCCCGGTGTCCGCGAGTCTCGCGGGTACCGGTGCCGGCGTCACCGTCGACGCCTCGCTGCGCCTCGGCGACGACCTGCGCCAGCCGAATCCGGTCGAGGTGCTGACGGTCGCGACCACGGCCGACACCGCGCCCTATCTCCGGCTCACGACCCTCTCCGAGTTCGACGGACGCGTGTGGGAGCCGGACCGCGGCGGCCTGCAGTCCCAGGACGAGGGATTCGGGCCCGCGGAGTGGACCGACGACATCGAGACCACCGACGAGAACACGTCGATCCGGGTCATCCGCATGTCGAGCGCCTGGCTGCCGGTCCCCTACCCCGCCACCGACGTGCAGGGCCTCCCCGCGTCCTGGAGGGTGAGTCCGGACAATCGCACCCTCGCCTCGCGCACCGCGGATGCGGTCGGCAGCGACTACACGGTGCGCTCGGTCGAGGTCTCTCCCTCGCTCGAGCAGATCCGCGCGATCCCCGCCGCCGAGGCGGCGACGGACCCGGAGAACGAGCCGTTCGAGATCCCCGAGGCGGTCAGCGAGACCGCCGCCGAGGTCACCGCAGGTGCGACCAACGACTACGACCGCCTGATCGATCTGCAGTCCTGGTTCCGCAGCGAGTTCACCTACTCCCTCGAGACGCCGGTCGACGAGGGTTTCGACGGCACGGGCGCCGACGCGGTCGAGGAGTTCCTCGACGTGCGCTCCGGGTACTGCATCCACTTCGCCGGAGCGTTCGCGCTGATGGCCGAGAGCCTCGACATGGACGTGCGCATCGTCGTGGGATACCTGCCCGGCGTGCTCACCGAGACGAAGCGCGGCGACGAGCCCGTGTATTCGGTGTCCAGCGATCAGCTGCACTCCTGGCCCGAGGTGCGTTTCCCCGGCATCGGATGGGTGCCTTTCGAGCCGACCGCCTCGCTGGGCGTGCCCACGGCGTTCACGGCGGCGGCCACGACGGGCGGCGGCTCTCCGGAGGCGGCGACCCCCGCACCGACGACCGCTCCGACAGCGCAGACCAGCTCGGGACCCGACATCGAGCGCCAGGATGCCGGGGACAACTCCGGCGCGACCTCGCAGCTGCGCACCCTGGACCCCACCCCGGTGCTGCTCACGACGCTCGCCGTGCTGGTGGCGCTGCTGCTTCCGGCTCTGATCCGCCTCGCGGTCCGCGCCTCACGTCGCGGGCGTGCTCGACGCGGCGACGCGGCGGCCGCGTGGGCGGAACTGCGCGCCACCCTGGAGGATCTGCATCTGCCGCTGTCGGATGCGGAGACTCCGCGGGTGCGCGGCGATGACCTCATCCGGGATGACCGGGTGGACGCCGAGGCGATGCGCACGATCGTCGCCGCGGTCGAGCGGGCGAACTATGCCCGTGCGTCGTCGCGGACCGCGCACGATCTCGACGCCGCCCTGGGCACGGTGCTGGCAGGTCTGCGGCACAGTGTCGACCGGGGCGCGCGCATGCGCGCATTCCTGGTGCCGCGTTCGCTGTTCATCGGCGGTCGCGTCGACCCGGCGCTGCTGACGCCCTGACGCGGTCAGGCGGCGTGGCGCTCGCAGCGCACGGAGTCGCAGTCCTCGCAGACGACGAACTGGGTGCGGCATGACGCATCGGGGCAGTTGGCCGTGCGCCGGGTGGCGGCACCGCATCCGACGCACTCGCCGATGACGGCGGCGTGGGGCGAGAAGTCCACCGACCCGCGCTTGTCGAAGACGTAGAGGGATCCGTCCCACAGTCCGTCGTCGCCGTACTGCTCCCCGTAGCGGACGATGCCGCCCTCGAGCTGGTACACCTCTCCGAAGCCCCGTGCGGTCATCAGACTCGAGAGCACCTCGCAGCGGATCCCGCCCGTGCAGTAGGTGACGACCGGCTTGCCTTTGAGGTCGTCGTACGCGCCCGAGTCGAGCAGCTGGACGAAGTCGCGGGTGGTCTCGGTGTCGGGCACCACAGCCCCACGGAATCGTCCGATCTGGGCTTCCAGCGCGTTGCGCCCGTCGAAGAAGACGACGTCGTCGCCGCGGCGCTCGACCAGCTCGTGCAGCTCGTCGGGAGTGAGGCGCTGACCGCCGCCCACGACGCCGTGCTCGTCGACCCGCAGCTCGCCCGGTGCCCCGAACGAGACGATCTCCTCGCGCACCTTGACGCTCAGTTTCGGGAAGTCGATGCTGCGCCCGTCGGCATCGACACCGGTGCCGTCGCTCCACTTGATGTCGGTGTCGGCGAACGGCGCGTACGAGCGGAACGACCGCGCCCAGCGCTTGAGCACGCGTACGTCGCCGCCGAGGGTGCCGTTGACCCCGTCCTTCGATATCAGCAGTCGACCGCGCAGACCCAGCGCCTCTCCGAGGTCTCGCTGCCACACCCGGATCGCCTCGGGGTCGGCGATCGGGGTGAAGACGTAGAAGAGGACGATCTTGGGGGTTGCCACCCAGAGATCCTACGTCGTGCGCAGCGGGGCCCTGGCACCCAGCAGCCGGCCGACATGGCGGTGCACGGCCGGGACCAGTGCGACGTTCTCTCCGGCGTCGGCGCGGGCGAGCAGCCTCGTCATCACGTACAGCTGCGAGACGACACCGCCCTCGGACTCGAGGTCGGCGCGGAAGAGGCGGGAGATCCGTTCGGCGATGCGCGGCACACCGAGCGAATGCCCCAGCAGGAACGCCGCGTCGTATCCCCGAGGTGCGAGCCCCCACGCCTCCCAGTCGGCGATGGCGAACGGATCGCAGTGCAGGTTGTTCCAGTGCAGGTCTCCGTGCCCGGGCACCCAGGCGCTCGGGCCGACGTCGAGATCGATGCCGAAGAACACCGAGACGCGGCGCTGCACGGTCTCGGGGTCGAGCACTCTGCGCTCCGTCGTCGCCCGTGACACCGTGCCGAGGCTCTGGACGAGCGCCTCCCACCACGAGTCACCCAGCCGCGGCACCCGCTCGAGCACCGCCGTCGATGCGCAGGCCCGGCCCGGCAGCAGGCTCATGAGCTCTGCCCGGTAGACGAGGGAGGCATCCTCCCAGGCCCGTACGTCGAGCACCCTGGGCTTGGGGATGCCGACGAGCGTCGACGCGTCGACATTGCCGGTCCACCAGTCGCCGCCCGCCTGCGCACGACGGGAGCGGACCACCCGCAGCCACACCTGCGCCCCGGCGTGCTCGACGACCGAGCCGATGGAGCGATCCCGCCACCCGAATCTGACGCGACCGAGCCCGCGCGCCCCCATCTCTGCGAGGGCTCGCGCATGCGCCGCCCGCATCGCGGAGCGCACAGAGGTGCTGATCAGGGGTGTCGAACCGACGGTCGTCATCGAGGTCCTTCCATGAACTGACACGTACGCTTGACAGCATAACGTCCTCATACGAGGATAGAAACCGCGTACCCCTGATGCAACGTCTCTCACGATCGCATTCCGGTACATCCGAACCGCGACCAGGCGTGGGCGTCCCCTCCGCCCCCGCCTGGTCATGGCCCCTCCATCCGATCGGCTAGACTGTTCAGGTTGTTCCTGGTGACGTGTCCGAGCGGCCGAAGGAGCACGCTTGGAAAGCGTGTGTTGTGCAAGCAACCGCGGGTTCGAATCCCGCCGTCACCGCCAAAAAGCACGAAGGGTCTCCGCGCCAGCGGGGGCCCTTCGTGCATTTTATCGAGCACCGTGGGATTCGGGGAGAACCGAGCGCCAGCGAGGATCGGAGTCCCGCCGTCACCGCCAAAAAGCACGAAGGGTCTCCGCGCCAGCGGGGGCCCTTCGTGCTTTTTATCGAGCGTTGGGGATTCGGGGAGGAGCGAGCGCAGCGAGCACCGGAGTCCCGCCGCCCCGCCACGCCGCGGTCAGGTCAGAAGCGCACGCCGTAGCTCTGGCCGCCGGCCTCCGCGGGCAACGGCGTCATGCCGAGGCGCTCGTAGAACGCCGCGGCGCCGGTGTTGTTCGGGTCCATGCCCAGGTGCAGTCCGCGCACCCCGCGCCGGGTGAGCTCGGCGAACAGGGTCCGGACCAGCTGCCGACCGAGTCCCTGCCCCTGCGTCTCCGGAAGCAGGTCGATGTGCAGGTGCGCGGGGTACTGCGCGGAGTGGGCGTCGCGTCCGGGCGCCTGGGTGTAGCCGTGCTCGATCATCCGCTCCTCGCGGGTCGTCGGGGTCTCGGCGCGGGGGTAGCGCCCCTGCAGGGCCGGCCACCACTCGTCACGGAACCAGGTCGCGAACGCCTCGGTGTCGTCGGTCGCGACGATGTACCCGATCGCCCGGCCGTCGTCGGCCTCGACCACCCATGCGAGATCCGGATGCCGCTCCACGTAGGGCACGGCGAAGAGGTCACCCCAGAGCGCGTCGTCCGAGAGGATTCCCGTGGCGTCGGCGCCGGCATCCGCGGTCCTCGTGCAGATCTCGTACAGTGCGGCGCGGTCGGACGGACGGTACGGACGGATGCGGGACACGACGGCTCCTCGATGAGATGGGGTGTGCGCTCAGCCTATCGGCGCGGGTGCCGGCTCCCGCCGCGAGTCCCGTCGCACCCACGGCAGGAGCAGCGCGCCGAGCACCAGGACGACACCGGCCCCGAGCAGCGCTCCGCCCAGCGTGTCGGTCGCCCAGTGCACCGACAGCAGCGTGCGCGAGATCGCCATCAGGACGATCCAGGCGATCCCGAGGATCGCCGTCCACAGACGCGGGAACACCAGCCAGAGCACCACGGCGATCGTCGCCGCGTTCGCGGTGTGCCCCGACGGGAAGGACCCGAAGTCGCTCGCGACGATCATGTCCTCCGGGCGGGCGCGACCGAAGAGCTGCTTGAGCAGCTGCACGGCTCCCGCGCTCGCGAGGAAGGCGATGGCGGCGAAGACGGCCGCCTGCCATCGCCGCGCGATGAGCAGCGCGAGGATCACGAGCAGCGGCACGACGAGGATCGCCACCCAGCCGCCGCCGATGTGATCGAGGGTCAGGGCGAACGACAGCATCCAGTCGGCGCGGTTCTCGCCGACCTCCCGGTTCCACCAGACGTCGAACCCGGGCGGCTCGGTGTACCCGAAGACGATGGCCGCCCCGAGGAGCGTCGCCGCAGCGAGCATCCCGATTCCCCACCACAGCAGCGCACGTGTTCTCATCCGACCATTCTGCCGGTCGGAGCCTGGGCGTTCGGGACGCTGGGCCGAGTCGTCTGGCGCCGAGCGGTCAGGGGGCGAGCATCCCCACGGTGCGCGGACGCACGATGAGCCACAGCGACAGCACGCCGATCGCCGCGCAGCCGACCATGACCGAGGCCATCGTGGTGGCGGTGATCCCCGCACCCTGCGAGATCCACCCCACGATCGGGGAGATGAGCCCCGCGACACCGAAGTTGGTGGCCCCGATCACCGAGGCCGCGGTGCCCGCCGCCTTGCCGTGCCGGTCGAGGGCCAGCACCTGCACGTTCGGGAAGGTGAATCCGCAGGCGGTCATGAAGACGAAGAGCGGGACGACGGTGCCCCACAGCCCGAGGCCGAGCTGGTCGGTGACGATGATCGCCGCGCCTGCGATCAGCAGCACGGCGGTCGAGTAGGCCATCACCCACTGCGGACCGAACCGCGCGGCGAGCCGCGAGGCGGTCTGCACACCGGCGACGACGCCCAGCGAGTTCACCGCGAAGAGGAGCCCGTACTGCTGCGCGTCGAGACCGTGCGTCTGCTGGAACAGGAACGGCGACGCGGACAGGTACGAGAACAGCCCCGAGAAGGTCATGCCGCCGATGATGAGCACGCCGATGAAGACGCGGTCGGAGAACACCGAGCGGTAGCGCTGCAGCACCGTGGCGCCGCCCTTCTCCTGACGCCGGGCGGCCGGCAGCGTCTCGGGCACGAACAGCGCGGTCGAGACGAGCATGACCACGCCGTAGAGCGCGAGCACGACGAAGATCCCGCGCCAGGGCATGAGCGTGAGCAGCCACGAGCCGATCAGCGGCGCGGCGACCGGGGCGACCCCCGAGACGAGGGCGAGCCGCGAGAGCATCACGACCAGACGACGCCCGCCGAACAGGTCGCGCACGATGGCCATGGCGACGACGCCGCCGGCCGCGGCACCCACGCCCATCAGCACGCGGGCGCCGCTGAGCAGCGGAAGAGTGGGGGCGTAGGCGGCTGCGGCGCTCGCGAGCACGTGCAGCGCCGTCACGGCGATCAGCGGCACCCGCCGACCGACCTTGTCGCTCAGCGGTCCGACCACGAGCTGACCGAGCGCGAAGCCGATCATCGTCCCGGTGAGGGTGAGCTGGATCGCCGCCGCGGTGGTCTCGAAGTCCTGCTCGAGCACGGGGAACGCCGGCAGGTACAGGTCGATTGTGAAAGGACCGAGAGCGGTGAGTGCGCCGAGCAGCACGATGTACAGCGCGCGACGACCGTTCGAGAGCGAGTCGCCGGGGTGCAGCATGATCGGTGCGGTGGCGGGATTCGAGCCCAGCGTGCGGATCGCGCCGGTGGCGGACGGGACGCGGATGCTACCGGTGGCAGTCCGCTCGACGTCGGGCGTCGTGGGAATGGAGTCTGTGCGTGGAGCGTCGGGCACGACGGTCCTTCCGGGATGTCGAGGGGAGGGGATCGAGTCGCAGGGCGGTCGGATCGTCGAGGAATCTCGAAACGATTCGATCCGGGCGAGCCTCCATGCTACCTCCCCGCTCGCGCGCATCCGCATGCCGAGAAGACGGATGCAGGGCGAAAACCCCGGGGGTTCCCGCCTGCATCCGTCTTCGGGACCTGCAGATATGGGGCGGCGCGTGCCGCCGATCGGTCGACCTCAGAGTCGGGCGAGGCCCTGCTCGAGATCGGCGATGAGGTCGTCGACGCCCTCGATCCCCACCGACAGCCTGACGACGTTCTCCGGCACGGCGAGAGCGGTGCCGCGCACCGAGGCGTGCGTCATGTCCGGCGGATACCCGATCAGCGACTCGACGCCGCCGAGCGATTCCGCGAGCTGGAAGAGCTCGGTCGACTCGGCAAACGCCTTCGCCGCGCCGGCTCCGGCCGAGAGGCCGAGCGACAGCATCCCGCCGAACCGGCTCATCTGGGCCGCCGCGATGTCATGGCCGGGATGCGAGTCGAGTCCCGGGTAGTAGACGGTCGAGAACTCCGAGCGTCCGGTCGCCCACTCGGCGATCGCCTGCGCGTTCTCGGAGTGCTGTCGCACGCGCACCGCGAGCGTCTTGATGCCGCGCGTCGTGAGCCAGGCGTCGAAGGGCGCCGACACCGCGCCGACGGCGAACTGCTGGAACGTGACCTGCTCGACGAAGCGGTCGTCGCCGAACACCACCGCTCCGCCGAGGACGTCGGAATGCCCGCCGAGATACTTCGTGGTGGAGTGCACGACCAGATCCGCACCGAGGGAGAGCGGCTGCTGCAGCGCCGGCGAGGCGAAGGTGTTGTCGACGACGGCGATCGCACCGGCCGCGTGCGCGATCTCGGAGACGGCCGCGATGTCGACGATCTTGAGCAGCGGGTTGCTGGGCGTCTCGACCCAGACGATCTTCGTCTCCGGGCGGATCGCCGCACGCAGCTCATCGGCGTCGGACATCTCCACCGTCGTCGTCTCGACGCCCCAGTTCGCGAACACCCGCGTGAACAGGCGATATGTGCCGCCGTAGACGTCGTTGCCGAGAAGGACGTGGTCCCCGGGCCTGAGGATGCCGCGCAGCAGCGCGTCCTCGGCCGCGAGCCCCGACGCGAACGACAGCGCGGTCGTTCCGCCCTCGAGGGCGGCGAGCTGCGTCTCGAGCGACGAGCGGGTGGGGTTGCCCGCACGGTTGTACTCATAGCCGCCGCGGAACCCGCCGATGCCGTCCTGCACATGGGTGGAGGCCTGGTAGATGGGCGGGATGATCGACCCGGTGGTGGGGTCGGGCGCCTGACCTGCGTGGATGGCTCGGGTGGCGAAGGCATGCTCTGACATGCCCTCCACCCTACGTCCGGCCGGGTGACGGCATCCGCTCCTGTTACGCCCGGGGTCGCCCGCGACTCACCGCGAGATGTACGAGAGCAGATCCTGGCGGGTGAGCACGGTGTGGGGCTTGCCGTCGGCGGTCACCAGCAGCGCGTCGACATCGGCGAGTGCGGCACGCGCCTGCGCGAGGGGCGCGTGGATGCCGATGAGCGGCAGCCTCTCCCCCACGTGCTGGCCGACCGCGTCGGCCGGCTTCGCGTCTCCGCGGAACAGCAGGTCGAGCAGCCCCTTCTCGTCGACCGTGCCGACGACCTCGCCCATCATGACGGGCGGCTCGGCGCTCAGCACCACGAGCTGCGACACGTCGTACTCGGTCATCATGCCGATGGCCTCGAGCACCGTGTCGGTGGGATGCGCGTGCACGAGGTCGGGGATCCCCTCGCCGCGCCGGGAGGAACGGGTCGCCAGCACGTCGGCGACGGTCTCCCCCTCCTCCACCTCACTGAAGCCGTACGACCGCATCCAGCCGTCGTTGAAGATCTTGCCGAGGTAGCCGCGCCCGCCGTCGGGCAGCAGCACCACCATGATCGCGTCGGCCGGCAGCTCGCGTGCGATCCGCAGCGCTCCGACGACGGCCATCCCGCTGGATCCTCCGACGAGGATCCCCTCCTCGCGGGCGAGCCGCCGGGTCATCGCGAACGATTCGGCGTCGCCGACCGCGACGATCTCATGGGGCACGCTCGGATCGTAGGCGCCGGGCCAGATGTCCTCGCCCACGCCCTCGACCAGGTACGGGCGTCCCGTCCCGCCGCTGTACACGCTGCCCTCGGGGTCGATGCCCACGATGCGCACGCGGTCTTCCGACACCTCGCGCAGGTAGCGGCCGGTGCCGGTGATGGTGCCCCCGGTGCCGACGCCGGCGACGAAGTGCGTGATCCGCCCGTCGGTGTCGCGCCAGATCTCGGGACCGGTGGTCTCGTAGTGGCTGCGGGGGCCGTTCGGGTTCTCGTACTGATTGGGCTTGAAGGCGCCGGGGATCTCGCGGGCGAGTCGATCGCTCACGCTGTAATACGACTCCGGGCTGTCGGCGGCGACCGACGTGGGGGTGACGACGACCTGCGCGCCGTAGGCGCGCAGCACGTCGATCTTGTCCTCGCCGACCTTGTCGGGCAGCACGAAGACGCAGGTGTAGCCGCGCTGCTGCGCCACGAGGGCGAGGCCCACGCCGGTGTTGCCGCTCGTCGGCTCGACGATCGTGCCGCCGGGCTTCAGCTCTCCCGAGGCCTCGGCCGCGTCGATGATGCGCGAGGCGATGCGGTCCTTCGCCGACCCTCCCGGGTTCAGGTACTCGAGCTTCACGAGCACGGTGCACTCCACGCCCTCGGTGACATGCCGGAGCTTCACGAGGGGCGTGTCGCCGACGAGATCGACGATGGAGTCTGCGTACTTCATGTTCACAGCGTACGTGCGACGATGCCGCGACCGGGACTGTATGTCACCCGATCGCGGCATCGTGTCATCCGCTTCCGCAGCCTGCCGGAATCAGCCCTTCGTGGACCCGGCCAGGAGTCCGCGGACGAAGAACCGCTGCAGCGAGAAGAACACGATCAGCGGAACGATGATCGACACGAACGCCCCGGCGGTGAGCAGGTACCAGCCCTCGCCGCGACCGGTGATCTCGGCGAGCACCTTCGTGATCGGCGAGGCGGCGCCGTCGGCGAACACCAGGGCGACGATCAGGTCGTTCCAGACCCAGAGGAACTGGAAGATCGCGACCGACGCGATCGCCGGCATCGTGAGCGGCAGCACCACGCGGAAGAAGATCTGTCCGCGCGATGCACCGTCGACGCGCGCGGCCTCGATGATCTCGCCCGGGATCTCCGACATGAAGTTGTGCAGCAGGTAGATCGCCAGGGGCAGCGCGAACATGGTGTGGGCGAACCAGACCTGCGCATACCCGCCCGCGACATCGAGCCCCAGCGTCACCTGCACCCCGAAGAGGTTGATGCCCCGCGAGAACGACGACAGCAGCGGGACCAGCGCCATCTGGATCGGCACGATCTGGAGGGCGAACACGAAGATGAACAGCGCGTTGCGTCCCTTGAACTCGATCCACGAGAAGGCGTACGCCGCCATGGCCGCGATCATCAGCGGGATGATCGTGGCCGGGATGGTGATCACGATCGAGTTGAAGAAGGACTCCAGGATCGTCAGCTGTGTGGTGCCGGACTGCAGCACGGCCGCGTAGTTGTCCAGGGTCAGCTGCGGGTTGGTGAAGAAGGTCCACCAGCCGGTCGTCTCGATCGCCTCGCGTTCGCGGAACGACGATATGAACAGGCCGACCGTCGGGATCGTCCAGAGGACGGCGATGACGATCGATGCGACGGTCGCCCAGGGTCGGCTGAGACGCTTGCGCGCTCGTCCGGCCGAGGCTTCGAACCTGCCCCCGGTGGTGATCGCCCTCGTGCTGGCGGGGGTCTCTGACTTCACTGTGTCGGTCATCGGATCTCCCGCTGCTTCTTGATCTGGCGCGCGTTGTAGATGACGATCGGCAGCACCAGGATGAACAGGATGACGGAGAGCGCAGCGCTGCGTCCCGCCTCGAACTTCGAGAACTGGGTGTACATCTCGTTCGCGAGCACCGACGTGCCGTAGTTTCCACCGGTCATGGTGCGCACGATGTCGAAGACCTTCAGCGAGGCGATCGAGATCGTGGTCAGCACGACGATGAGTGCCGGTCGGATCGACGGGATCGTGACCGACCAGAAGCGCTCCCAGGCGTTCGCGCCGTCGAGCTCGGCCGCTTCGAGCAGCTCCTGCGGCACGCCCTTGATG
Organism: Microbacterium sp. Root553; assembly: GCF_001426995.1. NCBI lineage: Bacteria > Bacillati > Actinomycetota > Actinomycetes > Micrococcales > Microbacteriaceae > Microbacterium > Microbacterium sp. Root553. The sequence continues at coordinate 189,175 of NZ_LMFY01000002.1, read as the reverse complement.
GACGCCGACAGCACGACCATCGCGAAACCGGTCTGCACCCAGATCAGCACCACGATGAGAGCGAGGTTGTTCCAGGGTCCGTTCAGCAGGAACTGCTGGGGCTCGCCGCCGAACCAGACCAGGATCTGGTTGAGGAGACCGATCTGCTCGAACTCGCCGCCGCGGTAGGCGTAGACGAAGCGCCAGATGATGCTGGCGCCGACGAACGAGATCGCCATCGGCATGAACACCAGCAGCTTGTAGACCTTCTCGCCGCGGGTCTTGTCGATGAAGACGGCGTATGCGAGGCCGATGAGGGTGGAGAGCGTCGGGACGAGCAGCACCCAGACGATCGTGTTGACGACCGACGAGACGCCGTCGGACTGGGTGAAGATCCAGAGGTAGTTCGAGAAGCCGACGAAGTCACTGCCCGTCGAGTTCCAGAACGACGCGTAGACCGTCTGGATCGACGGCAGGATCAGGCCCGCCAGCAGCAGCAGCATCGCCGGTGCCATGAACGCGACCAGCTGGATCAGGTATCCCGCGCCGTCGCGGGAGCGGTAGTCGAGGAAGAAGAACAGTGCGCCGACGGCGACGGCGACTCCCATCGCCCAGTAGTAGGAGTTGAAGAAGAACATCACCGCGAGCGGGATGAGCAGGCACATCGCGAGGCGGATGCCGGTGTAGAGCGCTCCCTTGCGGGGGGCGATGTCGACGAGAAGCAGGATGACCACCACGACCACCGCGAAGGCGATGACCACGGCGACGGCCTGGAGGATCGGCGGCAACGTGCCGATCCATTGGAAGAACACAGTCGCGTTCACGGATTCCCCTTTGCAGAGACGGAGCAGATCGAGCGGCCCGAGCGACACCGCTCAGGCCGGGTGTGAGAAGGAGGGCCGCCCCTCGGGGCGGCCCTCCTCATCCGATCAGCTGGAGGGCCAGCCGGTCTGGATCTGCGTCAGGACATCATCCGTGGAGGTGCCGTTGACCCAGGCCACGATCCCCTTCCAGAACGTTCCCGAACCGACCGCACCCGGCATCTGGTCGGATCCGTCGAAGCGGAACGTCACCGAGTCGTCCTGGAGGAGCTTGATCGACTCCTGCAGGATCGGGTCCTCGACCACGTCGAGGTTGACACCCTTGTTTGCCGAGGTCACGCCGCCGAGGGCGAGGCGGCTGTCCGCCCACTCGGGGCTGGACAGGTACTCCAGCACCTTCTGCGTCGCCTCGTCGTCGCTGAACGCGCCGACGATCTCGCCACCACCGGTGATGAGCGTCTCGTCCGGGCTCGAGCTCGGCGTCAGGAACGCCCAGACGTCGCCGTCCTCGGCGAAGTTGGTGCCCTCGGGGAAGAAGCCCGAGAGGAACGACGCCTGGTGGGTCAGCGCACACTCGCCGCTGGCGACCTTGCCCGCCACGTCGCCGAAGGCGGTCGAGTTGATCGAACGCACGTCACCGAAGCTGGCGTTGACGTACTCCGGGTTGAGCAGGATCTCGCCGGCCGTGTCGAAGGCGTCCTTGATCTGCGGGTCGGTGAACGGGATCTCGTTCTTGACCCACTGGTCGTAGACGTCGGGGCCCGCGTTGCGGAGCACGAGGTCTTCGATCCAGTCGGTGCCAGGCCAGCCGGTCGCGACGCCCGACTCGAAGCCGGCGCACCACGGTGCCCCGCCGCTCTTCTCCTTGATCGTCTGGGTGAGCGTCATCAGCTCGTCCCAGGTCGTGGGCTCTTCGACGCCCCACTCGGCGAACTTGGTGGGCGAGTACCAGATCCATCCCTTGACGCTCGCCATCAGCGGAGCGCCGTAGAAGGTACCGTCGTAGGTGCCGAAGTCGATCCAGCCCTGGGTCCACCCCTCTTCGGCGTTCTTCTTGACGGCATCCGGAGCCGGCTTCAGCAGGTCGCGCGACGCGTAGTCCGCGAACAGACCCGGCTGCGGGAAGATCGCGATGTCCGGCGGGTTCCCGCCCTGTGCGCGGGTGCCGAGCTGCGTCTCGAAGTCCTGGCTTCCCTCGTACTTGATCGTGATGTCGTTCTCCTTCTCGAAGTCCGCCCACGACTGCGCGAGGAGTTCCGCCTCACCCTCGACGATCGTTCCGTAGATGGTGACGGTGTTGTCGCCGCCGCCCCCTCCGCCACCGCCGGCCGCACCGCCGGGAGCACCACAACCGGCGAGCGCGATGCCTGCGACTCCGAGCAGAGCGATTGGCGCGTAACGCCGAGAACGCTGTGACAGACCCATGTGAATTCTCCTCTTCGAGTTTCACGGTCCCGAGCTGATTCCGCGCCGCCCCTGGCGCGGAATCGGGAACCGATTCCAGGCCAACCTACCGGGGCGCGACAACCGGACACAACACGAGAACATCACAAGCTCGCAACCTTTCACCCGCGCGCGGGGCCTTGCGTGGGAGCGCTCCCTCCACAGCGAGCTGGAACCGGTTCCCTTTTATGAGGTCAGCCGTTACGCTGACAACGGCGGCGGAGGGGCCGATGGCCGCCGCATGGTCGAGGAGGACCACATGAGCACGATCGCGGACGTCGCGGCGCGTGCGGGCGTATCGAAGGCGACGGCCAGTCGCGCGCTCAGCGGCCGCGGCTACGTGTCGGACGACACGCGCCGCCGGGTCGCCGAGGCCGCCGCCGCACTCGCCTACGTCGCGCACCCCTCGGCGACCAGCCTCGCCACCGGGCGCACGCAGACCGTGGGCGTGATCACCCCGCCGGTCGATCGCTGGTTCTTCTCCGAGCTGCTCGCCGGCATCCAGGAGTCGCTGTTCGCGCTCGACTACGAGCTCGCCCTGTACGGGATGCCGGAGGGCACCGCGACCAGGGAGCGGCTCTTCGACTCCGTGCTGCCGGGGCGCCGCTTCGACGGCATCATCGCTGTCGGCATCCAGCCGAGCGCCCATGAACTCGACCGCCTGCGCCGATCGGACCGCCCGCTCGTCAGCGTCGGCCCCTACAGCGAGGGGTCCAGTGCCGTGTCGATCGACGATGTGGGCGCGGCACGCATCGCCACCGAGCACCTGATCGAGCTGGGACACTCCGACATCGCCTTCGTCGGCGGCGCGAGCGAATCCGACGACCTGAGCTTCGGCGACGCCCAGCGCGTCGAGGGGTATCTCGAGGCCCTGGCCGCCGCCGGCCTCGAGTCGATCGCGCGGATCACGGATTCACCGCCGACCATGCCCGGCGGGTACGCGGCCGCCGTCGAGCTGCTCGGCGATCGCCGCGGACGCCCGACCGCGATCGTGGGGGTGTGCGACGAGACCGCGATCGGCGCCATGATCGCCGCGCGGCGCCTGGGGATCGCGGTACCCACAGAGCTCAGCATCGTCGGCGTCGACGACCACCAGCACGCCGAGATGTTCGCGCTCACCACCATCAAGCAGTCCCCCCGCGAGCAGGGGCACGAGGCGGTGCGGCTGCTGCAGAGGCAGATCGATCATCCGGATGCGCCCCGGGAACGCACCGTGACGGCATCCGCCCTGGTCGTGCGCAGCTCCACCGCCAGCCGACGCTGAGGCGCACGCCCCGGACGCACGAAAGCCCCGGGGCGACCCGGGGCTTTCGTGAAGCGTCCATCCGGGTCGCGGCGCAGAAGCCGCGACCCGGAGCGGATTACTTGAGGGTGACGGTGGCGCCGGCGGCCTCGAGGGCCTCCTTGGCCTTCTCGGCTGCTTCCTTGTTCGCGCCCTCGAGCACGGCCTTGGGAGCACCGTCGACGACGGCCTTGGCCTCGCCGAGACCGAGCGAGGTGAGCTCGCGGACGGTCTTGATGACCTGGATCTTCTTGTCGCCGGCAGACTCGAGGATGACGTCGAAGGAATCCTTCTCCTCGACCTCTTCTGCGGCCCCTCCACCAGCGCCGGCAACGGCGACGGGTGCAGCAGCGGTGACCTCGAACTTCTCCTCGAACGCCTTCACGAAGTCGTTGAGCTCGACGAGGGTCAGGCCGGCGAACTGCTCGAGCAGCTCCTCAGTGGTGAGCTTAGCCATGATGTATCTCCTAGATAGATGGGGTTTGTAGACGAGATCGCCGGACGCTTACGCGGCCTCTGCGGTCTCCAGCTTTTCGCGAAGCGCGTCGATGGTCGCGGCAGCCTTGCCCATCGTCGCCTTCATCATGCCCGCAGCCTTCGCCAGCAGAGCCTCACGGCTCTCGAGCGCGGCGTACTTGTTGACCTCGTCGGCAGAGAGGGCGTTGCCCTCGAAGATGCCGGCCTTGATCACGAGAAGCGGGTTGGCCTTGGCGAAGTCACGAAGAGCCTTGGCAGTGGCGACGAAGTCACCGTGCACGAACGCGACGGCCGACGGACCCTTGAGGTCGTCGTCCAGCGCGGTGATGCCAGCCTTGTTGGCGGCGATCTTGGTCAGCGTGTTCTTCACCACGGCGTACTCAGCGTCCTGACGGATGCTGTTGCGCAGCTCCTTGAGCTGGGCAACCGTCAGACCGCGGTACTCGGTCAGCAGAACGGCGGACGAGTTCTCGAATGACTTCGTGAGCTCGGCGACCGATGCATCCTTCTGCGCCATGGTCACTCCTTGGTGTGTACGAGGCGCCGCACGGTGGTGGGGCGCCGACTCCGACCGCATGCAACAGAAAAGCTCCGGCGCAAGCGCACGGAGCTTTGAGAAGTTCGTGTCCTGCGCGGGCCCCTGCTGAGCAGAGCTTCGATCGACTCGCGTTCACACGCTCGACGATGACCAGCGGTCTTCGGTTGATCCCACTGTACCCCACCCCCGCCGCCTCCCCAAATCAGGAGGATCAGCGTCGATGGGCGGAACGCCCTGCGTGCCCGGCGAGGGCGTCCGCCGCTCGGATGAGACTGAGGTGGGACAGCGCCTGTGGGGTGTTGCCCGCCTGCCGCGCGGTCGCGACGTCGTACTCCTCCGACAGCAGACCGAGATCGTTGGTCATCGCGATCAGCCGCTCCATGAGGTCACGGGCATCGTCGAGACGATCGCTGCTCGCGTACTGCTCGACCAGCCAGAAGCTGCAGGCGATGAAGGGATGCTCTCCCCCCTCCAGCCCGTCGACACCCGATTCGGTGCGGTAGCGGCGGACGAACCCGTCGGTGAGCAGCGTGCGCTCGATCTGCTCCACGGTGCGCAGCATCCGCGGGTCGTCCGGCGCGCAGTACCCGACCTGCGGGAGCACGAGCAGGGACGCGTCGACCTCGGTGGACCCGTAGTGCTGCGTGAAGTACCCGTGCTCGGCATCCACTCCGCGCTCGTCGATCTCGCGACGCAGGCCGTCGCGCACCTCGGCCCACCGACCGGCATCACCGGCGAGGCCCTGCTCCTGCACGGCGCGGACGCCGCGGTCGAGAGCCGCCCACATCATGACCCGGGAATGGGTGAACCACTGCGGTTCGCCGCGGATCTCCCAGATGCCGTTGTCGCGGCGCGAGATCGAGGCGATCACCTGCTCGATGAGGGCGCGCTGCAGCGGCCACGAGAAGTCGCCCTCCTCGAGACCCGCGATCCGCGCGCACTCGAGCGCGACCAGCACTTCGCCGATCACATCGCCCTGGTACTGGTCGACCGCGCCGTTGCCGATGCGCACCGGCGCCGCGCCGTCGTATCCGGGCAGGCTCGACAGCTCGCGCTCGACGAGGTCCCTCTCCCCGGCGATCCCGTACATGATCTGCACCTCGCTCGGCTCCCCCGCGACAGCGCGCAACAGCCATCGCCGCCAGTGGTGCGCCTCGGTGAGGAACCCGTGCGCGATGAGGGCCTCGAGCGTCAGCGCGGCATCCCGCAGCCAGACGAAGCGGTAGTCCCAGTTGCGCGCGCCGCCGAACTGCTCGGGAAGCGAGGTGGTGGCCGCGGCGACGATGCCGCCGGTGTCCTTGTTCGTCAGCGCCCGCAGCACGAGCAGCGAGCGGACGACCTCGGCGCGATACGGACCCTCGTGCTCGATGCCGCTCGCCCACCCCTGCCACCAGGACCGCGTGGCGGCGATCGCCTCGTCGACGTCGAGCGGCTTCGGCGGATGCTCGTGCGAGGGGAACCAGCTGAGCGTGAGGTCGACGACCTCGTCGGCCGCGACCGTGAACGTCGCCCTGTGCACATGATCCTCGGCGACGAGACGCACCCCGCGGACGATCACCGCCTCCGGTCCCGCGGTCGCGTGGAGCGCGGGCTGATCGTGGGTGCCCACCTGTCGCACCCACGGCAGGCGGCGTGAGTAGTCGAAGTGCAGCCGGAGCTCGGTGGCGAACTCGACCCGCCCCGAGATACCGACGATCCGTCGCACCACGTCGCTGCGCGTCGGATGCAGGGGCATGAACTCCTGCACCTCGGCGACGCCGTCGGCCGTCTCCCACCGGGTCACGAGGAGGAATGTGTCCGACACGTAGTGACGCTGCGAGATGGCTGTCGCCTCGGTGGGGCGCAGGCCCCAGCATCCGTTGCGCGGCTCGCCCAGCAGCGCCCCGAACAGCGAGGGGGCGTCGAACCGGGGCAGACAGAGCCAGTCGATGCTGCCCTCGCGCGAGACGAGCGCGCCGGTGCGGCAGTCGCTGAGCAGGGCATAGTCCTCGATGGGAGCGGGCATCGCCCGATTCTGGCACGACAGTCTGTGGGTCGGACCGTTACGGTGGGACCATGGCCGCTGCGACGACGCTCGTGATCTTCGGTGCCGGGGGCGACCTCACCTCCCGGCTCCTCCTTCCCGCACTGGGGCAACTGCTGACGCGGGAGCCGTCCCGTGCGGTGCGCATCGTGGGGGCCGACCGCGCGGACTGGACCGACGCCGACCTCGAGACGGTGGTGAAGAAGGCCTTCGCCTCGATGGATGCCGCAGACGCCGCTTCCCGCGTCGACGTGACCTACGTACGCACCGACATCACCGAGGCGGATGACCTGCGCGCGCTGCTCGAGGGCTGCACCGGACAGGTCGCCCTCTACTTCGCCGTGCCGCCGTCGGTGGCCGAGGCCTCCATCGGCGCCCTCACCTCCGAGATGCTGCCGGAGGGGGCGATGCTCGTCATGGAGAAGCCCTTCGGCACCGATGAGGCGAGTGCCCGCGCCCTCAACCGCACCCTCACCGCCCTGGTCCCCGAGGGACAGATCTATCGGGTCGACCACTTCCTCGGACGCTCGACCACGCTCAACCTGCTCGGTGCGCGCTTCGCGAACCGCATCCTGGAGCCGCTGTGGTCGGCCGACAGCATCGTATCCGTCGACATCGTGTACGACGAGGCGCTCGCGCTCGAGGGGCGCGCCGGCTACTACGACGCGGCCGGCGCGCTGGTCGACATGATCCAGAGTCACCTCCTGCAGGTGCTCGCGGTGCTCGCTATGGAGGAGCCCGCCACGCTCGACGAGGTCGACTTCCGCGCCGCGACGAGCGCCGTCCTCCGCGCCACCACCGTGTGGGACGACGACCCGGTGGCCTCCTCGCGTCGGGCCCGGTACACCGCGGGATCGGTCGGCGGTGCGCAGAAGCCCTCCTACGTCGACGAACCGGGGGTGGATGCCGACCGCCGCACGGAGACTCTGGCGGAGGCGACCTTCGAGGTGCGCAACGCCCGCTGGGCGGGGACGCCGTTCCGGCTGCGATCCGGCAAGGCGCTCGGCACGCCGGCGACCGAGATCGTCGTGCGCTTCCGGCCCGTGCGGCATCTGCCGACCGGGCTCACCGGTTCGTCCGACGGAGCGGTGCTGCGGTTCTCGCTCGGCCCCGATCGGATCTCCCTCGAGCTGAATCTCAACGCCGCGGACGACCCGTTCGAGCTGGAGCGCGCCGCCCTGTCGGCCGAACTCGGCGAGGGCGCTCTCAAGGCCTATGCCGAGGTGCTGTCGGGGGTGCTCGACGGCGACCCGCTGCTCGCCGTCCGCGGCGACGCCGCCGAGGAGTGCTGGCGGATCGTCGCTCCCATCCTCGACGCGTGGCGGCGCGACGAGGTGCCGCTCGACGAGTACCCGGCGGGGTCGTCCGGCCCCGCCGACTGGCCCACCCTCGCCTGACCGCCGCACCTGCGGCGGAGCGGCGTGTGAAGGGACGCAGAGTCCCCGGGCGGGGTTAGGGTCGAGAGGTGACTCCCGAACTCCGCGCACGCATCGTCGCGGATTCCCGTGACCGTGTGGCCTGGATGCGGGCCCGCTCGCGCGGCATCACCGCGACGGATGTCGCAGGACTCACCAGCGAGCGTTCGATCACCCGCGCTGCCGACTCCAAGCTCGGCGGCGGTCCCCGCTTCGGCGGCAACGCCTACACCGATCACGGCCGACGCCGAGAGCCCGAGATCGCCGCGTGGGTGGCGGCGACGCACGGCATCCTTCCCTCGTCGGCCCTGTTCCGCGCCGAGGTCGAGCACCGCCACCTGGCGACCCCCGACGGCATCGCCGTCGATGCCGACGGCCGCATCGAGCTCGCCGAGATCAAGACCACCAACAAGGCCTTCCGCGGCATCCCCCGCACGTACCTGCGCCAGATCTGGTGGCAGCAGCACGTGCTCGGCGCCGAGCGCACGCTCTTCGTCTGGGAGGAGCACGTCGACTTCGCTCCGATCCACGACGAGCCGCGGTGCGTCTGGATCGACCGCGACGACCGCGAGATCGCGAAGCTCGTCGGTCTCGCCACCGACCTCATCGACGAGCTCTACCGACGGACCACCGGCATGCAGGTGCCGCCCCGGATCGCCGAAGCCGCGGCGGCCGCCGCCGCCAGCCGTCGTGAGCACCTGCGCGAGCGCGACGCCTTCCGCGCACTGGCGCTCGCCGACTGACCCCCCTGGCGCACGAGCATCCTGGCGCACGAGCATCCTCCCGCGCGAGCATCCTGGCGCGCGAGCATCCTCCCGCGCCTCAAGTGCAGCTGGAGCCGACGCCCAGCGCACCGACCGCGAGCTGTCGAGTCGCCCCGGCCGATACCCAGGTCGTGCCGACGAGGAGGTTGCGCGCCGTCATGGTCGTGGTGCTGCCCAGCAGATTCGTCAGCAGGCTCGCCAGCAGACCCTGAGTGAGCACCGCCGTGTGGGTGTAGACGCCGCCGGCCGCCGGGCCGCTGGTCGTGATGTTCGCGGCGGGGACCGTCGCGGTCGTCGCCCCCTGAGTCAGCGTCAGACTCACACCGGTGGCCGGATACGTGGATGTCCACACGAGGGTCACGCTCTGGAAGATCCCGAGACCGTTGTTGACCGCGGTGCACGAGGTGATGGTCGGCACGGGGACGGTGAAGGCGCCGAACGTCGCGCTGGAGTACTCGCGATCGGTGAAGGCCGCGTCCGTCACCTGTGCGGGTGGCGTGAGGCCGACCCCGATCAGCAGCAGGGTGCCGGCGACTCCGCCGAGCATCCGTCGCCGCCCGCGCGCGCTCACGATCCGCCGTCCTGGGCGGCCGCACGCGCATGCGCGGCCGCGGCGAGCGCCCACCCGGCGGTCAGCAGCGCGAGCGCGCCGCCCACCGCCCAGGGAGCCACCGGCGACGGGCCCGTGGCCGCCAGCCCGCCGCCGGGCCCCACGGTCGCCGACTCCCCCGCGCCCTGCGCATGCACGCGCACCTCGGTGCTGCCGGGCTGCGCATCGGCGAGAGCGATCGACAGACGCAGATGCGCCGCATCGTCGTCGGACATCTCGACGAGCGAGATCTCGGAGCCGTCTCGGGGGATCGGCCATGCCGCCCGCACGACCGTCTCTCCGTCGGGGCATCCCCCCGCGGTCCAGGCCTGCGCGCACAGGGCGGCGTCGAGGACGAGGTCGGCATCGCCGGTGGCGCTGATGCCCACGCGCACGGTTCCGGGCTCCGGGGCGTCCGCGCTGACGGTGACATCCCACCGGAGGGGCTGTCCGGGGCGCAGACTCGATGCGGCGTCCCAGTCGGCGACCGACACGAGCGTGAGCACCTCCCCCTGCACGATCTGGGTCGAGGGCACGGCCCACGCGGAGGTCGGCGCTCCGAGCACCACGCCGGCGGCGACCGCGCTCGCGATGACGGCAGCCTTGACTCCCGCCCTGCTGATCATGAGTCGGCCCCCGGGGCGCCTCGTGCACGGCGCGGCCAGAACGCCCACACCACGAGCGCGGTCGCCGCGATCGTGAGCCCTCCGAGCACCACCGGATCGCCGAGTGCCACGATCACGGTGGCGATTCCCGGAACGGAGAACAGCACCACGCGCACCGACTCCACGGTGTAGGGGTAGGGGTCGTCGGCCGCGTTCGCGTCACCGCGCATCGTGAGGACACGCTGCTCACCGCTCCCGCCCGGGGCGACGGATGTGACCCGGTGGGTGACGGGCAGGTCACCGGGGCGATCGACCGTCACGATGTCACCTACGGCGATCTCGGCTGCCGGGACCTGCTGCACGACGGCCACAGAACCTGCGGGGATGGTCGGCGACATCGACCCGGTGCGGAACATGATCAGCGTGATCTGCGCGGTGAGTGCGAGGACCACGAGCACCATGCAGATCGTCCCGGCGATCGCGGCCGCCCACAGCAGCACGTCGACGACGAGACGCCCGGCCCGGGACATCGCACCCCGACCCCGTGCCTCGCTCCCGGCCGCATCGGGCACAGCGAAACGCTCCGCTCCCTGCTCGCGGAGGCCTCGTCTCGTCGCCGGTGCGCTCATGCCATCCCTCCGCTTCTGCGGCGCCCGGTCAGGACGCCGTCCCGAGGATCTGCCAGGTCTGGATCGCCGTGAGCCCCTGCGCTCCGTTGTCGGCGCCGGAGGGGAGGGTCACCGCGATGCAGTAGTTGACCGTCGATCCGCCGTTGGCGGCGACCGTCTGGGTTCCGGTGCCCGCGGTGGACATCGTCGAGTTGTCGGCGACCACCGCGGTGCCGGCCGGATACGTCGTGGCATTGCACGTGGTTCCCGTGATGGTGCGCACCCCATAGCGCAGGTAGGGACCGAGCCCCGTGCCCGCCGTCGATGCCACACTCAGCTGCAGCGAGCCCGTCACCGACGGATTGGCGGTCTTCACGCTGAACAGCGCGTAGACCGTGGTGCCCGGGACCATCGCGCCGAAGGGGGCGCTGAAGGTCAGTGCGGCCGTTGAACCGATCGGAGTACTCGTCGGATGACTGCTGAACGCCGCGCCGTCCACGGCGCCGACGATGTCGAAGCGTCCTGCAGTGAAGGTGGCACTGCTGTATTCGGAGTCGTTCCATGCCGCGAGGGTCATCGTCGCGCCGACGCCGAACACCAGCCCGCCCGCGAGGACGGCCCGGATCCGACGGGACCGCGATAGCCTTCCCTCCCGCATGGATCTGCGGGTGACGGCCATGATCAGTTGGCGGTCGAGGTCGCCGTGAACTTCCATGTCGCGGTCGCCGCGGCGCCCTGGGTGAGGCCGGATCCGGCCGTGACGGCGAAGCACAGCTGCACCGGAGTGCCCGCGGTGCCTGCCGCCGACCCCTTGGTCAGCGGCACCGAGGTGGCGCCGGTCTGTGCGGCGAGAGTGGCACCCGACGCGACGAGCGTTCCCGTCGCCGCCGCCCCGCAGGTCGCACCCGGCGCGATGGCCGTCACGGTGTAGGCGAGGTTCGCGGTGTTGCCGCCCGCCCCGGCGGTGACCCCCGTGGGCAGGAGTGTCGCGCTGTTCGTCGTCGTGCTGTCGAGACGCACCCAGAACGGAGCGTAGACCACGTCACCCGGCGCCATCGACGAGGCGACGGCTGGGAGCTGGAACACCAGCGAGGCCGCGGTGTCGCCGTTGTCCACGTTGTGACTGGCATACGCAGTCGTGGCGCTCGTCGTCGAGCCCTCGAGATTGAAGGATCCGGCGGTGAACGTCCCCGACGCGAACTCCGAATCGTTCCACGCGGCGAGTGTCACCCCGATTCCCACGCCGAGCACCAACCCGCCGGCCAGAACGGCCCGCACTTTCCGTGTCGTGTCCTTCTGAACCATGTATCTCCCCCTCAGGAACCGAGAACCGCGGATGCTCTGGGGATGCCCACTGTGGGCGCATCCGCGGTTCGGTACTGGACAGTTTTGTCCACAGAATGCAGGAAAGCAACCCCTGAAGTCGCATAGCTGTACGACTTGTGCCCATTTTGAGATTAAAACGTCTACACGTCTTAGTAACCGGTCGGATGGTTGCGCGTCGTCGTCTTCGGATCGGATCTCAGCGCGACAGCACGCGCCGCGCCTCCGCGGCGATGTCGGCGGCGATCGTGTCGAGCAGGGAGGAGCGCAGATTCCACTGCTGCCAGAACAGCGCGACCCGCAGCGGGGGGCCGCCGAGGGGAACGAGGCCGTCACCCTGCTGCAGCACCGGGACCATTCCCCAGCCGAGCCCCAGCCGCACGGCGAGCGCGTAGTCGTGCGATGCGGGCACATAGTGCCGCGGCACCCCCTGCTGCTCGACCCCCTGCGCCGCGAGCCACTCGTGCTGCAGCGCGTCGCGGCGATCGAAGTCGACGAACGGGGCCGCCGCGAGAGCCTGCGCGGCCACCCCGTCGGGGAACCAGCGCCGCACGAACGCGGGCTCCGCCATCGCGTGATACTCGAGCACCCCCAGGGGCGAGACCGAGCAGCCGGCGACCGGGGTCGCCTCGCTCGTGACAGCGGCCATCACCGCGCCCGACTCGAGCAGACGCGCCGTGAAGTTCTGATCGTCGCGGTGCAGGTCGAAGTCGAGATCGTGCACGGCCGAGAGCCGAGCGAGCGGCGGCAGGAACCAGGTCGCCAGCGAATCGGCGTTCACGGCGAGTGGGATGCGCGCGCGGGGCGCATCCTCGCTCTGCAGCCCGAGACCGGCGAGCGCATCGTGCTCGAGAAGTGCCATCTGACGGGCGAGCCGGACCACCGCCTCGCCCGCCTCGGTGAGGCGGGCGGGCTTGGTGCGCACCAGCAGCACTCTGCCCAGCTGCTCTTCGAGGGCCTTGAGGCGCTGACTCACCGCAGACGGGGTGATCCGCAGCACGCGGGATGCCGCATCGAGCGTGCCCTCGTCGGCGACGGCGGCCACGGTGGCGGCGAGTTCGGGATCGATCTTCACATCAGCGATGCTAATGGTTCGGTAGGAATCCTCGCTGGTGCTCATGTGCAGCGGTCCTTACCTTTGAGGCATGCTCTCCGTCCTCTCGGGTCTCGGCCTCGGCCTGTCCCTGATCATCGCCATCGGCGCCCAGAACGTCTTCGTGCTGCGACAGGGCATGCGAGGCGAGCACGTCGCGGCCGTGGTCGTCATCTGCGCGCTCTCCGACGCCCTGCTGATCGCCGCCGGGGTCGCCGGGCTCGGCTTCCTCATCTCGTCGGCGCCCTGGCTCATCGTCGCCGCCCGATGGGCCGGTGCGCTGTTCCTGCTGGCCTACGGCCTGCTCGCCGCGCGCCGTGCATGGCGGGGCGGCGGGCAGCTGCGCGTCGACACGGTCGAGGGTGGCGCACGCCCTCGGACCGCGGATGCCGGCACCGGCGGGCGCGCAGGACTCGCATCCGTCGTCCTCACCGTGCTCGCACTCACCTGGCTCAACCCGCACGTCTATCTCGACACGGTGCTGATGCTCGGATCCATCGCGGCGACGCACGGCGAGCAGCGGTGGCTGTTCGCCGCAGGGGCGATCGCAGCGAGCGTGCTGTGGTTCACCGCCCTCGGCTTCGGTGCGCGCTATCTCGGCCGATGGCTGCGCACCGAGCGGTCGTGGCGGGTGCTCGACGCGCTGATCGCCGTCGTCATGATCGCACTCGCGATCAGCCTCGTGCTGCCCGTCATCGCCGCCTGATCGACGGCCTCGCCCTCACGCGCCGTCGAGGGGACGCAGGATGCGCGCGAGGAAGCGCTGGGTGCGCTCGTGCTGCGGTGCGCCGAAGATCTCGGCCGGAGTTCCCGACTCGACCACGGCCCCGGCATCCATGAAGAGGACGCGGTCGGCGGCCTCACGCGCGAAGCTCAGCTCATGGGTCACGACCACCATGCTCCACCCCTCGTCGGCGAGCTCCTTGATCACCAGCAGCACCTCACCGACGAGCTCCGGGTCGAGGGCGCTGGTGGGCTCATCGAAGAGGAGCAGGTCGGGCCGCAGGGCGAGCGCCCGCACGATACCGACACGTTGCTGCTGCCCGCCCGAGAGCTGATGCGGGTGCGCATCCTCCTTGTCGGCGAGCCCCACCCTCGCGAGCAGTGCACGCGCGTCGGCGACCGCCTCGGCCTTCGGCCGACGCTGCACCCGCCACGGACCCTCGATGACGTTCTCGAGCACCGTCAGATGCGGGAACAGGTTGTGGTGCTGGAAGACCATCGCCGACCGGTCGCGCAGCGCGAGTCGCCTGCGTGCCCGCACTCGCGGTGCGACGGCGGCTGCCGGGGCGAAGTCGATGTCGGGGCCGCCCGCGACCACGATGGTGCCGGAGTCCGGAGTCTCGAGCCCGTTCAGCGCACGCAGCACGGTCGTCTTGCCCGACCCGCTGGGGCCGATCAGCACCACGACCTCGCCGCGGTGCAGGGTCAGGTCGATGCCGCGGAGCACCTCGTTGTCGCCGAAGCTCTTGCGCAGCTCTCGAGCCGTCAGCAGCGCGTCGGCCGTCGGCCCCGGCGCCGGGGAGGACACATCGTCGGGCGTCGGATCCGGGGAGTGCGGAGGGTCAGTGAGCGACATTGCGGTCGAGTCTCCTCTCCAGTGCGCTCTGCCCGAACGAGAGGATCAGGCAGAGCACCCAGTACACCAGCGCCGCGGCGAGGTACAGCACCATGAACTCCAGGGTCGCCGAGGCGATCTGCTGGGCCACCTTGAACAGCTCGGTCACCAGGATCAGAGATGCCAGCGAGGTGTCCTTGACCAGCGAGATGAACGTGTTCGACAGCGGCGGCACCGATACCCGAGCGGCCTGCGGCAGGATGACGCGGGTCAGCGTGCGCGTGCGGTTCATGCCCACCGTGTACGCGGCTTCCCACTGCCCCTTGGGGACCGAGAGGATCGCCGCGCGGACGACCTCCGCCCCGTAGCCGCCCACGTTGAGCGACAGAGCGATGATCGCGCTCGGCCACGGGTCGATCTTCAGACCGATGGACCCGAGGCCGTAGAAGATCACGAACAGCTGAACGATCATCGGCGTCCCGCGGATGACCGAGATGTAGAACCTCGCGATGCCCGAGAGCACCGGGTTCACCGAGATCCTCATCAGCGCGATGCCGACCGCGATCACGAGGCCGAGCGCGAAGGAGACCAGCGCGAGCGGAACCGTGACCGTCACACCCGCGAGGGCGATGGGCCCGAGCGAGTCGAGGAACAGCTGCCAGGGGTTGTCCATGGGTTACTGGGTGACGTCTTCGCCGAAGTACTTGTCGCTGATCTCGGCCAGGGTTCCGTCGGCACGCAGCTCGTCGAGAGCGGTGTCGATCGCGTCGACGAGCGCGGTCTTGTCCTTGGTGAACACGAACGCCTGCTCGCCGGCCTCGTCGGTCTCGGCGGCGATCTTCAGACCCGAGTCGCTGGTGGTCTTCTCGTAGTCGAGGAAGGTGAGCTTGTCGTTGATGGTCGCGTCGACGCGACCCTGGCGCAGCAGCTCGACGGCCTGCGCCCAGCCTTCGACACCCTCGACCGTGGCACCGGACTCGGTGGCCAGGTCTTTCCAGTTGCTGGTGAGCGACTGCGCGGTGGTCTTGCCCTCGAGGTCGTCGAACGAGGAGATCGAGTCATCGTCCTCCGCGACGACGATGACTCCGGGCGACACGGTGTAGGGAGTGCTGAAGAGATACTTCGCCGTGCGGTCGTCGTTGATGGTGACCTGGTTCGCGATGACGTCGAAGCGCCCCGCATCGAGGCCCGCGAAGATCGCGTCCCACTGGGTCTCCTGGAACTCGACTTCGAGTCCCAGCTTGTCGGCCACGGCCTGGATGATCTCGACGTCGAAGCCGGTGAGGTCTCCGGTGCCGCCGTCGTCGTGGAAGCTGAAGGGGCGGTACGTGCCCTCGGTCGCGACCGTGAGGGTGCCGTCGGTGATGAGGCCGAGGTCGGACCCCGCTCCCCCTGATGTCGAGGTGCTCTCGGGGGAGGCTGTGCCGCTGCATGCGGTGAGTGCGGTGGCGGCGACGACCAGTGCAGTGACGGCGATGAGGCGACGGGACATGGGTACCCTCCTGGGGTGCGATGAGGCGCGGTGCTGTGGCGCGGAACTCCCCCACAGTACGCGGCATCCGGGTCGCATCGCGCATCGGATGTCGTCGGATGTCGCGCCGGGAGAATGCGAAAAGGCCCCCGCACGCGGCGGGGGCCTTTCCGATGTCACACTCAGATGGCGTTGACGTCCAGCGGGATGCCGGGGCCGAACGTGGTCGACACGGCGCCCTTCTGGATGTAGCGGCCCTTCGAGCTCGACGGCTTCAGACGCACGATCTCCTCGAGCGCTGCGCCGATGTTCTCGTCGAGCTGCTCGGCGGTGAACGAGGACTTGCCGACGACGAAGTGCACGTTGGCATGCTTGTCGACGCGGAACTCGATCTTTCCGCCCTTGATCTCCTCGACTGCCTTGGCAGCGTTGGGGGTCACGGTGCCGGTCTTCGGGTTCGGCATCAGACCGCGCGGGCCCAGCACCTTTCCGAGACGACCGACCTGGCCCATGAGCTCAGGGGTGGAGACGGCCGCGTCGAACGCGGTCCATCCGCCGGCGACCTTCTCGATGAGCTCGGCGCCGCCGACCTCATCGGCACCTGCGGCGATCGCTGCCTCGGCCGCGGGGCCGGTGGCGAAGACGATGACGCGGGCGGTCTTACCGGTTCCGTGCGGCAGGATGACGGTGCCACGCACCATCTGGTCCGCCTTGCGGGGGTCGACCGAGAGCTTCAGCGCGACCTCGACGGTCGAGTCGAACTTCGACGAGCCGGTCTCCTTGGCCAGAGCGACGGCCTCGGAGGGGGTGTAGAAACGGTCTGCCTCGATCTTCTCGGCGGCAGCCTTGTAAGCCTTGGACTTGGTAGCCATGATTATTCTCCTCAGCCCTCGACCGTGATGCCCATGGAACGGGCGGTGCCGGCGATGATCTTCGAGGCAGCCTCGATGTCGTTCGCGTTCAGATCGGCCTGCTTGGTCTCGGCGATCTCGCGGACCTGCTCCTTGGTGATCTTCGCGACCTTGACGGTGTGCGGGGTCGCGGAGCCCTTGGGGACGCCCGCGGCCTTCTTGATGAGCTCCGCCGCCGGCGGGGTCTTCAGGATGAACGTGAAGCTGCGGTCCTCGTAGACGGTGATCTCGACGGGGATGACGTTGCCGCGCTGCGACTCGGTCGCGGCGTTGTACGCCTTGCAGAACTCCATGATGTTGACGCCATGCTGACCGAGCGCGGGGCCGATCGGCGGCGCCGGGTTGGCAGCGCCGGCCTTGATCTGAAGCTTGATCAGGCCGGTCACCTTCTTCTTCGGTGCCATTCTCTTTCCTTTCATCGAATCGGATGCCTCGGCATCCGTTTCTCCCGCGATCCGGCGGTTCCGGACAGCGGTGGGGTTCGCGCGCACGCCGAAGCGGCACACAAACCACGTAAGTCTACCCGATCCCGGGGCATGCCGACGACGCACGCCGTCCGGAGGCACGGGACGCCGGGCGGGGTCGATACCGCAGCGGAACAGCCGGTTCGGGATGCGGAAGTGACCCCGCACAGAATCACGGATGCGGAAGTGCCCCCGCGCGGGTTCTGCCCGCGGGATGCCGCCTCATCGATGTGCCGGATGCCTAGCGGGGTCGATAACGCAGCGGAACGGCCGGTTCGGGATGCGGAAGTGACCCCGCACGGAATCACGGATGCAGAACTGGCCCCGCACAGATTCTGCCCGCGGGACGCCGCCTCATCGACGTGCCGGATGCCTAGCGGGGTCGATAACGCAGCGGAACAGCCCGTTCCGGATGCAGAACTGACCCCGTCCGAATCACGGATGCAGAACTGACCCCGCACGGATTCTGCCCGCGGGACGCCGCCTCATCGATGTGCCGGATGCCTAGCGGGGTCGATAACGCAGCGGAACGGCCGGTTCGGGATGCGGAAGTGACCCCGCACCGAATCACGGATGCTTAGGTGACCCCGCCCGAATCACGGATGCAGAAGTGACCCCGGATGGACTCTGTCCGCGGGACGCCGCCTCGCCGACGTGCCGGATGCCGAGCGGGGTCGATAACGCAGCGGAACAGCCCGTTCCGGATGCAGAACTGACCCCGCACAGAATCCCGGATGCGGAACTGACCCCGCCCCGGAATCACGGATGCAGAACTGACCCCGGATGCGAGAACGGCCGCCCCGAAGCGGGACGGCCGTTCTCGTGCGACGTGTGTCAGATCATCTTCGTGACCTGGTCGAACGACAGCTCGACCGGGGTCTCACGCTCGAAGAGCGACACGAGCACGGTGAGCTTTCCGCTCTCGGGCTTGATCTCGCTGATCGAACCGGGCAGACCCGCGAACGAGCCCTCCTTGATCGTGATGGTCTCGCCGACCTCGAAATCGACCTCGGCGGGCAGCGGACGAGCGACGGCGACGCCGCCCTTCGACGCGATGTTCTTGGCGGTCGGGACGTCCTTGACCTCGACGAGAGACTTCAGCATGTTGAAGGCCTCTTCGAAGCGCAGCGGAGTCGGGTTGTGGGCGTTGCCCACGAAGCCGGTGACGCCAGGCGTGTGACGGACGACGGACCAGGTGTCTTCCGTGAGCTCCATGCGCACGAGCACGTAGCCCGGGATGCGCACGCGGGTGACCATCTTGCGCTGGCCGTTCTTGATCTCGACGACGTCCTCCATCGGGACCTCGATCTGGTAGATCTCGTCCTCGACCTCGAGCGTCGACTTGCGCTGCTCGATGTTCGCCTTGACCTTGCGCTCGAATCCGGCGTACGAGTGGATGACGTACCACTTGCCCGGCAGCATCCGCAGGTCGAGACGGAACGCCTCGTACGGGTCCTCCTCGGCGTCGTCACCCTCGCCCTCGGCGTCGTCGTCATCCTCGTCCGTGTCGGCCTGGGGACGGTCGTCCTCGCCGTTCACGTCGGGACCGTCGTAGGGGGTGACCTCGTCGGCCTCGGCGGCCTCGTGCTCGGCGGTCTCGTCCGCCACGGATTCGTTCAGGACCTCGGCGGCGGCCTCAGCCTCTGCCGCCTCGTCGAGATTGAGAGCGTCGTTCACGATGGCGTCAGCCTCCGGGTCGTCGATTTCGATATCGGTGTCGTCCTGCGTCTCGGGCTCGGCGTCGACGTCCTCGACGTGCAGTGCGACGTGCTCGGCCGGGGTGACCGAGTTCTCCTCAGCGGCGAGGACGTTGCCCTCCTGGGCCTCGTCCTCCTCGCTGGACTGCTCGGCAGCGGTCGCCCAGTCGGCGTCGTCGGAATATCGTTCAGCCACGTTGTTTCTTTCCAATCACTGCGGCCAGGGCCGCGAGGGCGTCAGGCGCCCGGAACCCCGAACACCACGTGCGTCACCCAGGCGAACAGGGTGTCGAGTCCGTAGACGATGCCCATGACGATCAAGACGAAGACGAGCACCACTGCGGTGAACTTGACCAGTTCCTTGCGGGTCGGGGTGACGACCTTGCGCAGTTCGGCGATGACCTGACGGAAGAACAGGGCGATGCCCGCGAAGAAGCCCACGAGTCCACGCTTCTTCTCGCGGGTGGCGCCGGACGCGACGACCTCGCCGCGCGGTTCGTCCTGATCCATCCTGAATGTACCTTTCGTGTGTCAGCGTGTGCTGACGCGCAGGGCGGACAGGAATCGAACCTGCAACCTGCGGTTTTGGAGACCGCTGCTCTGCCAATTGAGCTACCGCCCTAGAGACCGGATGGTCTCGGGGTGTCATCTTCATCCTGCCATCCTTGACCTGACCGGAGGACCGGGCACGGCGAAAGAATGCAGACAACAACTGCTCGTCAAGCATACGGCATCCTTCGGCCGCGACCGAACCGGACCCCGACGTGCCGTTGTTGTTAGGCTCGGCGAGCGGACGCGACAGGAGGCGATGCGGTGAGTGCTGACGTGCAGCAGTTCCAGGTGGACCTGCGCGGGGTCGTCGACCTTCTGAGCCGGCACATCTACTCGAGCCCACGCGTCTATCTGCGCGAGCTCCTGCAGAACGCGCGGGATGCCGTCACGGCGCGCCGAGAGGTCGACGGTGCGGGCGGTCACATCCGGATCACCCCGCTCACCGACGCCTCCGGCGAGTTCGTGCTGCGGGACGACGGGATCGGTCTCACCATCGACGAGGTCGCGGATCTGCTGGCCACCGTGGGGCGCAGCTCGAAACGCGACATCTTCGACCTCCCGCGCAGCGACTACCTCGGCCAGTTCGGCATCGGGCTGCTCAGCTGCTTCATGGTCGCCGACACCATCGTGATCCGCTCGCGCAGCGCACGCGGAGGCTCGGCGGTCGAATGGACCGGCAACGCGGACGGCACCTTCCGCGTCGTCGAGATCGACGACGATCTGCCCATCGGCACCAGCGTGCACCTCTCGGCGCGGTTCGACGCCGACGACCTGCTGCGCCCCGCCGCGGTGCGCGAGCTGGCGACGGCGTTCGCCGAGTTCCTGCCCGTGCGGGTGACGGTGGACTCACCGACCGGCGACATCGACATCACCCGCCCCGCGCCGTTCCTCGATGCCGCGGACGACATCGAGCAGGCCGTGCGGTACGGGCGCGACCTCCTCGGCGCCGCCCCCTTCGACGCGATCGAGCTGCATGAGCCGGCGACCGGCACGCGCGGACTCGCCTACGTGCTGCCGTTCGCCCCGCCTCCGGGCGCACGCCAGGCGACGCGCACGTATCTGGGTCGGATGCTGCTCGGCGAGCGCGTCGACGACGTGCTGCCGGAATGGGCGTTCTTCGTCCGCGCGGTCATCGACTCCACCGGCCTGTCGCCGACCGCGAGTCGCGAGTCCCTCGTCGACGACGCGGCCCTCGAGCGGGTGCGTGAGCACCTCGGCGCGGGCATCCGTCGCTGGGTCCTCGAGCTCGGGCTGCGCGAACCCCACCGGCTCGCGCAGTTCGTGGCGATCCACGAGGTGGGGCTGAAGTCGCTCGTCCGCCACGACGAGGAGCTCGCGCGGTTCATCACCCGGTGGCTGACCCTCGAGACCACGCACGGCACGATGCGCATCGGCGATCTGGTCGAGCGGTACCCGCACGTGCGCGTCGCCCCGTCGGTCGACGAGTTCCGTCAGGTGGCGGGCATCTCACCGGCATCCGAGGTCCTGGTCAACGGCGGCTACCTCTACGACTCCGACATCGTGGGCATGCTGCCCGACCTCTATCCCCAGGTCACCGTCGAGGTCGTCGATGTGACCGGGGAACTCGACCGCCTCGATCCCCCTCCCCTGGACGACCGCGACGCCGCGCTCGCCCTCGAGGCGAGGGCGAGCGCCGTGCTGAGCGCCTCGGACTGCTCGGTCACGGTGCGCTCCGTCGACCAGCCCGAGCTCGCCGCGCTCTACGTCGCCGACCCCGAGGTGCTGCGCCGCATCGATCGCGGTCGCACGCGAGGGATCACCGGATCGCTGTGGGGCGGGGTGCTCGATCGCATCGACGCGACCGCCGCGACGAGCGGGCCCGAGGATCTCCGCGCCCGCCTGTGTCTGAACTGGTCGAACCGCGTGGTGCGGGCCCTGGTGCGCGTCGCCGACGACGCGGTGTTCGCCCGTACCGTGCAGCTGCTCTACATCCAGGCCCTGCTGTCCGGACACCATCCGCTCTCCGACTCCGACCGCGCCCTCATGACGACAGCCCTCACCGACCTGGTCGCCCTCTCGGCCGGCCTCGAAGAGGACTCGCTGCCGTTCGACGACGCGTTCTGACCCGCCCACCACAGCCCGAAGGACTCACCATGAAACGCTCGCGCACGCGCTTCACGCAGCTCGTCGAGGAGATCGACCGCACCCCCTGGGGCCCGGCCGAGCAGGCCCTCGTCGCCGAAGCGGTGGCGCTCGCCATCGAGATCGGCGACGAACGACTCGAGTACCAGGCGCGGATGCGGCAGACCGCGTCGGCCAACATGAACGGCGCGACGGATGTGATGCTGAACTCGTTCGCCTGGTGCCTGGCCCGGCACGACGCGGACCCGCAGCGCTTCCCCGCCGACCTCGAATACGGCGGCGCCGACCTGATGTGGCAGTTCAAGTGGATGGCCTCGTCGCTGCGCTCGTCGCCGGCGTTCTCCGCCGAGCAGATCGCGGCCGTGCTGGACGACATGGAGGCGCACTACCGGGCGGGCGGACTCGGGCTCAGCGGCGTGCTGACGGCGCGTTTCGAGGACGCCTGGGAGGCCGGCCGCATCGACGACGCCGAGGCGCTGCGCGTGCAGCTGGAGGCCACACCCCGCGATGACCACAGCCATTGCGACGCCTGCGGACGCAGCCAGTTCGCCGGATTCTTCGCCGAGACGGGCCGTGAGGACCAGGCCATCCGTCTGGTCGAGGAGATGCTGGAGGGTGGATTCTCCTGCGGTGAGGAACCCGAGCACGCGCTCTCCCGCGTACTCGTGCCGTATCTGCGCGCCGGGCAGCTGGACGAGGCGAGGAGCGCCCATCTGCGCAGCTACCGCCTCGCCAAGGACAACCCCGACAACCTGCGCATCGTGGCCAACAACATCGTGTTCTCGGCGCTCACCGGCAACGAGGCTCGCGCGCTCGCCCAGGTCGAGCGTCATATCTCGTGGCTGGGCCACGACGGCCTCAACGTCGACGCGCACGTCGTGGCGCTGGGGGCCTTCGCCTTCGCGCTCGATCGGGTGACCGCGGCCGGACACGGCGACACCCCGGTGCGGGGTGCGGACTCCCCCGCGCTCGTCGAGTTCTTCGGCGCCCACGAAGGCGCCTGGCATGCCGACGACCTCGCCGCGGCATCGTGGGCGGCGGCGGAACGCCTCGGCGCGGAGTTCGACCGGCGTGACGGAACCGACGGCCACGCGCGCAGCCTCGCCAGGACGCGCGCCCTGTCGAGCGAGCACTACGACGTGCCGATCCGCTCCGATGTCTTCTCCACCGCTCCCGACGCCGCCGCTCCGGCGGATCCGGATGCCTGGTTCGACCGCGCCATGCAGCTCGCCCAGTTCGGCGCCGAGCACGAGACGCTCCGAGCCCTCCCGCACGCGATGGGCGTCGAGGATCCGGCGAAGATCGCGCAGCTCCTGTCGATGCAGATCGGCATCCTCATCGCCCTGGACCGCGACGCCGAGGCGGCCGGCCTGCTCCCGGCGCGCATCGACGCTCTGCGGGCGACCGGACTCGACGATCAGGCCGACCTCGAACAGCGGCTCGGACTCGCCACGTTCGGCGCGACCACGCCCGACGCCGCAGCCGCCCTCGAAGACGCACTCGCCCAGGCGGCGTCTCTGCCCGCGTGGTCGCGCGGCGACCTCGCCATCAGCCGGGCCTCGCTGCACCTGCAGTCCGAGGAGCCCGCGGCGGCTCTGGACATGGCGGAGATCGCCGCGAGGGCGTTCGTCGAGGCCGGCGACGTGCGGCTGGCGAACACCACGACGCTGGTGGCCGTCGCGGCGATGCTGCACGCGGGTGACATCGAGAACGCGTCGGCCGTGCTCGACCGCTTCCTCGCACAAGACGACCTCAGCATCGGCCATCGGGCGCAGGCGCTGCAGACACGGGCCAGGGTGCGCGGCGGCAGCGACGCGTTCGTCGAGGGCGCGGCGGATGCCGATGAGGCGTGCCGTCTGCTCGCCGGGCTCGGCGCGACCACGGCGCTGGCCGCTGCGCATCTGCTCGCCGGCGCACTGTGGGAAGACGCGGGGGACGCCGAGAAGGCGGTCTCCCGCTACCGCGTGACCTCGCGGCTCGTCGCGCAGGAGGGCGGCGATCAGGCCGGCGCCGACTTCCGCCTCGCACGCGCCATGCTCTCGGCCGGTGATGCCGCAGTCGCCGCGGAGCTGTTCGCCCAGGTGCTGGAGCGCGAGGAGCAGACCGAGGTGCCGGCCGCGTCACGTGCGATGACGGCGTCCCTGCTCGCCCGTGCGCTGGCGGCATCGGGAGAGTACGGACAGGCCGTCGGCGCCTTCGGCTACGCCGCCGAGCTCTTCGGCCAAGACGACGAGCACGCCGAGCAGGCCGTGGCGCTGACCGAGCGCGCGAAGATCCTCGCGCGCTTCGACGAGCACGACGAGGCGATCGAGGCGCTCGAAACGGCATCCGCACTCGCACGGCAGGCCCCCGAGGCGGTCGGCACCCTCGCCGACGTGCTGCACAACCTCGGCCAGGCGTACGGAGCCCGTCAGGACGAGCGGGCCTTCTCGCTGCTCGACGAGGTCGCCGCCCTCGCCCGGGAGCATGACGCGGGATGGCTGCTCGCCGATGTCACCGACTCCCGCGGTCGCGTGCTCGCGCAGTTCGGGCGCACGGACGAGGCCGTCGCCGCAGCGCTCACCGCGGCGGACGGGTTCGCCGCGGTCGGGGACCTCGGCTCGGCGGGCGGATCCGAACTGTTCGCCGCCCGTCTGCTCGCGGCGAACGAGCGCCCCGGCGACGCCGTGCCGATCTATCGCAGCGCGATCGAGCACGCCGCCGGCGAGCCCGCACTGCGCGAGGTCTCCGCTCTGGAGCTGGGCACCGCACTGGAGACGCTCGGACGCCACGCCGAGGCCGAAGAGGTGCGGGGCCTGCTCGACAGCTGACTCACACGCGGGCCGGTGCTCCTCCCGGCCGACGCGGGCCGGCCGAGCTCAGAGGAGCTGCCGCCAGTTCGCCCTGGCGAGGTCGAGCAGCTCGTCGCCCCGGCCGGACATGACCGTGCGGATGGCGTACAGGGCGAATCCCTTGACCTGCTCGGCCTCGATCGCCGGCGGCATGGACAGCTCCTGCCGCTCGGTCACGACGTCGAGCAGTGCGGGGCCGTCGTGGGCGAGCACCTCGCGCACGGCCTCGGGCAGGTCCTCGCTGTTCTCGACGCGACGCGCGAAGATGCCCATGGCCTCGGCGATCGCCGCGAAGCTCGGGTTGGTGAGATCGGTGCCGTAGGTCACGAACCCGGCCGCCTTCATCTCGAGCTCGACGAAGTTCAGCGACGAGTTGTTGACCACGATCGTCTTCACCGGCAGTCGGTTCTGCGTGAGGGTGAGCAGCTCGCCCAGCATCATCGCCAGTCCGCCGTCGCCGGCGAGAGCGACCACCTGACGGTCGGGATGGGACACCTGGGCGCCGATCCCGTGCAGCAACGCGTTCGCCATCGAGCCGTGCGTGAACGATCCGATCAGTCGACGGTTCTCGGTCATCGACAGGTAGCGCGCGGCCCACACGGTGGGCGAGCCGACATCGGCCGTGAAGATCGCGTCATCCGCGGCCTGCTCGTCGAGCAGTCGCGCGAGGTACTGCGGGTGGATCGGGCGCCCCGCCTTCGTCGGCGTGGCGAGGTCGTCGAGCTTCGCCCTGGTCTTGCGGTAGTGCGCCGTCGCGTCGTCGAGATGGCCGCGATCGCTCTTCTCGGCGAGTCGAGGCAGCAGCGCCGAGACGGTCGCGCCGACGTCGCCGACCAGGCCGAGATCGAGCGGATGCCGCTTGCCCAGCTGCGATCCGCGGATGTCGACCTGGATCGTCGTGGCGTGCTCGGGGTAGAACTGCTCGTAAGGGAAGTCGCTGCCCAGCACCAGCAGCGTGTCGGCGGCCTCCATCGCGCGATAGCCGGAGGCGAAACCGAGCAGTCCCGTCATCCCGACATCGAAGGGATTGTCGTACTCGATGAACTCCTTGCCGCGGAGCGCGTGCACGATCGGCGCGCCCAGGCGGTCGGCCAACGCGACGACCTCGTCGTGCGCGCCCTCGACGCCGGCACCCGCGAGGATCGTGGTCTTCTTCGACGCGTTCAGCAGAGTCGCCGCTCGCTCGAGCTCGTCGGCGCGGGGCACGACGACCGGATGCGTGCGCTCGATGACGACCGCACGGTCATCGGCGATCTCGGAGAGGGCGACATCGCCGGGGATCACCAGCACCGCGACCCCTCGCTGCTCGATCGCTGCGCGCATCGCGATCTCGAGCAGTCGCGGCATCTGCGACGGATCGGCGACGTACTCGACGTAGACGCTGCACTCGCGGAAGAGCTCCTGCGGGTGCGTCTCCTGGAAGTACCCGGTGCCGATCTCGGACGTCGGGATGTGGGCCGCGATCGCCAGCACCGGGACCCGCGAGCGGTTGGCGTCGAAGAGACCGTTGATCAGGTGCAGGTTGCCCGGCCCGCAGGAGCCTGCCACCACCGCGAGGTCGCCGGTGAGCGACGCATCCGCCGCCGCCGCGAACGCCGCGGACTCCTCGTGGCGGACGTGCACCCATCGGATCCCGCCGTCCTTACGGAGGGCGTCGGTGAACCCGTTGAGGGAATCACCCGGAAGGCCGTAGACACGGTCGATCCCGTTGGCGCGGAGGGTCTTGACGATGTTCGTTGCGACGGTTGCCATGATTCCAACCTACGCCCGCGCGGGTGACCAGGTTCCGGCACCCGTCGAAGCTCGACACGACCTCACACGCCGCCCTTCGTCTCGTCGCTGCGCTCCTCGCTCAGGAAGCGGGAAAGGCAGTCGCCTCGCCCCCTGAGCGAGCGAAGCGAGACGAAGGGCGCCGCGCCCTTCGTCTCGTCGCTGCGCTCCTCGCTCAGGAAGCGGGAAAGGCCGTCGCTGCGCCACACCCCGCACCCTGAGCGAGCGAAGCGAGACGAAGGGCAACCCGCCCTTCGTCTCGTCGCTGCGCTCCTCGCTTAGGAAGCGGGAAAGGTCGTCGCTGCGCTCCTCGCTCAGGGGGCGGGAAAGGCCGTCGCTGCGCTCCGGTTCCTGAGCGAGCGAAGCGAGACGAAGGGCGCTCAGGGGGCGGGAAAGGCCGTCGCCGCGCTCCGGTTCCTGAGCGAGCGCAGCGAGACGAAGGGCGCTCAGGAACCGCGCGGCGAGACGAAGGGCCGGCGCTCAGCCGATGCGGATGAGCTTCTTGTTGACGAACTCGTCGGCGGCGAGGTGGCCCAGCTCCCGCGAGGTGCCGCTGCGCTTGATGCCGCCGAAGGGCAGCTCGGGGCTGTCGGCGAGCACGAGGTTCACGTAGACCATGCCCGCCTCGATGCTGTCGGCGACGCGCTCAGCCTGCTCGGCATCCGTCGTGAAGACGTACGATCCGAGGCCGAAGGTCGTGTCGTTCGCCAGGGCGACGGCCGCGTCCTCGTCTGCGACCCGGTACACGACCGCCGCGGGGCCGAAGAGCTCCTCGCGGTAGACGTTCATCTCTGGCGTGACGTCGGCGAGCACGGTCGGCGCGAAGAATGCGCCGTCCCTGGTGCCGCCGGTCAGCAGCGTCGCGCCCTGCTCGACGGCCTGATCGATCTGCTTCTGCAGGTTCTCCGCCGCAGCCTCCGACGAGACGGGGCCGAGCACCGTGTCATCGAGCGTCGGATCGGTCGCCGTCACCGACGCCATCGCCGCCGTGAACTTCTCGACGAACGAGTCGTAGAGGTCGTCGACGATGATGAACCGCTTGGCGCCGTTGCACGCCTGGCCGTTGTTGTCGAGACGTGCGTCGACGCCGGCCTGCACCGTGGCGTCGAGATCGTCGGTGGAGAGCACGATGAACGGGTCGGAGCCGCCGAGCTCCAGCGCGACCTTCTTCAGGTTGCGTCCGGCGATCTCGGCGACGGCGGCACCGGCACGCTCCGACCCCGTGAGAGAGACGCCCTGCACGCGCGGGTCGGCGATCATGTCGGCGATCTGGTCGTTCGTCGCGAGGACGTTCTGGTACGCCCCCTTCGGGAATCCGGCGTCGTGGTAGATCGCCTCGATGGCGGTCGACGACTCGGGACACTGCGGCGCGGGCTTGAGCAGGATCGTGTTGCCCACGATCAGGTTCGGCGCCGCGAAACGCACGATCTGGTACGCCGGGAAGTTCCACGGCATGATGCCGATGAGCGGCCCGAGCGACGAGCGACGCACGATGGCCGAGCCGTCACCGAGGATCGCGATCGGCTGGTCGGCCATGATGGCCTCGGCCTGGTCGGCGTAGTACTCGGCGATGTCGGCCGCGAAGTCGACCTCTCCGAGCGCGGCCTCACGGGGCTTGCCCATCTCGCGCACGAAGACGTCGGCGAGCTCCTCGCGACGCTCGCGGTGCAGAGCGGCCGCGCGGCGCAGCAGCTCGGCGCGCTCGGCGACGGTCGAGGACCGGGACCAGTCGCGGTGCGCCTCGTCGGCGGCGGCGACCGCCTCCTCGATCTGCGCGTCCGTGAACGTGTCGAAGGACGCCAGCGTCTCTCCGGTGGCGGGGTTGATGACGGTGTAGTCGGTCATGTGTTCATCCTCCTCTGGGCCGAGCGGTCAGGAGACCGGGATCAGCGTGTACTTGGTGGACAGGTACTCGTGGATGCCCTCGAGGCCGCCCTCGCGGCCGACGCCCGACTGCTTGACGCCGCCGAAGGGGGCCGCGGCGTTCGACACCACACCCACGTTGAGACCCATCATGCCGGTCTCGAGCCGATCGATCATCCGCTGGCCGCGCTGCAGGTTCTCGGTGAACACGTACGAGACGAGTCCGTATTCGGTGTCGTTCGCGAGGCGCACGGCATCGTCCTCGGTCTCGAAGGTCGCGATCGCGAGCACCGGCCCGAAGATCTCCTCGCGGAGGATCGCGGATCCGGCGACCACGTCGGTGAGCACGGTGGGCTCGTAGAAGGTTCCGGTGCCCTCGACGGCCTTGCCGCCGGCCAGCAGCGTCGCACCGCGGTTCACCGCGTCGTCGACGAGCTCGCCGGCCTTCGCGACGGCATCCGCGTCGATGAGCGGTCCGATCGCGACGCCCTCTTCCGTGCCTCGGCCGATCTTCATCGCGTTCACGCGCTCGGTGACCTTGCGCGCGAACTCGTCGGCGACGTCCCGGTGCACGATGAATCGGTTGGCGGCGGTGCAGGCCTGACCGATGTTGCGGAACTTCGCCGCGAGCGCGCCGTCGACGGCCTTGTCGAGGTCCGCGTCGTCGAACACCACGAACGGGGCGTTGCCGCCGAGCTCCATCGACACACGCAGCACGCCCTCGGCGGCCTGGGCGATGAGCTTGCGGCCCACCTCGGTCGAGCCGGTGAACGAGAGTTTGCGCAGCCGCGGGTCCGCGATGATCGGAGCAGACAGTGCCGAGGACTTCGAGGTCTGCACGACGTTCACGACACCCTTCGGAAGTCCCGCCTTCTCGAGCAGTGAGGTGAAGAAGATCGTGGTCAGCGGGGTCAGTGCCGGGGGCTTGATCACGACCGTGCAGCCGGCAGCCAGCGCCGGGGCGATCTTGCGCGTCGCCATCGCGAACGGGAAGTTCCACGGCGTGACGAAGAACGACGGGCCGACGGGACGCTGCGAGACCACCATGTGTCCGGTGCCCTCGGGGTTGATGCCGTAGCGGCCGCTGATGCGCACCGCCTCCTCGCTGAACCACCGGAGGAACTCGCCGCCGTATCCGACCTCGCCGCGGGCCTCGGCGAGCGGCTTGCCCATCTCGAGGGTCATCAGCAGCGCGAGGTCCTCCTTGTGCTCCTGCACGAGGTCGAATGCCTTGCGCAGGATCTCGCTGCGGGTGCGCGGCGCCGTGGCCGCCCACGAGTCCTGCGCGGCGACGGCCGCATCCAGCGCGCGGATGCCGTCTTCGGGCGTCGCGTCGGCGATCGTGCGGATGACTGCACCGGTGGCCGGGTCCTGCACGTCGAAGGTCTTGCCGGTGCTGCCCTCGACCCACTCGCCGCCGATGAAGAGGCCGGTGGGGATGCTGTCGAGCAGCGCCTGCTCTGTCTGAGTGCTCATGGGAATCTCTTTCTGTGGGAGCGGGAGGAAGGGTCAGCGGCGGCGAGCGCTCGGCGGCGCGTCGACGCCGAGGGTCTCGCCGCGGAAGAACGCCGGGCGACGGATGGACTGCCAGATCATGACCACGATGCCGATCACGATGATGCCGACACCGAGCACGAAGACGAGCCCGAGGCCGCCGATGTTGGATCCGCTGCCGTAGGCCGGATCCATCGAGTCGATGAGGGTCGTCACGAACAGCACCGCGAGGATGGCGCCGCCGACGAGCGGGAACAGGAACGTGAAGAAGAAGCTCCTGGCCGAGTCGAACCACTGGCGCCGGAAGTACCAGACGCACGCGAACGCCGTGAGGCCGTAGTAGAAGCAGATCATCATGCCGAGCGAGAGGATCGTGTCGGTGAGGACTTTCTCGCTCACCAGGCGCATCACGGCATAGAAGACCGAGGCGACGACGGCCGAGACGATCGTGGAGTAGCCGGGGGTGAAGAAGCGCGGGCTCACCCTCGCGAACTTCTTCGGCAGCGCTCCGTAGTGCCCCATGGCCAGCAGCGTGCGGGCGGGGCCGACCGCCGTGGACTGCAGGGACGCCGCCGAGCTCGACAGCACCGCGAGCGAGACGAGGAAGGCGAGCGGCCCGAGGATCGGGTCGGAGAGGGCGAAGAAGACGTTCGCGGAGATGTCCTCGTTCGCGAGACCGTAGGCGCCCGAGCCGACTCCCGCGAACATGATCAGGCCGATCGCGAGCAGCAGGTAGAGGCTCACCACGACGAAGACGGTGACCATCGCGGCGCGACCGGGAGTCCTGGCGGGGTCTTTCGTCTCCTCGTTCATGGTGAGCACGACGTCCCAGCCCCAGAAGATGAAGATCGACAGCGACAGGCCCGCGGCGAAGGCGCTGAAGGAGGGGACCTCGAACGGATTGAACCACGACCACGAGAACGCGGTGGGTTCGGGCGCATCGCCCGAGACCGCCTTGATGATCGCGACGGTCGCGAACACGACGAGCACGAGCACCTGGAAGCCGACGAGGATGTACTGGAACTTCTGGGTCGTCTGCATATCGCGGTACGACACGAGGGTCGCGCCCAGCATGAAGAGCAGACAGACCACGACGTTGATG
This sequence comes from Microbacterium sp. Root553, assembly GCF_001426995.1. Lineage (NCBI taxonomy): Bacteria > Bacillati > Actinomycetota > Actinomycetes > Micrococcales > Microbacteriaceae > Microbacterium > Microbacterium sp. Root553. Next base: position 158,399 of record NZ_LMFY01000002.1, on the reverse strand, counting down.
ACGGGGTTGAACGCGAGGTCGGCGATCCCGGGGTTGCCGGAGAGCTGCGCGATGAGGAGGAAGAGGAACTCGACCGCGATGCCGGCCAGGTTCGACAGCACGATGACGGTGGCGGCGATGAGTCCCCATCCGGTCATCCAGCCGATCCACGGGCCGAAGGCGCGCACGCCCCACGTGAACGAGGTGCCGGAGTCCGGCATCATCCGGTTCAGTTCGCGATAGCCGAACGCCGTCAGCAGCATCGGGATGAACCCGACGAGGATGATGGCCGGCACCTGGGTGCCCACGACCGCGACCGTCGGGCCGAGCGAGGCGGTCAGCGTGTAGGCGGGGGCGATCGTCGAGACGCCGATGACCACGGCGCCGAGCACGCCGACGGACCCTGCGCTGAGGCCCTTCTGCGAGATCCCGGTCGTCACACCGGATTCGGGCTCCGTCGCCCGGTTCGAGCTGCTCATCAGCGGACTCCTGCTTCGGCGCGGGTGCGCGGGACGACGATCATCGGGACGGGGAGCTCGTGCAGCATCTTCGCCGCGGTCGAGCCGAGGAACAGGCGGCGCGGCTGCGCCAGGCGGCTGGAGCCGACCAGGACGACCTCGCCGGGAAGCCAGGACAGGTTCGACACCGCATCCTCGACCGTGTCGCCGGGGGCCTCCTCGACGTCGGCGGGCAGATCCTCGGGCAGCAGCCCCTTGGCGACCGAGAGCACGTCGCGACCGTGCTCGGTGCCCACCAGTCGGATGGCACCGGTGTCGAGTCCGGGTGGGACGTCGAACGGGACGAGGGAGACCAAGCGGAGACCGACTCGCGACGTGGTGGCGATCGCCGCCGCCTCGTCGAGCAGGTTGTCGGCGCCGGGGCGGGTGCCGACCGCGACGGTGACGCGCGGCAGCACATGATCGTCCTCCTCGGCGGTGCCCGCGGGGGCAAGCGCGACCGGGATGGTCGACGAGTGCAGCAGTTCCGACGCCACACTGCCGAGGCGGTGGCGTCCGAAGATGCTGCCGTTGGCCGTGCCGACCACGATGATGCGGGCGTCGAACTCCTCACCCGCGGCGATCAGCCCTTCGGCGAAGGATTCCCCGAACCGCACGTGCCCCGTGCGGGTCAGCTCCTGCGGCAGGCGCACGACCGCATCCTCGAGCCACTCCTTCGCCTGGCGGCGGATGTGGTCCTCGTACGCGCGCTCCGGCGGCACCGCCGCGCTGCGCGTGCCCTCGGAGGGCAGCACGATCACGAGATGCAGGACAGCCCCGAGACTGCGGGCGAGCCGCGCGCCGAGAGCCGCGGCATCCGCACCCGCGTCCGTCGCCGTGTACCCCACGACGACCGCGCCGGGCATCAGCCGACCTCAGCCTGGTCGCCGGCTGCCCTGCGGGACTCGACGATGGTCGACGCGACGAGGTGCCCCATGCGGATGGCGCCGTCGACGTGCTGGAATCCGGCGCCCGCCATGTCGCTGCAGGCGAAGTGGATCGGGCCGACGGCGGTGCGCAGATCCGCTCCGTAGCGGTGCAGACCACCCATGTCGAAGCTGGCGGCGTATGCGCCACGCGTCCACTCCTCGGTGCCCCAGTCGCTCTCGTAGTAGACGACGGGGTTCTCGGCCTCGGGTCCGTAGTAGTGCGACAGCGAGGCGAGGATGCGCTCCTTGCGCTCCTCGGCCGACAGCGCGAAGAGGTCGTCGGCGTTCTGGTCGCTGACGAAGCCGACCAGGGTGCCGCGCTCGTCACCGTGATTGGTGTTGTCGTACGCCTCGTGGGCGAGCTCGTACGGGCTGAAGGCGGTGCCGCTCAGCCCCTGCTCGCGCCAGAACGGGCGGTCGTAGACGGCGTGCACCTTGATCACGAAGCCCATCGAGAGGTGCTGGTGCAGCTGGTGCTGGCGACGCGGCAGCGGCGGCACGAAGGCGATGCGGCTGTAGAGCACGGGAGCGTGCGCGAGGATCGCGAAGCGGGCGCGCACGGTGAGCTCGTCGGTCGTCGCCATGACGCCGTCGTCGCTCCACTCGAGCGAGCGCACCGGCTGGTTCAGGAGGACGTCGTCGCCCAGGCGCTCGGCGAGCAGCAGCGGCACCTTCTGCAGTCCGCCGACCACGCGCTGGTCGAGGATGAAGTCGGCATCGACGAGGTTCGAGTACGACCCTGCCGAGGCGGCCATGTGCAGCGACTGCAGCAGCGAGAACGAGTGCGTCGGCTTGGTGAGCATCGCCGAGCCCGTGGCGAACGCGAGGTTCAGCACGGCCTCGTCGTCGTCGGTCTGCGCGCGCAGCCAGGCGTCCCACGTCACCGAGTCCCACTCCGCGGCGCGGGGGTGCGCCCACGGCTGGTCCGGGTCGATCTCGGCGACCATCGCGTCCAGCTGCGACGTGATCTCGGCGATGACCGCCTCGGTCGCCGCCGACACCGGGAACATCTCGCCGGTGAAACGGTGCACCTGTCCGTCGGGTCCGACGTAGACGCTGTCGCCCTCGCGATAGCGGCTGTAGGTCTCGAGACCGAGCTCCTCGATCGTGTCCTTGAGCGCGTCCTGATCCGGCGAGACCCACTGGCCGCCGAGCTCGAGCATGGCGCCGTCGACGACGTCGGTCCACAGACGTCCGCCCACCCGGTCGCGGGCCTCCAGCACGGCGACCGACAGGCCGGCCTTGCGCAGGTCGTTCGCCGCGGTGAGCCCTGCGGCTCCGGCGCCGACGATCAGCACGTCACGAGTGATCTCAGCCATCTGCTTCTCCTTCGTTGGAAAGTGTCGTGCCGGTCGCGATCCCACATCCCCCGATATGGATCGCGACCGGACGGGTGTTCAGGTCGCGACGGCGTCGCTTCCCGGAGTCGTGGTGGTCGGCGCCGTGGGGCGCTTCGCGAGATTCCGGCGCACGAGCGGCCAGAAGAGGACCAGGACGCCGGTGGCGATCAGGCTCGTCCACACCTGGGTGCGCCCGCCCTCGGTCGTGAGCATCACGACGACCACCGCGGCGATGCACGCGATCAGCAGGAAGTTCAGCCACGGGTGCAGCCACATCTTGAGCGTGAGGTTCGCGACCTCCTCCGACGTCATCCGCTGCCGCAGGCGCCACTGGGTCAGCGCGATGAAGACGTAGACGAACAGCGCGACGAGTCCGGCGGAGTTCATGATGAAGTCGAAGATCCCCGACCCCGGCGTGAAGAAGTTCACCAGCGTGGCGATCAGCCCGCCGATCGTCGAGGCGAGCAGCGCCATGACCGGCACGCCGCTCTTCGACTTCTTCGCCACGATGCGCGGCGCGAACCCCTGCTCGGCGAGCGCCGAGAACATGCGGGATGCCGAGTAGAGACCCGAGTTCAGCACCGAGATCACCGCGGTGAAGATGACGAGCTGCATGATGATGCTCGCACCGGGGATGCCGAACTGCTCGAGCGCGTACGTGAACGGGGCGGTGGCCACGTCGGTCGGCACGGGGAGCTCGTCCCAGGGCACCACCGTGACGATGATGAGCACCGATCCGACGAAGAAGAGCAGGATCCGCCAGATGATCGTGCTCGTCGCCTGGCGGATCCCCTTCGCCGGGTCCTCGGACTCGGCGGATGCCATCACGGCGATCTCGGTGCCGAAATACGAGAAGATCACCAGCGCGACCCCCGTGAACGCGACGCCGAAGCCGTTCGGGGCGAAGCCCCCGTGCTCCCACAGGTTCGAGACCGAGACCTCGGAATTCGGCCAGAGGCCGAACGCGAACAGCAGACCGGCGCCGAGGAACACGACGATGGCGAGCACCTTGATGCTGGCGAGCCAGAACTCGACCTCGCCGAAGGTGCGGACCGAGATGACGTTCGTGCCGACGAAGATCGCGATGAGGACCAGCGACCATGCCCACGAGGGGACGACCGGGAACCAGCCCGCCAGGGTCTCGCCGCCGAGCACCGCCTCGTAGGCGAGCACCCCGACCCAGAAGTACCAGTACAGCCACCCCACCAGGTAGGCGGCCCAATTGCCGAGGCCGACCCTGGCGTACTCCATGAAGGAGCCGATGGCCGGGCGCGAGGCCGCCATCTCGCCGAGCATGCGCATCGCGAGGAACACGAGCAGTCCGCCGATGAGGTAGGACACCACGGCAGCAGGCCCGACCGTGCGGATGACGTTGCCGGATCCGACGAAGAGGCTCGCGCCGATGATCCCCCCGAGGGTGATCATCGTGATGTGACGGGACCGCAGCTTCTTCGTGCGCGGGTTCGCGCCGGCGAAACCGGCCGACGTCTCAGGAGAGACGGGCCGGTCCCACTGCGATTCCGATTCCGCCGACATGTCAGGCCTGGGCGAGTGCGGCGGCGACCACGTCGAGACCCTCGTTCAGCAGGTCGTCGCCGATGGCGAGCGGAGGGAGGAAGCGGATGACATTGCCATAGGTGCCGCAGGTGAGGACGATGACCCCCTGCGCGACGCAGGCCTTGGCGACCGCCGCGGTGAGCGCGGCGTCGGGCGCCTTCGTCTCGGGATCGACGAACTCGGCGGCGATCATGGCGCCGTGTCCGCGGATGTCTCCGATGCGGGCATCCTTCTCCTGCATCTCGCCGAGGCGACGCGTGAGGATCTCGCCGATCTCGCGCGCGCGCTCGATCACGCCGTCGTTCTCGAAGACGTCGATCGCGGCGAGCGCCGCGGCGCAGGCGATCGGGTTGCCGCCGTAGGTGCCGCCGAGGCCGCCGGAGTGCGAGGCGTCCATGATCTCGGCGCGGCCGGTGACCGCGGCGAGGGGCAGGCCGCCGGCGATGCCCTTGGCGGTGGTGATGAGGTCGGGCTCGATGCCGAAGATCTCGCTGGCGAACATGTGGCCGGTGCGCGCGAAGCCGGTCTGCACCTCGTCGGCGATGAAGACGACGCCGTTGGCACGACACCACGACGCGATCGCGGGGAGGAATCCGTCGGCGGGGACGATGAAGCCGCCCTCGCCCTGGATGGGCTCGATGATCACGGCCGCCAGGTTGTCGGCGCCGATCTGCTTCTCGAGCTGCAGGATGACGCGGGAGGCCGCCTCGCCACCCTCGAGCCCGTCGCGGAAGGGATACGACATCGGCGCGCGGTAGACCTCGGGGGCGAACGGTCCGAAGCCGCTCTTGTACGGCATCGACTTCGCGGTCAGCGCCATCGTGAGGTTGGTGCGGCCGTGGTAGCCGTGGTCGAACGCGACGACCGCCTGGCGACCGGTGTGCTTGCGCGCGATCTTGATCGCGTTCTCGACGGCTTCGGCGCCGGAGTTGAACAGAGCGCTCTTCTTGGCGAAGTCGCCGGGGGTGAGCCGGTTGAGCGCCTCGGCGACGCCGATGTACGACTCGTAGGGCGAGATCATGAAGCAGGTGTGCGTGAACTGCGCGGCCTGCGCGGCGACGGCCGCGGCGACCTTCGGGTGCGCGTTGCCGACCGTGGTCACGGCGATGCCGGAGCCGAGGTCGATCAGGGAGTTGCCGTCGGCGTCGACGACCACGCCCCCGCCGGCCGCGACGGCCGCGACGGGAACGGTGTGCCCGACACCGGCGGCGACGGCGTCGGCCTTGCGGGCGAGGATCTCGGCCGACCGGGGGCCGGGGAGGTCGGTCACGAGTCGACGCTCCTGGGGGAGGTCGGGGCCGCCGAGGGGAACTGCGACTGCTGCGGTGTCGAGGAGTGCCATGTGGGCGAGCGTACGACCGCGGCGGGGGCCCCTGCACTCGCCGGACTGTACAATCTGATCAGGATCATCGCCGCACTGTACAGCTCGGCCCGACGAGCGCGAGGAGGACATCGGCATGGATGCCACCGAGCAGCCGACGCTGCGCGCTCTTCTCGCTCGCACCGATCTGGGCCTGCGTCTCGTCTCGCGGGAAGACACGCTGCCGGCCGGAGCGCTGGATCGCCCCCTGCGCTGGGTGCACAGTTCCGACCTCGCCGATCCGACGCCGTTCCTCGCCGAGGATCTGGCACTGCTGACCACCGGCACGCAGTTCGATGCCGACGCCGACCTCGACGTGTACGTCGGTCGGCTCGCCGATCGCGGCGTGCTCGGCCTCGGTTTCGGTTCCGACGTGCACCGCGCGGGGGTGCCCGACGAGCTCGTCATCGAATGCGCGCGCCGAGGCATACCGCTGTTCGAGGTGCCCTACCGCACGCCGTTCATCGCCGTCGCCCGCGCGCACTCCGAGGCGATCGCCGCTCAGGCGTACGCCCGCAGGTCCTGGGCACTCGACACGCAGCGCGCGCTCGCCCTGGCGGCGCTCCGCCCCCGCGGCCTGGATGCGACGGTCGCGGAGCTCGGCCGCCGGCTCGGCGTCTGGGTCGGGATGTACGACGCCTCCGGCGCGCTGCAGCTCTCGCATCCCCCCTCGGCCCTGCCGCCGGAGGCGCTCGCCCCGCTCGGCGTCCGCGCCACCGAGGTGCTCGCGCGCGGGCTGGAGACCGGGCAGTCGCTCACCATCGACGAACGCACCTTCACGCTCTTCACGGTCGGGCGCGGCGGGCACCTGCGGGGCGTCATCGCCCTCGCCGTCGATGCTCTCGACGCCGAGGCGCGCACCGTCGTGACATCGGTGATCGCGATGGCGGGTCTCGCCCTCGAGCAGAGCGATCAGCTGGCCCGCAGCCGCCGCCGGTTGCACTCGCAGCTGCTGGGCTCGCTGCTCGGCGACGACCCCGCGCTCGCCCGCCGGGTGCTCGGCAGCATGCCCGCGGCTCCGGTGATCGTCGCCGTCGCCGCGGACGGACCGGCCGGCCCCCTGACGGACTGGTGGGAGCGGCGCCGCAGCGAGCACGGCACGGCGAGCTTCCTCGCGGAATCGGCGGACGGCGTCGTCCTCTGCCTCTCCGCCGCGGACGCGTCTCTGCTCGACGAGGTGGCCACCCGTTTCGGCGTGCGCATCGGCGCGTCGGGCTCGGAGTCCTACGACGCCTTCTCCCGCGCGCATGCCCAGGCCCTCGCAGCACTCCGGCAACAACAGGGTCCGGGCGTCTTCGCCTACGCCGACACGGTGGGCTCCAGCATCCTCAGCGCACTCGCGACCGACGAGGCGCGTCTGGTGGCCGAGTCCCGTCTCGCAGCTCTCCGCGACCACGACACCAGGACCGGCGGCGAACTGGAGACCTCGGTGCGCATCTGGCTGGAGCACGATGCGAAGAGCGAGGCCGCGGCCGCGGTGCTCGGCGTGCACCGGCACACTCTGCGCTCCCGCATCACCCAGGCGGGCGTGCTGCTGGGGTTCGACCTGTCGTCGTTCCCGGCGCGCGCCGAGCTGTGGGCGCTCCTGCAGACCGCCAGGGACTGACGACGCTCTCAGCCGGTCGGCGCCGCAGCGGGAGTCAGATAGCCCGCGACGAACTCCTCGAAGAGCAGGACCATGTCGACGGAGTCGTCGAGGAGCCACTGCAGCTGGATGCCGTCCATCACCGCACTGATCAGTCGCGCCGCACGGGCGGGATCGATGTCGTCGCGCACCTCGCCGTCGACCTGCCCGCGGCGGAGGATCTGCTCGGCGTCGGCGGCACGGTCACGGTAGCGGGCCGCGAAGTCGACGTGCGAGGGGTGGTCGGGGTCGGTGGCCTCCGCCGAGATGATCGCGTACAGCGACGTCAGACCGCGCGAGGTCCGGTTGTGGGCCACGACCCTCTTGGCCTGCTCGATCAGCGTGTGCTCCGCAGGGTCGCCCGCGGCCGCCCGCACCTTCTCGTCGCGCTGACGCAGCACCTCGGCGAACAGCTCCTCCTTGTCGGCGAAGTGGTGCAGCAGCCCCGCCGGCGTCACGCCGACCCGCTTCGCGATCTCCCGCAGGGATCCACCGTGGAATCCCGTGCGGGAGAACACGGCGAGCGCTTCGTCGACGATGGCCTGTCGGCGAGCCTGCCCCGTGGCGTACGGACCACGGGGCCTTCGTGCCGCTGCCGACCGCTCATCCGTGCTCATCGCCCACTCCGTGTCCTCCCGCGCGGCGAGGCGGGCTCAGCCGTGGTGGCCGTGCCCCGCTCCCCATGACGAGCCGAATACCTGCTGTCTCATCGCGGGCCGCAGGCGCTGCTCCATCTCGCGGTCCACGAAGTAGTCCTTGAGTGTATCTTTCGTGAGCTCGTTGCCGATCGCGGCCATGATCATCGACTGGTCCAGCGACAGATAGCGTTCGGCGACCGTACCGCTCTTCACGGCGACGGCGTCGTAGAACCCGCCGGGCCCGTAGGCGCCGAGGTCCTTCTCGATGCCCTCGAGGTTGCGCAGCGCGCCCTTGCGGTCATAGGGCAGGGCGAGGAATGCCGCGTGCGGGGTCACGACCCCGTCGCCGAACTCGGGTGCGGGATTCGTCCCCTCCGTGCATCCCGGCCGGTCGACGTCGACGTCGGTCTTCTCGGCGTCCGAGGTGTAGCCGTCCGACCGCATGCCGGCGATGTCCACGCCGTACTCCGCGTATCCGCCGAACGGATCGCTCGCGGGCGAGAAGCCCCAGTATCCGTATCCGGCCTCATCGAGCCCGTGCTGCTTCTGCACGGCGACCGTGATGGGGTGGTTGAGCTTCCAGGACTTCGGCCCCCACTTCGTCTCGGGCACGAGCAGGTCGGGCATCAGCGACTCGAACATGCTGCCGCCCCAGCTCGGGACGAACGACATCCCGTCGTAGGAGTAGGCGCCCTCCCAGACCTCGACGCCGTCGTAGGTGCGGTACTCGCCCTGCGGCAGCTGCTCCTGCCAGGCCCAGTCGCATCCGGGAGGCATCGTGCGGTGGGTGCCGTACAGCGCGGTCGCGGGGATCTGCCCGTTCGCGATGCCCAGGTAGGTCGCGATGCGACTCTCACTGACGGTGGTGTCGTAGTGATGGCAGGTGTAGAACGCCGTCGCCCCCGAGCCGTTGTACATGGGCGCCTCGACGCTGCAGTCCGGCGGCGGGGCATCCCAGAAGCCGCCGCGATTCGTGCCGGCCGGGAGACCGGCGGCGCCTGCGGGGTCGAAGAACGATGCGAAGTCCATCGAGTCGTAGAGGGCATCGGCCTGACCCGCGAGGGCGGGATCCGCTTCGCGGACGATGCGCAGCGAGGCGGCGAGCCATCCGTTGTCGACGGTGCTGAGGAACGGGTACACGGTGTCACCCGAGTCGGGCCACGTCGTCAGCTTCTCTCCCGTGGTGGGCGAGTACCAGTTGTAGAACATGCCGCTCGCGTCGTTGCGTTCGAGGCCGGCGAGCGTGTCGAGGGTCGTCGACATACGGGAGTGCGCCTCGGCATCGTCGATGATGCCCAGGTCGCGCGCGGTCACGGTCGACCACAGGTATCCGCCGATGTTGGTCGGAGAGGTGTACTCCCCCGGGGTCTGCAGATCGCCGGTGACGTTGTCGGACGGCAGGCCCGTCTGCTCGTCGGTCATCGCATCCAGGGACCGCCAGGTGTCGGTCGCCCAACGCTCGAGCTCTTGCGTCCCCGGTCTGCCGCCCCCGCCCGCCGGACCGCCGCCGGCGACCGCCGGGCCCGCGAGTGCCAATCCCGAGACGACCAGTCCGGCCGTCGCCACTGCGCTCATCCATCGCTTCATCGTGTCTCCTCGTCGAGAACGGCGCCGCCGATCGCAGCGCGTCGATCTGCGAAAACCTAACATGTGTTCGGTGTTCACTCAACCCCTTCCCCCTGAGAGCGCCTTCCCCGAGCCGAGAGATGCCCGTACGCTATATCACGGAGGTATCTCATGGCTCACCGTTTCGACCCTCAGCGCAGCGCGGCCCTTGTCGCCGCGGCACGAGCAGATCGGCAGATGACTCAGGCTCAACTCGCGCGAGCGGCGCGGATGAGCCAGCCGAACATCGCGGCCATCGAAGCCGGGCGTCGTGCTGTGGGGCCCGATGCGCTGGAGCGGCTGTTGAGCGCTGCCGACTATCGGCCGAGCCTCCCGCTGGAAGAGACGGCGGCAGCGATCGTCGCCGCAGGTGCCCGACGCGGTATTCGAGACATCCGCGTCTTCGGCTCCGTCGCGCGGGGCACCGACCACTTCACCTCCGACATCGATCTCTTGGCACGCGTGGACGCGGACCGCAGCTACTTCGATGTCGCGCTGTTCCAGAACGACGTCGAGGCTCTCACCGGGTTCCCGGTGGACATCGTGGTGGACGACGCCGCACGCCCCGCTTTCCTCGACGACACCACCCTCGTGCCGCTATGAGCGATCAGAGCCGACCGCACGGACACTCGTTCACCCGTGTTCCCCGCGCGGGCGACGGCGCCACGGCAGCCGAGATCTCGCTCATCAAAGTGAACGACAGCCTCGACGCCATCTCGACGCTTCTCGACCACGCGGTCTCGGGCGGGCGAGAGGCTTTCGTTCGAGACTCACCCGCGTACGCCTCGGGGTCGATGGCGGTCATCCGCGCCGCGGCGCTGTTCGAAACCGAGGAGTTCGAGGCGCACCTGGGCGACGTCGCCGACGAGGTCAGACGCGCACTCATCACGATGCGAAACATCGCCGCGCACTCCGGCTGTCGCTCCATGAACGACGACCTCTTCTGGCAGACGCTCATCGTCGACCTTCCGACGCATCTTGAATCCTGGCGCGCCGCGGCGCGAAACCGTCTCACCGACTGACCGACCTCAGCGGGGCGCGTGCGCCTCGAGGAACTCGTAGACGTCGGTGGTGTCGACGCCGGGGAACGACCCCGTGGGCAGGGTCGCGAGCAGCGTGCGCGGCGTCTTCACGTTGGGCCAGGAGTTCTCGCGCCACCGCCCCTCGAGCTCGGCGGGAGCCCTGCGACAGCAGACCTCCACCGAGTGCTTCGACACTCCTCGATGCGGGGTGTCCCGGCCGACGAACCACCTCGTGTCGTCGAAGCGCACCCCCACGCTGACCGAGTGCAGTCCCTCGCTCGACGCCTCGACCCTGGCCGTGCACCAGTAGGTGCCGTTGCCCGTGTCGGTGTACTGGTAGTACGGATTGAAGCGGTCGTCCTCGTCGAAGACCACGCGACTGGTCCAGCGACGGCAGCACATCTGCCCCTCGATCGCGCCGAGCCGATCGGTCGGGAAGTTCACGTCGTCGTTCTCGTACGCCTTCGTGATGGTGCCGGACTCGTGCACCTTGAGGAAGTGCACGGGGATGTCGAGGTGGCGCGTCGCGAGGTTCGTGAAGCGATGCGCCGCCGTCTCGTACGAGACCGAGTACGCGTCGCGCAGATCCTCGATCGAGATCGCCCTGCGCGTCTTCGCCTCCCGCAGCGCCGGCACCACGTGCGCCTCCGGGATCAGCAGCGCGCCGGTGAGGTAGTTGGTCTCGACGCGCTGGCGGAGGAACTCCGCGTAGCTGCGGGGCTCGGAGTGACCGAGGATGCGACTCGAGAGCGCCTGCAGCACCGCGGTCCTGGCGTCGCCCTTGGCCGGCACGCTGCTCGACAGGTAGAGCCGTCCGTTGGCGAGATCGGCGACGCTCCTCGTCGTCTGCGGAAGGTCGGGCGCATAGTGCAGCGTGAAGCCGAGATGCGCGGCGATCTCCGATGCCGTCCGCTGGGTGAGCGGACCGCCGGGGTGGCGCACCGCGGCGAGGAGCTCCGCCGCCTTCGCCTCGAGATCGGGAAAGTGATTGTCCTGCCTGCGCATCAGATGACGGAGCTCGACGTTCGCCCGCCTGGCCTCCTCGGGGGTGGCCGCGCGCTCGTCCCTCAGCCGGTCGATCTCGCCGTGCAGAGCCAGCAGCGCCCTGAGCGCATCCGTCGGCACGCTCTTGGCGATGCGGAACGGCTCGATGCCGAGCGCGCGGAACGTCTGCCCCTTCATCGCCCGCTCGAGCGCGATCTCGATCGCGCTGCGTTCATCGAGCGGCTCTCCCTCGAGCAGCGCATCGATCGTGACGCCGAGCGCGCGAGCGATCGCCTGCAGCAGAGTGAGCTTCGGTTCGCGCTTGCCGGTCTCGATCATCGACAGCTGGCTCGGGGCCCGATCGACCGCCGCCGCGAGGTCGTCGAGGGTCATCGCGCGCGCTGTACGGAGCTGCCGGATGCGTCTGCCGATGACGAGGGCGTCGGCGTCTTCTTCGACCTCGGAGGTGCTCATGCGGCCGATTCTGTCACAGAAACAGAATTTCGATCGATCTTCTCCCAGTGAACCGTCGTTCACGGCCCGGAATTTGCCACACAGTGGAGTCACGCCACCCGGCATCACGATCCGGGAACCCCACGGAGGAGACACCATGACGAACACCGCGCAGAATCACACCCCCCGCCCCGCGGGTCTGCGAGCCGGCGACCAGGTTCAGACGGCCGCCGAGCTGCAGGAGATCTGGGACACGGATCCGCGGTGGGACGGCGTCGAGCGCACCTACTCGGCCGACGACGTCATCCGCGTCCGCGGCTCGGTCCGCGAGGATGCCACTCTCGCGCACCGAGGCGCCGAGAACCTCTGGAACCTGCTGCACACCGAGGACTACGTGCGGGCACTCGGCGCCTACACGGGCGGACAGGCCGTGCAGCAGGTGCGCGCAGGGCTGAAGGCGATCTACCTCTCGGGCTGGCAGGTCGCCGCCGACGGCAACCTCGCCGGGCAGACGTACCCCGACCAGTCGCTCTACCCCGCGAACTCGGTGCCCGCCGTGGTCCGCCGCATCAACAACGCGCTGATCCGTCAGGACCAGCTGGAGCACGCCGAAGGCGAGATCACCCGGGACTGGCTCGCGCCGATCGTCGCCGACGCCGAAGCCGGCTTCGGCGGTCCGCTCAACGCCTACGAACTCGCGCAGTCGCTGATCCAGGCCGGCGCCGCCGCCATCCACTGGGAGGACCAGCTGGCGAGCGAGAAGAAGTGCGGGCACCTGGGCGGCAAGGTCCTCGTCCCCACGCAGCAGCACATCCGCACACTCAACGCGGCCCGCCTCGCCGCGGACGTCGCCGGCGTGCCGACGGTCATCATCGCCAGGACGGATGCTCTCGCCGCCGATCTGCTCACCAGCGACGTCGACGAGCGGGACCAGCGGTTCACCACCGGCGAGCGCACCGCCGAGGGCTTCTACCGCATCCGCCCCGGCATCGAGTCGGTCATCAGCCGCGGCCTCGCCTTCGCGCCCTACGCCGACCTGCTCTGGGTGGAGACGGGGGAGCCCGACATCGAGCTGGCGCGCGAGTTCGCCGCGGCGATCCATGCCAGGCACCCGGGCAAGCTGCTCGCCTACAACTGCTCACCGAGCTTCAACTGGAAGCGTCATCTCTCCGACGCCGAGATCGCGACGTTCCAGCAGGAGCTGGCCGAGCTGGGGTACCGCTTCCAGTTCATCACCCTCGCCGGCTTCCACGCCCTGAACCATTCCATGTTCGATCTCGCCCGCGGCTACGCCGAACGCGCCATGAGCGCCTACGTCGAACTGCAGGAGGCCGAGTTCGCCGACGAGGCGAACGGCTACACCGCCACCAAGCACCAGCGCGAGGCGGGAACCGGATACTTCGACGTCATCTCGACCGCAGTCAACCCCGACAGCGCGACCCTCGCGCTCGCCGGCTCCACCGAGACCGCGCAGTTCCACTGAACACCCCGCCCTTCGTCTCGCTCCGCGGTTCCTGAGCGAGGAGCGCAGCGACGAGACGAAGGGCGACCACCATTCCCGCCCTYCCCGCCCTCCCCCGCCCTTCGTCTCGCTCCGCTCGCTCAGGAACCGAAGTGCGACCACCCGATGAAAAGGACCACGACCATGACCACTCCCACCGCTCCCCCGACCACCGCTCCGATCCAGACCACCCAGCAGGGCCCCGCGATCACCGTGACGGGTCCGCTGCGAGAGCACTACGACGAGATCCTCACCCCCGAGGCCATCGCCTTTCTCATCGAGCTGCACCACCGCTTCGCGTCGCGCCGCCACGACCGGCTCGCCGACCGCCTGCGACGGCACTTCGAGATCGGCACCGGGCATGACCCGCGGTTCCGCGACGACACCAGGCACATCCGCGACGACGCCGCGTGGCGGGTGGCGGGAGCAGGTCCCGGGCTCGAGGACCGCCGCGTCGAGATCACCGGGCCGACGGATCCGAAGATGACGATCAACGCCCTGAACTCGGGAGCCCGAGTCTGGTTGGCCGACCAGGAGGACGCCACGAGCCCCACCTGGCGGAACGTCATCGAGGGACAGCTCTCGCTGCGCGACGCCATCCGCGGCGCTCTGTCGTTCACGTCGCCGGAGGGCAAGGAGTACCGCGTCACCGCGGAGCGCACGCCCACGATCGTGATGCGTCCCCGCGGCTGGCACCTCCCCGAGAAGCACCTGCAGTTCATCGACCGCGCGGGGCGCCGCACCGCGGCATCCGGCTCGCTCGTCGACTTCGGTCTGTACTTCCTGCACAACGCGGAGGAGCTGATCGCGAACGGTCGCGGGCCGTACTTCTACCTCGCGAAGCTGGAATCCAGCGAGGAGGCGAAGCTGTGGGACGACGTGTTCTCGTTCAGCGAGGAGTACGTGGGGATCCCGCACGGGACCATCCGCGCGACAGTGCTCATCGAGACGCTGCCCGCGGCGTTCGAGATGGACGAGATCCTCTACGAACTGCGCGATCACTGCGCGGGGTTGAACGCGGGTCGCTGGGACTACATCTTCTCGATCATCAAGAACTACCGTGGTCGCGGCGCCCGCTTCGTGCTCCCCGACCGCAGCGAGGTCACGATGACGGTGCCCTTCATGCGGGCCTACACCGAACTGCTCGTGCAGACCTGCCACAAGCGGGGCGCCTACGCGATCGGCGGCATGAGCGCCTTCATCCCCAACCGGCGCGACCCCGAGGTGACGGCTCGGGCGATCGAGAAGGTCACGGCCGACAAGCGCCGCGAGGCCGGGGACGGCTTCGACGGCACCTGGGTGGCGCACCCCGACCTGATCCCGACCGCTCAGGCCGAATTCGATGCCGTGCTCGGCGACGGGACGAACCAGATCGACCGCTCGCGCCCCGAGGTCTCGGTGACGGCGGCGCAGCTGCTCGATCTGCACATCGGACGGCCGATCACCGGTCAGGGCGTGCGCGACAACGTCTCGGTGGCGATCCGATACCTCGAAGCGTGGTTGCGCGGCCTCGGCGCCGTGGCCATCGACAACCTGATGGAGGACGCGGCGACCGCCGAGATCAGCCGCTCGCAGGTGTGGCAGTGGATTCACCAGGACCGCACGACCGAGGACGGCACGCCGATCACGGCCGAGTACGTGGAGGGCCTGATCGGCGACGTGCTCGACACGGTCGACCGCACCGACGGCGACCGCTTCGACGATGCGGCGTCGGTGTTCCGCGACGTCGCGCTGAAGGAGGACTTCCCCGCGTTCCTCACCCTCGGCGCCTACTCGCGGTTCCTGGTCGAGGACTGACACCGCCCTCCCGTCGCGCCTCCGCGTCGACCGGTTCAGCCGCGAGACGCAAGGCGCGACGGGAGCGGATGCGGGCGATTCATGCCGGCATCCGTATGCCCGCTGTGCCACGCTGTGTCGATGAGCGACGCCTCCGAGTCCCGGCCCGCCTCCTCGCCGTTCGCTCCACCCCCGGCGACGCGCCTTCCGGTGCCCACGCCGCACGCGCCGCCGCGGGGAGGACGGTACATCGGCGCATCGGTGACCGCCTGGCTCTCATTCGGGACCTGGATCCTCGCGCTGCTGCTTGTCGTCTTCGCGCTCCTCGCCGGCGGCGGCTACGCGCTCTTCCTCCCGGTGCTCTTCGTCTGGACCTCCTGGATCTGGAGCCTGGTGGGCGTGCTCGCGCTGCTGCTGACCATCGGTATCCCGCAGTGCACCGGCGTCCGCACCCTCGCGTCTTTCGGCATCGTCCTGCACGTACTGTCCTTCGTCACCTTCATCCTGATCTACGGCTGAGACCTCAGTCGTCCACGCGGGCGTAGCCTGAGGACATGACCGACGTCTGGACCGACATCGCCGCGGAGTTCCTGCACCTCTACCCCCGCGGCACCCGACTTCTGGCCGTCGCCGGTGCGGATGCCGGGCGCTCCCGCCGGACCGCCGACGACCTCGCCGCCGCCCTCACCGCCGCCGGGCAGTCGGTCGAGCGCGTCCACAGCGACGACGACGACTCCCCCGCAGTGCGCGACGTCGTCATCTCGCCGTTCCGCGCGAACGACACCGCGGGCACCGTCCTGATCGTCTCGGGACCCGCCGCGCTGCTCGGCCCCGAGGCTCGCGGCATGTGGAACTTCACCCTCTGGCAGCTCGCGGGCGACGAGCAGCCGCACACCATCGCCTCCGCCCTGGTGGATGTCACCGATCCCGAGCATCCGACCCGTAGGTTCGCCGACTACTGCGCCCTCCCCGCCGCGTTCGGCTCCTGACCGAGGCGGTCGCCACCGGCCTCGCTCCGATGCTCCGGCTCAGCGGAACGAGGCGGCGACGGAGTTGCGGTGGTAGTCGAACACGATGCTGGTGCGCGTGGATGCGACGCTGCTCTGCGCCGAGAGGTGCTCGAGCACGAACTCGCGCATCTCGGAGGAATCGGCGACAGCGATGTGCAGCAGGAAGTCGTCATCCCCGCCGAGGAAGAACACCTGGATCACCTGGGGGAGCACCCGCACCCGATCGGCGAACTCCACGATGCTCTCGCGCCGTCCGCTCGGTCGCAGCGTGACGCCGATGACGGCCTGCAGGCCGGCGCCCAGCATCCGCTCGTCCACACTGGCGTGGAAGCCGGTGATCACCCCTCGATCGACCAGTGCGCGCAACCGCGAGTGGGCCGTCGAGGGGGCGACGCCGAGGTGCCCGGCGAGTTCGGCGTTCGTCATCCGCCCGTCCGCGCTCAGCAGCGTGACGATGCGCGCATCGACGGCGTCGAGCGCGGGGGCCCGAAGAGTGTTCGGACGCGGGGGCTCCGCAGAGGTCTCCATGCGAACGATTATGCAGGAATTCGTCTCGATGCGAATCTTCTTCAGTGATTATGTCGTTGAATCGACGTTTCTGCGATTCTGGATGCACCCACACCGCACCTGGAGGATCGATGAAGATCGGCGTACCGACCGAGGTCAAGAACAACGAGAACCGCACCGCGCTCACCCCCGCGGGCGCCGACCGTCTGGTGCACGAAGGCCATCGGGTACTGGTGCAGTCCGGGGCGGGTGTCGGGTCGGGGATCTCCGACGAGGCCTACCGCGCCGCGGGTGCCGAGATCGTCGAGACGGCGGACGAGGCCTGGGGCGAGGCCGACCTGCTGATCAAGGTGAAGGAGCCCATCGCGCAGGAGTACGGCTTCCTGCGTCCCGACCTCACGCTCTTCACGTATCTCCACCTCGCCGCCGACCGCGCCCTGACGACCGCGCTGGTCGATGCGGGCACCACCGCCGTCGCTTACGAGACCGTGCAACTGCCCGACCGCAGCCTGCCGCTGCTCGTGCCCATGAGCGAGATCGCCGGCCGGCTCTCCGTGACCATGGGG
The DNA here is from genome assembly GCF_001426995.1 of Microbacterium sp. Root553. NCBI lineage: Bacteria > Bacillati > Actinomycetota > Actinomycetes > Micrococcales > Microbacteriaceae > Microbacterium > Microbacterium sp. Root553. Next base: position 141,051 of record NZ_LMFY01000002.1, on the reverse strand, counting down.
TCGTACTCGCTGATGCGCTCCGCCGGAGGGCGCGGCGTGCTGATGGGCGGCATCGCCGGCACGCCCCGCGCCAAGACGGTCGTGATCGGCGGAGGCGTCGCCGGCGAGCACGCCGCCGCGAACGCGCTGGGACTGGGCTCCACGGTCACCGTGATCGACATCTCCCTCCCCCGGCTCCGCGAGCTCGAGCACCGCTACGGCGGCGCGCTGCAGACCCGCGCCTCGAGCCGTTACGACATCGCCGAGGAGCTGGCGACCGCCGACCTCGTGATCGGCTCGGTGCTGATCCCCGGCGCAGCGGCGCCCAAGCTCGTCACCGACGACATGGTGGCGGCGATGAAGCCGGGCTCGGTGCTCGTCGACATCGCGATCGATCAGGGCGGATGCTTCGAGGGCTCGCGCCCGACCACGCACGACGACCCCACCTTCGCGGTGCACGACTCGATCTACTACTGCGTCGCCAACATGCCGGGTGCCGTGCCCGAGACCGCGACCCGCGCTCTGACCAACGCGACCCTGCCCTACGTCTCGGCGATCGCCGGCAAGGGCTGGGAGGTGGCAGCCTCCGCGGACGCCTCGCTGGCGAGGGGCCTGAACGTGCAGGGCGGACGCATCACCCTGGACGCCGTCGCTCGAGCTCACGGGTTCACAGCCGCCTGAGCGGCGCCCGCGGGAACGCGCGTCCGAGCGGGGCGCGCAAGAACACGGATTCTTGATGACGACCCACCCGGCGGCGCGACGGCTCATCCGAGTACGCTCGTAGTCGTGACCGAACGCGCTCCTCTCTCCCGCAAGCTGTCCGCCATCGCCGAATCGGCGACCCTCAAGGTCGACGCCAAGGCCAAGGCCCTCAAGGCCGACGGCAAGGCGATCATCTCCTACGCGGCGGGCGAGCCCGACTTCGCGACCCCGCAGTTCATCGTCGACGCCGCGGCCGAGGCCCTCGCCGACCCGGCGAGCTACCGGTACACCCCGGCTCCCGGCCTGCCCGCGCTCCGCGAGGCGATCGCTGCGAAGACGCTGCGCGACTCCGGCCTCGAGGTCTCGCCGAGCCAGGTCATCGTGACCAACGGCGGCAAGCAGTCCGTCTACCAGGCATTCCAGGCGGTCGTGAACCCCGGCGACGAGGTGCTGCTGCCTGCGCCGTACTGGACCACCTACCCCGAGGCCATCCGCCTCGCCGACGGCACCCCGGTCGAGGTGTTCGCCGGCGCCGACCAGGAGTACAAGGTCACCGTCGAGCAGCTCGAGGCCGCGCGCACCGCGCGCACCACCGCCCTCGTGTTCGTCTCACCGTCGAACCCCACGGGATCGGTCTACACCGCCGAGGAGACCAGGGCGATCGGCGAGTGGGCGCTCGAGCACGGCATCTGGATCATCAGCGACGAGATCTACCAGAACCTGACCTACGAGGGCGTCACGGCGACCTCGGTCGTCGAGGCCGTGCCCGAGGTCGCCGGCCAGACGATCCTCGTCAACGGCGTCGCGAAGACGTATGCGATGACCGGCTGGCGCGTGGGCTGGATGGTCGGCCCCGCCGACGCCATCAAGATCGCCGGCAACCTGCAGTCGCACCTGACGAGCAACGTGAACAACGTCGCCCAGAAGGCGGCCATCGCGGCCCTCAACGGACCGCAGACCGAGGCCGAGCAGTTCCGCGAGGCGTTCGACCGCCGTCGCCGCCTGATCGTCTCGGAGCTGTCGAAGATCGAGGGCCTCGTCGTGCCGAACCCCCTGGGCGCCTTCTACGTCTACCCCGACGTGCAGGGCCTTCTCGGCCGCACCTGGGGCGGCGTGACGCCGACCACGTCGCTCGAGCTCGCCGACCTCATCCTCGAGCAGGCCGAGGTCGCCGTGGTCCCGGGCGAGGCCTTCGGCCCGTCGGGGTACATCCGCATGTCGTACGCGCTCGGTGACGACCAGCTCCTCGAAGGCGTGCAGCGCCTGCAGCGGCTGTTCTCCTGACGCCGGCGGCCGCGCGGCACCGAGATCAGTCCTCGTCGCGGAATCCGATGAGCCAGCGGATGCCGTACCGGTCGACGAGCGTGCCGTCGTAGTCACCCCAGGGTCTCTTCTGCAACGGGTCGATGACGCGGCCGCCGTTCGACAGGCGGTCGAACCAGCCGGTGAGTGTCGACGCGTCGGCGGTGCCGAGCAGCGAGAGGAACATCCCGCTCATCTGCACGGCGTCGTCGTCGGCCCCGGCATCGGCCCCGGCCACCTCGACCGGGCCGGACAGCTGCCCGTGCGCGACCGCGTCTCCCGGGCCGTCGTGGCGACCCGCCTGCGCATAGTCGACGAGCTGCAGCTCCCCGCCGAAGACGGCGCGGTAGTGCTCCAACGCCTCAGCGGCGTTGCCGGGGAACATCAGGTACGGGATCAGTCCGCTCATGCCGCGAGTGTACGGCGAACCGTCGACGTTGTCAGTCGATCGGTCGCGGCCGGCCGGGCGTGACTACAGTTCCACGCCGAGCAGCACCGGTTCGGGCTGCAGCACGAGCCCGAACTCCGCGTGCACCCGGCTCTGGATGAACCGTGCGAGCTCCGACACCTCGGCGGCTGTCGCACCGCCCCGGTTGGTGAGGGCGAGCGCATGCTTGGTCGACACGGAGGCCCGCGACCTCGGCAGCGCGAAGCCCTTGCGGATGCCTGCCTGCTCGATCAGCCACGCGGCGCTCACCTTGACGTCGGGAGCCTCGGGCTTGACCGGCGGAACGTACCCGTCGTACAGCGCGAGCGGGATCACCGTCACCGTGTCGAGATCGGGCGTCACCGGCCACCGCGGGCACTCGGGGGGCAGCGCGCGCGCCACCGCCTCGGGCACGATCGCATTCTGGAAGAACGAGCCGACGCCGTGCGTGTCGGGGTCGGCATCGTCGAGCAGCATCCCCTTGGATGCGCGGGTGGCGAGGATGCGCTCGCGCACCCAGGTCAGCGGCACGGGCGCGTCGGAATCCAGCCCCAGCGCCCGGCGCAGCTGCGCGCCCTGCACGACCCGCTCTTGGGCGACCACGAGATCGACGGTCACCGAGAGGATGACGGCGCGACGCAGCGACACTCCCCCGTAGTGATGCTTGAGGACGGAGGTGCGGAATCCGAGCCCGAGTTCGGACGCGGGAACCACGGAGATCTCGCCCGTCGCCTCGTCGATCAGTTCGACCTCGACCAGCGTCTCCTGGATCTCCTGTCCGTATGCGCCGATGTTCTGCACCGGCGATGCGCCCACCGTGCCGGGGATGCCGCTCATGGCCTCGAGGCCCGCATAGCCGTGCTCGACCGCGTAGGCGACCAGGGCGTCCCAGCCGTGCCCGGCCTGCACACGCAGCCGGATGCGTCCGGCGTGCGGCGACGGGAGCTCCTCGATGCCCTGAGTGAGGATGCGGATGACGGTGCCCTCGAACGGCTCGTCGCCGATGAAGAGATTGGAGCCGCCGCCGAGGACGAACCAATCATCGCCGCGCGACCACACGTCTCGCAGCGCCGCGACGAGCTCGTCGGTCGTCGCAGCCTCCAGCATCCGCTCCGGCGCGCCTCCGGTGCGCAGGGTCGTCAGGGTCGAGAGCGCCAGGGGCTCCCGCTCACGCACCACGCCGTCGCCCATCAGGAGGCGACGCGCAGCTGCGCCTTGACCAGCACGGTGGTCTCGTCGAACGTGACCTTGAGGTCGATGCGGGTCGAGGACTCGTCGACCGCACCCACCGTGGCCACAACGTGCAGGTCGGCACCCTCGGCCGGATCGACGACGACGGGTTTGGTGAAGCGCACTCCGTAGTCGAGGATCTCGGTGCCGGGCTCGAGCGCGGCGACGACCACGGACGAGGCGATGCCCATCGTGAGCATGCCGTGGGCGAGGACGCCGGGGAGCCCGACCGAGGCGGCGATGTCGTCGCGGTAGTGGATCGGGTTGAAGTCTCCGGAGGCGCCGGCATAACGGACGAGGGACTCGCGGGTGAGGTGGACGGTGCGCTCTGCGACGACGTCTCCGACGGCGAACGGCATCACTGTGCTCCTTCTTCGGCGCCGACCAGCAGCACGCTGGTCGCGGTGACCACGTGCGCGCCGTCGGCATCGGTGATCTCGGCGGCGCTGGTGATCATCGCGTTGCCGCCCATCATGCGGATTCCGGTGACGCTAAGCCGGCCGGTGAGCTCGTCTCCCGCGACGATCGGTCGCGTGTAGGCGAACCGCTGCTCGGCATGGATGGTGCGCGCCAGGACGATCCCGGAATCGGGCTCCCCGAGAAGCTGCTGCAGAGTGAGGTCCTGGATGACCATGGCGAAGGTCGGCGGGGCCACGACGTCGGCGAACCCGGCGGCGCGTGCCGCCTCGACGTCGAGGTGCATCGGGGCGTCGGCGAAGACCGCGCGTGCGAACTCGCGCACCTTCTCACGACCGACGAGGTACGGGGGTGTCGGAGGGAACTCACGACCGACCAGTTCTTGATTCACTGCCACCCCTCGATCCTACCGAGGGCATGCGACGTCGCCGCCCTCAGTCGCCCTTCCGGTGCCCCTTGATCGCCTTGATCGCCATCTGCACGGCGATGAAGACGAGGTATGCCGCGAACAGCATGTTGCCGAGGAGCGGGTCGATGAGCGTCGCCAGCCACGCCCCGAGCGCCGTCGTCGTGCAGGCCGAGATGCCGACGATCGCCGCGGCGGTCAGATCCACGTTGCGATTGCGGAGGTTGCCGATGGTCCCCGAGATCGCAGTGGGGATCATCATCAGCAGCGAGGTCCCCTTGGCCACGAGGTCGCTGGTGCCGAAGGCGAGCATGAGGATCGGCACCACGACGATCCCGCCGCCGACGCCGATGAGCCCGGCGAGGATGCCGGTGCCCACACCGACCGCGACGAGGGCGATGCCGGTGAGCAGGTGCAGCTCGAACTCGGCGTCCCGAGACGGGATCACCAGGAACAGGCTGACGATCACGACCACGAGGAAGCCGACGAAGAACCATCGCAGCACGGTCTGCGAGATCCGCGGCAGCAACCGGGTGCCGATCTGGGCTCCGACCACCGCTCCCGCGGCGAGGATCAGCGCGGGGATCCAGGCGACCGAATCGTTGAGCGCGTAGGAGATGACGCCGACCGTCGCGGTCGGGACGATGGCGGCGAGCGAGGTCCCGGCACCGAGTCGCTGATTGAAGTGCAGGAACAGCACGAGCAGCGGGACGATGACCGTGCCGCCGCCCACCCCGAACAGTCCGGAGAGGAGGCCCGCGAGGAGGCCGATCCCGATGAACGCCGTATAGGCACGAGGCCCTCTGTGTCGGGTCTCTGCATCAGTCACCGCATCAGCCTACTCTCGGGTCCGCTCTGCTCCGACTCTTGTGCGCACCACTGGGACCGGGTGCCGAGTTGTGCGACACTGGATCGCACCAGACGACGTCGTCGCCTCCCCGGATCGAAGGAGATCTCATGGTGCGCAGTTCCTATCCCGATATCGAGATCCCCGACGTCTCGATCCACGAGTTCCTGTTCGGCGACGTGGCGGAGGATCGCCTCGACGCCGTCGCCCTCGTCGACGGGGTCAGCGGGGCCACCACCACCTACCGCCAGCTGATCGCGCAGATCGACCTGTTCGCAGGGGCCCTCGCCGCACGCGGCGTCGGGGTGGGCACCGTGGTGGGAGTGCTGTGCCCCAACATCCCGGCGTTCGCGACGATCTTCCACGGCATCCTGCGCGCGGGAGCCACCGCGACGACGATCAACTCCCTCTACACGTCCGACGAGATCGCCAACCAGCTCGCCGATGCCGAGGCCTCGTGGGTGATCACCGTGTCGCCTCTGCTTGCGGGCGCGAAGGCCGCGGCTGCCGCGCTGGGCTTCGACGACGACCATGTGATCGTCCTCGACGGGGCCGACGGGCACCCCTCGCTGCCCGCTCTGCTCGGAGAGGGCAGATCCGCCCCGGAGGTCGACTTCGACCCGGCCACGCACCTCGCAGTCCTCCCCTATTCCTCCGGCACCACCGGCAGGCCCAAGGGTGTGATGCTCACGCACCGCAACCTCATCGCGAATGTGAGCCAGTGTCGCACCACGATCTCCGTCGGCGACGGCGACCGGGTTCTCGCGGTGCTCCCGTTCTTCCACATCTACGGCATGACCGTGCTGCTGAACTTCGCCCTGCGCCAGCGTGCTGCGCTGGTCACGATGCCGAAGTTCGACCTGGCCGAGTTCCTCCGTGTCGTTCAGGAGCACCGCACGAACTGGGTGTTCATCGCCCCGCCCATCGCCGTCGCCCTGGCCAAGCATCCGCTGGTCGACCAGTTCGACACCTCTGCGATCACGGTCGTGTTCTCGGGAGCGGCGCCTCTCGACGGCACGCTCGCGGCCGCGGTGGCCGAGCGTCTCGACTGCGTCGTCTGCCAGGGGTACGGCATGACCGAGACGAGTCCCGTGACCCACGCCATCCCGTATGACCGCCCGGAGATCGACCGGTCCTCCGTCGGAATGCTGCTCGCGAACACCGAGGCCAGGCTGCTCGCGGAGGACGGGAGCGACATCGACGCCCCCGCCGACGGCGTGAGCGCGCCCGGCGAGATCCTGATCCGCGGACCGCAGGTGATGAAGGGCTACCTCAACCGCCCGGACGCGACGGCCGAGATGCTGGATGCCGACGGGTGGCTGCACACCGGCGACGTGGCCACGGTCACCCAAGACGGCGTCTTCCGGATCGTCGACCGGCTGAAGGAGCTCATCAAGTACAAGGGCTACCAGGTGGCACCCGCGGTGCTCGAGGCGGTGCTGCTCGAGCATCCCGCCATCGCGGACGCCGCCGTGATCGGCGCCTTCGACGACGACGGTCAGGAGGTGCCGAAGGCGTTCGTCGTCGTACAGCAGGGCGCGGAGCTCGATGCGGATGCCGTGATGGCGCATGTCGCCACCCACGTCGCGCCGCACGAGAAGGTCAGACAGGTGGAATTCATCGACGCGATCCCCAAGTCGGCATCCGGCAAGATCCTGCGCAAGGACCTGCGCGCCAGAGTCTGACCCCCACCCCGAACGCGAAGAAGCCCGCCGTCCCTCTCGGGGCGGCGGGCTTCTTCGTGCGAGATGCTTACTCGGACTTCTTGGCGTCCTCGGCAGCGGCCTCGGCGGACTCGCCCTCGGCCTGCGACTCGGCGCCGGCCTCGTCAGCGGGAGCCTCCTCGACGGGAGCCTCCTCAGCGGGAGCCTCCTCGACGACCTCGGCGGGCTTCTCGGCCTTGGCGGACTTCTTGGTCGACTTCGCCTTGGGGGTGACGGGCTCGAGGACGAGCTCGATCACGGCCATGGGAGCGTTGTCGCCCTTGCGGTTGCCGACCTTCGTGATGCGGGTGTAGCCACCCTCACGGTCTGCGACGAGCGGTGCGATCTCGGTGAAGAGAGTGTGCACGACGCTCTTGTCGCCGATGACCGAGAGAACGCGACGACGAGCGTGCAGGTCCCCGCGCTTGGCGAAGGTGATCAGGCGCTCGGCGAGCGGACGAAGGCGCTTGGCCTTGGTCTCGGTCGTCTTGATCGACTTGTGGGTGTACAGAGCAGCCGCGAGGTTGGCAAGCAGCAGGCGCTCGTGTGCGGGGCCGCCTCCGAGGCGGGGACCCTTAGTGGGCTTGGGCATAATCGTCTAACTCCTGGTCAGAAGGGTCGGGTATCAGAAGGACTCGTCTTCGCTGCCGCCGTAGAAGTGGGCGCCGTCGAAACCGGGCACCGAATCCTTGAGCGACAGACCGAGCGAGATGAGCTTGTCGCGCACCTCGTCGACCGACTTCTGGCCGAAATTGCGGATGTTCATGAGCTGCGTCTCCGAGAGGGCGACGAGCTCGGAAACAGTGTTGATGCCTTCACGCTTCAGGCAGTTGTACGAGCGGACCGAGAGGTCGAGGTCTTCGATCGGCATCGACAGCTCGCTGGAGTTCACTGCCTCCACCGGTGCCGGGCCGATCTCGATTCCCTCTGCCTCGACGTTCAGCTCGCGAGCGAGACCGAACAGCTCGGTGAGCGTCTTCGCAGCCGACGCGACGGCGTCGCGGGGGCTGATGGCGGACTTGGTCTCGACGTCGAGGACGAGCTTGTCGAAGTCGGTGCGCTCACCCGCACGGGTGGCGTCGACGCGGTAGCTGACCTTGAGCACCGGCGAGTAGATCGAGTCGATCGGGATCTGACCGGCCTCGGCGTACTCGTTGCGGTTCTGCGTCGCGGAGACGTAGCCACGTCCACGCTCGATCGTGAGCTCGAGCTCGAACTTCGCGGTCTCGTTGAGAGTCGCGATGACGAGCTCGGGGTTCTGGATCTCGACACCGGCCGGAGCCGAGATGTCGGCGGCGGTGACTTCGCCCGAACCGGTCTTGCGCAGGTACGCGGTGATGGGCTCGTCGCGCTCCGAGGAGACGACGAGCTGCTTGATGTTGAGGATGATCTCGGTGACATCCTCCTTCACGCCGGGGATGGTGCTGAACTCGTGCAGCACGCCGTCGATGCGAACGCTGGTGACCGCGGCGCCGGGGATCGACGACAGCAGGCTGCGACGCAGCGCGTTGCCGATCGTGTATCCGAAGCCGGGCTCCAGGGGCTCGATGATGAACCGGCTCCGGTTCTCGACGATCTTTTCCTCGGTGAGTGTCGGACGCTGTGCAATAAGCACTCTGTGTTCCTTTCGATCACATGACCGCTATATGACATGTGGTGGGGTGAGGTCTTGAGTTGTATGAGTCGATGCCCGCGGGGCGGGCGTCGAGCCGCCCGGGCCCGAAGGCGCGGGCGGCTCGACGAGCCGGATCAGACGCGGCGACGCTTCGGCGGGCGGCAACCGTTGTGCGCCTGCGGGGTGACGTCCTGGATCGAACCGACCTCGAGGCCGGCGGCCGTCAGCGAACGGATCGCGGTCTCGCGACCCGAGCCCGGTCCCTTGACGAAGACGTCGACCTTCTTGACGCCGTGCTCCTGCGCCTGGCGGGCGGCCGACTCGGCAGCCATTCCTGCGGCGTAGGGGGTCGACTTGCGCGAGCCCTTGAAGCCCACGCCACCCGACGATGCCCAGCTGATGACAGCTCCGGACGGGTCGGTGATCGAGACGATCGTGTTGTTGAACGTCGACTTGATGTGGGCGTGGCCCAGTGCGATGTTCTTCTTTTCCTTGCGGCGCGGCTTGCGCGCGGCGGCCTTGGGTGCAGCCATGAAAGTGTTCTCCTAGTCCCTGGGGCCGCGCTTAGCGGGCCTTCTTCTTGCCTGCGACGGTGCGCTTCGGGCCCTTGCGGGTACGGGCGTTGGTCTTGGTGCGCTGACCACGGACCGGGAGGCCACGACGGTGGCGGATGCCCTCGTAGGAGCCGATCTCGACCTTGCGGCGGATGTCTGCGGCGACCTCGCGGCGCAGGTCACCCTCCACCTTGTAGGTTCCTTCGATGTGGTCGCGGAGGGCGATCAGCTGGTCGTCGCTGAGGTCCTTCACGCGGATGCTCTCATCGATGTCCGTCGCCTTGAGGATCTCGACCGAGCGGGTACGGCCGACGCCGTAGATGTAGGTAAGGGCGATCACCACGCGCTTGTCGCGCGGGATGTCAACGCCGGCAAGACGTGCCATGCGGTTCTCCTGGGTTTCTTAGAGGTGTGGAGCAGGATCGGTGCTCGGGCCTCTGCCCCGAGGTGTCCCCTCCGCCGGCTCCTGAGCCTGACGGAGGATCTGATCCTGCCGGTGTGTGTTGAGTTGTGAGTCGATCCGAAGATCCCTGTCGGCGATGCCGACGAGGGTCAGCCCTGGCGCTGCTTGTGGCGCGGGTTGCTCTTGCAGATCACCATGACGCGGCCGTGACGACGGATCACCTTGCAGTGATCGCAGATCGGCTTGACGCTGGGGTTGACCTTCATGATATTTCCTGTTCGCTGTCTTCGTACCGCCCCGAGCTGGGGCAGGCCGTTACTTCTCGACCGATCAGCGGTAGCGGTAGACGATACGGCCGCGGGTGAGGTCGTAGGGGCTGAGCTCCACGACCACGCGGTCCTCGGGGATGATACGGATGTAGTTCTGCCGCATCTTGCCTGAGATCGTTGCCAGGACCTTGTGTCCGTTGCTCAGTTCAACGCGGAACATCGCGTTGGGAAGAGCCTCGGAGATCACGCCCTCGATCTCGATGACACCGTCTTTCTTAGCCATAGCCTCGCTGACGCTTCTGCAGACCGGTCGATCTGCGGTGGGTGGTTGGATTGCGGTTCTCGCGCCGATTCAGACACGCCGAATCAAGGCGCAAAGCACCAAGGATCTATGTTATCCGATGAAGGCGCATCCGGCAAATGGATGCGCCTTCATCTCGACTTCCGATCGACGGTCAGCTGACCAGATCGGTGAACGTCTTGAAGTCGGTCGGGTCCTGGAGGTTCAGACGCTTGTCGTTCACCATCACCGTCGGGGTTCCCGAGATCTCATTGCTCTTGGCCTGGGAGACGCCGAACTTGCGGTAGGTCTCGTCCGTGATGCAGGACGCGGCCTTGTCCGCCCCGACCTGCGTGGCGTAATCGGCGAGCTGCTGCGTGGTCAACCCCGCGGAGTTCTCAGCCGGCTGGTTGTCGAAGAGAGTCTTGGCGTAGTCGAGGTAGAGCTCCGGGTTCGACTCTGCAACGCACACGGCGGCGCCTGCCGAACGCGATGAGTACTCCGTGCCCTGCGAGTAGCGGTCGAGGATCGCGATCGGGTGGTACTCGAGAGTGATTCGGCCATCAGCAGCCGCTTCTTCGAGAGCCGCGCCGTACTGATCCTCGAAGCTCTTGCAGATGGGGCACTGGAAGTCCACGAAGACCGACACGGTGTCCTTGCCGTCTCCGAATGAGATGGCACCCGTCTCGGAATTGAAGGTGTCGTTGGCCTCGGGGGTCGGCCCCGGCGCGGTCGCCTGGTTGTTGAGGTTCACCACGACGAGGGCGAGGACGGCCAGCACGACCACCACTGCCGCCGAGACGCCGATCACGAACCAGTTGGTGTTGCTCTTCGCAGCTGCCATGGATCTTCCGTTTCTGTCGAGGCCGCGCCCGCTGCGGGCCCGGCCTGAAATCCTCGGGTGCATGCGCACCCATACACCCATTGTGCCCGGAGAAACCTATGCGCGCGTTGTGATGATGCTCTGCATGACGATCATCGCTCCGGCCGCAGGACCGGGTGTCAGGGGATGGGAGTGGGCGTCACACCGAAGGCGGCGAGTCCCGCCGCTCCCCCGTCTGCGGCGGTGAGCACCCAGATGCCCCCGTCATGGAGCGCGACGCTGTGCTCCCAGTGCGAGCCGTCGGTGCCGTCGACGGTCGACACGGTCCATTCGTCGTCCTCGACGAACGTCTCGTCGCTGCCCGCCGTGACCATCGGCTCGATCGCGAGCACCAGTCCCGGCTTGACCTCCGCGCCGGGATCCGGCGTGCGGTAGTTGAAGACGCTCGGCGCCTCATGCATCTTGCGGCCGATGCCGTGCCCGACGTACTCGCGGAGGATCCCGTAGGTCTCGCCGGAGACCGCTGACGGCCCCTGTGCCTCGATGAATCCCTGGATCGCGGCGCCGATGTCGCCCAGATGCGAAGCGGACGCCATCGCGGCGATACCGGCCCACATCGAGCCCTCGGTGACCCGGGACAGCTCGAGACGCTGAGCGACCAGCTCGGGACGGCTGTCATCGGGGACGACGACCGTGATCGCGCTGTCGCCGTTCCAGCCCTGGTACTGCGCTCCGCAGTCGATCGAGACGATGTCGCCCGCCTGCAGGATCCGCTCGCCGGGGATGCCGTGCACGACCTCATCGTTCACGGAGATGCAGGTCGTGTGCCGGTAGCCGCGCACGAGCTGGAAGTTCGACTCCGCACCGCGGGCGAGGATCACCCGGTTCGCCTCGGCGTCGAGCTCGAGCGTGGTGACACCCGGACGGATCAGCGGGCGCACGGCATCGAGTGCCGCCGCCGTGATGAGGCCGGGTTCGACCATCGCGCGCAGCTGCGCGGGGTTCTTGTAGATCGACTTGCGGAACATCGGAGGCGATCAGGCCGCGAGGCGGAGACCGCGCGCGGCCAGCGCGGCGAAGATGCGCTCGGTGATCTCGTCGAGCGATCCGATGCCGTCGATCCGGTCGACGATGCCGCGGGGGCCGTAGACCTCGAGGATCGGCGCCGTCTCGTGCTCGTAGATGTCGAGACGGTGGGCGATCGCCTCGTCGGTGTCGTCCGAACGGCCCTGCTCCGCCGCGCGGAGCTTGAGTCGCTGGATGCTCTCGTCGCGCGACACGTCGAGCAGGATCACCGCGTCGAGCGACTCGCCGCGGCCGGCGAGGAACGCGTCGAGGTGCGCGACCTGCGCACTGTTGCGCGGATACCCGTCGAGGAGGAAGCCGTCGGCCGCGTCATCCTGAGAGAGACGATCGCGCACGATCTCGCTGGTGAGCTCGTCGGGAACCAGATCGCCCTTGTCGAGGACCGCCGTGACCTGCTGGCCCAGCGGCGTCCCCTCCTTGATGTTCGCGCGGAAGATGTCTCCGGTCGAGACGACCGGGATCCCGTACGACTCGGCGATGCGCACGCCCTGCGTGCCCTTGCCGGACCCCTGGGGGCCGACGATCAGGAGACGAGCGGATGCCGTCATCGGAGGAGCCCTTCGTAGTGACGCTGCTGCAGCTGTGCATCGATCTGCTTGACCGTCTCGAGACCGACGCCCACGATGATGAGGATCGATGCGCCACCGAACGGGAAGTTCTGGTTGGCGCCGACGGTGGCGAGGGCGATGAGCGGGATCAGTGCGATCAGACCGAGGTAGATCGAGCCGGGCAGCGTGATGCGCGTGAGCACGTAGTCGAGGTACTCGGCGGTCGGGCGACCTGCACGGATACCGGGGATGAACCCGCCGTACTTCTTCATGTTGTCGGCGACCTCGACGGGGTTGAAGGTGATCGCGACGTAGAAGTACGTGAATCCGATGATCAGCAGGAAGTACGCGGCCATGTAGACCGGGTGGTTTCCCGTGGTGAAGTTGGTGCTGACCCAGGTGACCCACGCGGCCGGCTCCGAGCCGTCCTGCGGGGTGTTGAACTGGGCGATGAGCGCCGGGATGTACAGCAGCGACGAGGCGAAGATCACGGGGATCACACCGGCCATGTTGACCTTGATCGGGATGTACGTGTTGGTGCCGCCGTACGTCCGACGTCCGACCATGCGTTTCGCGTACTGCACGGGGATGCGCCGCTGCGACTGCTCGACGAACACGACCAGCGCCATCACGATGATTCCGACCAGGAGCACCAGGAGGAAGACCTCGAAGCCCTTGCTCTCCCAGATGAGCCACATGGCCCCGGGGAAGGTCGCGGCGATCGAGGTGAAGATCAGCAGGGACATGCCGTTGCCGATGCCGCGCTCGGTGACGAGCTCCGCGAACCACATGATGAGCCCGGTACCGGCCGTCATCGCCATGATGATGAGCAGCTGCGCCCACCACACGTCGTTGGTGAGCAGGTTCTGGCAGGCGGCGACGTCGGTGGTGCCGAACAGCTGTCCGCTGCGGGCGACCGTGACGAGGGTCGTGGACTGCAGCAGCGCGAGCGCGATGGTGAGGTACCGCGTGTACTGCGTCAGGCGGGCCTGGCCGGCCTGGCCTTCTTTGTGCAGTGCCTCGAAGTGAGGGATGACGACCCGGAGGAGCTGCGTGATGATCGTCGCGGTGATGTACGGCATGACGCCGAGCGCGAAGATCGACAGCTGGAGGAGCGCCCCGCCGGAGAAGAGGTTGACCAGCCCGAGGAGTCCTTCGGTGCCCGAGTTCTGCGCGAGGCACTCCTCGACGTTCGGGAAGTTCACGAACGGAGCAGGGACATTCGAGCCAAGTCGGTAGATGGCGACGATGGCGAGGGTGAAACCGATCTTCCGACGCAGGTCGGGCGTGCGGAAGATCCGCGCGATGGCGCTAAACAAGGACGTTCCTCCTGAAAAGGTTGCCGTCCCTGAGGGACGGCTGAAAGAACAGGCTAACCCATAAGAGGGGCCGGAGAATCTCCGACCCCTCTCATGAAGTGGTTACTTGACGGATCCGCCTGCTGCCACGATCTTCTGCTCGGCAGAACCCGAGACCTTGTCGACCGCGACGGTGAGCTTGACGGCGATGTCGCCGTCTCCGAGAACCTTGACCTTCTCGTTCTTGCGAACGGCACCCTTGGCGACCAGGTCGCTGATGGTGACATCGCCACCGGAGGGGTACAGCTCCGCGAGCTTCTCCAGGTTCACGACCTGGTACTCCACGCGGAACGGGTTCTTGAACCCGCGCAGCTTCGGGGTGCGCATGTGCAGAGGCATCTGCCCACCCTCGAAGCCGACGCGAACGGTGTTGCGAGCCTTGGTGCCCTTGGTACCGCGACCCGCCGTCTTGCCCTTGGAGCCCTCACCGCGACCGACACGGGTCTTCGCGGTGTTGGATCCGGGGACCGGACGCAGGTGGTGGACCTTCAGCACGCCGGGGCGGGATGCCGGAGCATCCTTCTTCGGCGCAGCCTTCTTGGCAGCCGGCTTCGAGACGGCGTCGGCCTTGGCGTCGGACGCCTTGGCCGGTGCCTTCTTGGCGGCGGGCTTCTTGGCGGCTGCGGCCTTGGGAGCGGCAGCCTTCTTCGGGGCCTTCTCGGCGCCTTCGGCTTCGTTCTTCTCAGCCATTAGTCGATCTCCTCAACCTTGACGAGGTGGGCGACGGTCTTGACGTAACCGCGCGTCTGCGCGTCGTCGGGGCGCACGGTGCTGTCACCGATGCGCTTCAGACCGAGGCTGCGCAGCGTGTCACGCTGGTTCTGCTTCTCGCTCACCTTGGACTTGACCTGCGTGACCTTCAGGCGCGCAGCCATCAGGCACCTACCTTCTGTGCGGCGATGGCGTCAGCCTCCGCACGGACGAGACGCGCGGGTGCGACCTGGTCGAACTCGAGGCCACGACGTGCGGCGACCGCACGGGGCTCCTCGAGCTGCTTCAGGGCGGTCACCGTGGCGTGCACGATGTTGATCGTGTTCGACGAACCGAGCGACTTCGACAGCACGTCGTGGATACCGGCGCACTCGAGCACGGCGCGGACCGGACCACCGGCGATGACGCCAGTACCGGCAGCGGCCGGACGGAGCAGGACGACGCCTGCTGCGGCCTCACCCTGCACGGGGTGCGGGATGGTGCTTCCGACGCGCGGAACGCGGAAGAAGTTGCGCTTGGCCTCTTCGATGCCCTTCTGGATGGCCAGAGGGACCTCACGAGCCTTGCCGTAGCCGACGCCGACCAGGCCGTTGCCGTCGCCGACGACCACGAGAGCGGTGAAGCTGAAGCGACGACCACCCTTCACGACCTTCGAGACGCGGTTGATGGTGACGACGCGCTCCAGGAACTGGTTGTCGCCGCGGTCGCGCGAGTTGCGGTCACGACCGCCACCCTGGTTGCGATCGCGACCGCCACCGCGGCGGCCCTCGCGGGCAGGCTCGGCCTGGGTCGTGCCGGCGGCCGTCTCAGAGACGACAGGAGCCGTCTCGGGAGCGGCAGCAGCCGTTTCGGTCACTTCGTTCTCCTTGTTGTCACTCACAGTGCCAGACCCCCTTCGCGGGCGCCGTCGGCGATGGCGGCGACACGACCGGCGTAGCGGTTGCCGCCACGGTCGAACACTGCCTCGGAAACGCCAGCGGCCTTCGCGCGCTCGGCGAGAAGCTCGCCGACCTTGCGGGCCTTGGCGGTCTTGTCACCCTCGAGCGAGCGCAGGTCGGTCTCGAGCGTCGAAGCCGACGCAACGGTGTGACCCTTGCTGTCGTCGACAAGCTGCACGAAGACGTGGCGAGCCGAACGGTTGACGACGAGGCGCGGACGCACCTCGGTGCCGACGACCTTCTTGCGAAGGCGGGCGTGACGACGCGCGCGGGCGTCAGACTTTGACTTGAGAGCCATGGTTACTTACCACTCTTTCCGGCCTTGCGACGCACGATCTCGCCGGCGTAGCGCACGCCCTTGCCCTTGTACGGCTCGGGCTTGCGGATCTTGCGGATGTTCGCAGCTGCCTCGCCGACAGCCTGCTTGTCGATTCCGCTGACGGTGAGCTTGTTGTTGCCCTCCACCGTGAGCGTGATGCCGGCGGGCGGGTCGATGAGGACCGGGTGCGAGAAGCCGAGGGCGAACTCGACCGAGCTGCCCTTCTGCGCCACGCGGTAACCGGTTCCGACGACCTCGAGACCCTTGGTGTAGCCCTGGGTCACGCCGATGATGTTGTTGTTGATGAGCGTGCGGGTCAGGCCGTGAAGCGACCGCGACTCGCGCTCGTCGTCGGGACGGGAGACCAGAACCTGGTTCTCCTCGACCGCGACCTCGATGGGCTTGGCGACCGTCAGGGTGAGCTCACCCTTGGGGCCCTTCACCGCGACCTCACGGCCGTCGACCGAGATGGTCACGCCCGCGGGAACGTCGATGGGAAGTCGTCCAATACGCGACATTTTCGATTACCACACGTAGGCGAGAACTTCTCCGCCCACGCCCTTCTGCTCTGCCTGACGGTCGGTGAGAAGACCGGAGGAGGTGGACAGGATGGCCACGCCGAGGCCGCCGAGGACACGGGGCAGCTCGGTGGACTTCGCGTACACGCGGAGGCCGGGCTTCGACACGCGCTTGATGCCCGCGATCGACCGCTCGCGGTTGGGGCCGTACTTCAGCTGGAGGGTGAGGTTCGAGCCGACGCGTGCGTCAGTCGTCTCCCATCCGGCGATGTAGCCCTCCTGCTGGAGGATCTCGGCGATGTGCGTCTTGAGCTTGCTCGACGGCAGGGTCACGGAATCGTGATGCGCCGAGTTCGCGTTGCGCAGACGGGTCAGCAGATCTGCGACCGGGTCTGTCATTGTCATTGTTGTTTTCCTTTGTTCATGAGGTTCCGGCTGCCGTTACACGACAGACGGCCTGCGATGACACGCAATCTTCAATTGTACGGGATCGGGCGGGGCGCTGTGCGCCCCGCCCGAAACCTGCTTACGCCTTGGCGTCTTCCGTACGGAAGGGGAAGCCGAGGTGACGCAGAAGCGCGCGACCTTCATCGTCCGTCTTCGCGGTGGTGACGACGGTGATGTCGAAACCGCGAACCCGGTCGATCTTGTCCTGATCGATCTCGTGGAACACGCTCTGCTCCTGGAGACCGAAGGTGTAGTTGCCGTTTCCGTCGAACTGCTTGCCCGAGAGACCGCGGAAGTCGCGGATGCGGGGCAGAGCGAGCGAGACGAGACGGTCGATGAACTCCCACGCGCGGTCACCGCGGAGGGTGACGTGCGCGCCGATCGCCTGTCCCTCACGCAGCTTGAACTGCGCGATCGACTTGCGAGCCTTGGTCACGATCGGCTTCTGGCCGGTGATCTTGGTGAGATCCTCGACCGCGCCATCGATCACCTTGCTGTCGCGAGCTGCCTCGCCGACACCGGTGTTCACGACGACCTTGACCAGTCCGGGGATCTGCATGACGTTCGCGTAGCCGAACTCCTCCTGCAGGGCCTTCTTGATCTCGGAGTTGTACTTCGCCTTCAGGCGGGGCTGGATCTTGCCAGCCACCGCAGCGTCGGTGGTTGCCATCAGAGGTCCTTACCTGACTTCTTCGCGTACCGCACGCGGACGGTGCGCTTGACGCCGTCCTTGGTCTGCTCCTCGACCCGGTGGCCGACCTTGGTCGGCTTCTTGGTCGAAGGGTCGACGAGTGCGACGTTCGAGATGTGGATGGACGCCTCGACAGTCTCGAGACCGCCCGTCTTGGTGCCACGCTGCGTCTGTCCGACGCGCGTGTGCTTGGTGACGTAGTTCACGCCTTCGACGATGACGCGGTTCTTGTCGGACAGGATCTCGAGGACCTTGCCCTGCTTGCCGCGATCTCCGCCACGCTCCTGCGTCGCTCCGGTGATGACCTGAACCAGGTCACCCTTCTTGATCTTCGCCATGACTTAAATAACCTCCGGCGCCAGCGAGACGATCTTCATGAACTTCTTGTCACGAAGCTCGCGACCGACCGGTCCGAAGATACGGGTGCCGCGGGGCTCCCCGTCGTTCTTCAGGATGACGGCGGCGTTCTCGTCGAACTTGATGTACGAGCCGTCGGGACGGCGCGTGGACTTGACCGTGCGGACGATGACGGCCTTGACCACATCGCCCTTCTTGACGTTTCCGCCCGGGATCGCGTCCTTGACGGTCGCGACGATCGTGTCGCCGAGACCGGCGTAACGACGCTTCGAGCCGCCGAGCACGCGAATCGTGAGCAGCTCCTTGGCGCCGGTGTTGTCGGCGACCTTGAGGCGCGATTCCTGCTGGATCACTTGGCCTTCTCCAGAATCTCCACCAGACGCCAGCGCTTCGTGGCGCTCAGCGGGCGGGTCTCGTTGATCAGGACGAGGTCGCCGATGCCGGCGGAGTTCGCCTCATCGTGCGCCTTGACCTTCGAGGTGCGGCGGATGACCTTGCCGTAAAGCGGGTGCTTCACGCGGTCCTCGACCTCGACCACGATGGTCTTGTCCATCTTGTCGCTGACGACGTAGCCGCGACGGGTCTTGCGGTAACCGCGAGCCGCGGAGTCGCGCACGTCGTGTGCAGCCGACTCGTGCCCTGCGGCCTGCGTCTCCACAGTCGCTTCCTTCTTGGTGGCCATCACTCAGCCTCTTCCTTCACGGCGTCGTCGGCGGAGTCCGCCTTCTTCGCCTTCGACTTGGTCGCCTTCTTGGCCGGAGCCTCGACCGGAGCGGGCGTCGCACGGATGCCCAGCTCACGTTCGCGGATCACGGTGTACAGGCGCGCGATGTCGCGCTTGACCGCGCGGATGCGGCCGTGGCTCTCCAGCTGGCCGGTGGCCGACTGGAAACGGAGGTTGAACAGCTCCTCCTTGGCCTTACGCAGCTCCTCGACGAGGCGCTGGTCTTCGAACGTGTCGAGCTCTGCCGGAGCGAGCTCCTTGGTGCCGATCGCCATTACGCGTCGCCCTCCTCGCGCTTGATGATGCGTGCCTTCAACGGCAGCTTGTGAATTGCACGGGTCAGTGCCTCGCGAGCGAGTTCCTCGCTCACACCGGCGACCTCGAAGAGGACGCGACCCGGCTTGACGTTGGCGACCCACCACTCCGGCGAACCCTTACCGGAACCCATTCGGGTCTCGGCAGGCTTCTTCGTGAGGGGACGGTCGGGGTAGATGTTGATCCACACCTTGCCGCCACGCTTGATGTGACGCGTGACCGCGATACGAGCGGACTCGATCTGACGGTTCGTCACGTAGGCAGGCGTGAGCGCCTGGATGCCGTACTCGCCGAAGGAGACCTTCGTGCCACCGGTCGCCTGGCCACTGCGGCCGGGGTGGTGCTGCTTACGGAACTTGACCTTGCGGGGAATAAGCATCAGGCAGACGCTCCTTCTGCGACGGGTGCCTCGTTGCGCGGTGCACGACGACGGTCGCCACCACGGTCATCACGACGAGCCTTGGGAGCGTTGGCCTGCTCGCGAGCGAGCTCCTTCGCCGTCAGGTCGCCCTTGTAGATCCAGACCTTCACGCCGATGCGGCCGAAGGTGGTCTTGGCCTCGTAGAAGCCGTAGTCGATGTTCGCGCGCAGCGTGTGCAGCGGCACACGACCCTCGCGGTAGAACTCCGAACGGCTCATCTCGGCGCCGCCGAGACGGCCGGAGACCTGGATGCGGATGCCCTTGGCGCCAGCGCGCTGCGCGCCCTGGAGACCCTTGCGCATCGCACGACGGAACGCCACACGAGCAGAGAGCTGCTCGGCGATACCCTGTGCGACGAGCTGAGCGTCGGCCTCGGGGTTCTTGACCTCGAGGATGTTCAGCTGGATCTGCTTGCCCGAGAGCTTCTCGAGGTCGCCACGGATGCGCTCGGCCTCGGCTCCACGACGACCGATCACGATGCCCGGACGGGCGGTGTGGATGTCGACGCGGACGCGGTCACGGGTGCGCTCGATCTCGATGTTCGAGACACCGGCGCGGTCGAGCTGCGTCTTCAGCAGGTTGCGGATCTTGATGTCCTCGGCGACGTAGTCGGCGTAACGCTGACCGGGCTTCGTCGAGTCCGAGAACCAGCGCGACACGTGGTCCGTGGTGATGCCGAGACGGAAGCCGTACGGGTTTACCTTCTGTCCCATTACTTGCTCGCCTTCTTGTTGCTGTCGCCCTTGGCGGCCGGGGCCGCCTCCGGCGTCGAGAGCACGACCGTGATGTGGCTCGTGCGCTTCTTGATCTGGAAAGCGCGACCCTGTGCACGGGGCTGGAAACGCTTGAGCGTCGTGCCCTCGTCGACGTAGGCGTTAGCCACGTACAGGTCCTGCTCGTCGAGGAACTCTCCGTCGCGATCCGCCTTGACCTGCGCGTTGGCCATGGCCGACGCGACAAGCTTGTAGATCGGCTCACTGGCGCTCTGCTGCGCGAACTTCAGGATGGCGAGAGCCTCCTGAGCCTGCTTGCCCTTGATGAGCGCGACGACACGACGAGCCTTCTGAGGGGTCACACGGATGTGTCGCACGCGTGCGATCGATTCGACCATCAGCGACGCCGTCCCTTCTTGTCGTCCTTCTCGTGGCCGCGGAAGGTGCGGGTGGGCGCGAACTCGCCCAGCTTGTGACCGACCATGGTCTCGGAGACAAACACGGGGATGTGCTTGCGACCGTCGTGGACCGCGATCGTGTGACCCAGCATGGCCGGGATGATCATGGACCGGCGAGACCAGGTCTTGATGACGTTCTTGGTGCCGGCTTCGTTCTGCACGACCACCTTGCGAAGCAGGTGATCGTCGACGAAGGGGCCCTTCTTAAGACTGCGAGGCATCTTCTCTTACTCCTACTTACGCTTCTTGCCGGCGTTACGACGACGCACGATGTACTTGTCGCTTTCCTTGTTGGCATGACGGGTGCGACCCTCAGCCTGGCCCCACGGGGAGACGGGGTGACGTCCACCGGACGTCTTGCCCTCACCACCACCGTGCGGGTGGTCGACCGGGTTCATCGCGACACCACGGACGGTCGGGCGGACGCCCTTCCAGCGCATGCGGCCGGCCTTGCCCCAGTTGATGTTCGACTGCTCGGCGTTTCCGACCTCGCCGATGGTCGCGCGGCAGCGCGCATCGACGTTGCGGATCTCGCCCGAGGGCAGACGCAGCTGGGCGAAGTTGCCATCCTTGGCGACGAGACGGACGGATGCACCGGCCGAACGTGCCATCTTCGCGCCGCCACCGGGACGGAGCTCGATCGCGTGGATGACGGTACCCGTCGGGATGTTCTTCAGCGGGAGGTTGTTGCCCGGCTTGATGTCGGCACCTGCACCCGACTCGATGACGTCGCCCTGCTTCAGCTTCGCCGGCGCGAGGATGTAGCGCTTCTCGCCGTCGAAGTAGTGCAGCAGCGCGATGCGTGCCGTGCGGTTGGGGTCGTACTCGATGTGAGCGACCTTGGCGTCCACGCCGTCCTTGTCATTGCGACGGAAGTCGATGACGCGGTACTGGCGCTTGTGGCCACCACCGATGTGACGGGTCGTGATACGTCCCTGGTTGTTGCGACCACCGGTCTTCGAGAGCGGGCGCAGCAGCGACTTCTCCGGCGTCGATCGAGTGATCTCGGCGAAGTCAGCCACCGACGAGCCGCGACGGCCCGGGGTCGTGGGCTTGTACTTGCGAATAGCCATGATTGTCCTTATCCCCCGGATCAGCCGATTGCCGTGAAGATGTCGATGGTGCCCGACTTCAGGGTCACGATGGCGCGCTTGGTGTCCTTGCGCTTGCCCGTGCCGAAGCGGGTGCGGCGTGCCTTGCCGACGCGGTTGAGGGTGTTGACCCCTGCGACCTTGACGCCGAAGATCTTCTCGATGGCGAGCTTGATCTCGGTCTTCGAAGCGCGCGGGTCGACGAGGAAGGTGTACTTACCCTCGTCGATGAGCCCGTAGCTCTTCTCGGACACGACCGGCTTCAGGATGATGTCGCGCGGGTCCTTGTTCAGGGCCGTCTGGAGAACAGATGCCTGCTCGCTCATGCGGAGACCTCCTGGTTGGCGCCGGACTTCGAGGCGATGAAGCCCTCGAGCGCGGCCTGGGTGAAGACGATGTCGTCGGAGACGAGCACGTCGTAGGCGTTGAGCTGGTCGAACGTCAGCACGTGCAGGTTCGACAGGTTGCGGATGCTCTTCAGCGTCACGTCATCGTTGCGCTCGATCACGACGAGCACGTTCTTCGACGAGACGACGTTGGTGAGGAAGTTCACCGCGGTCTTGGTCGAAGGAGTGCCGTCGATGCCGAAGGACTCGATGGCGTGGATGCGGTCCCCGCGGAAGCGATCGCTCAGTGCACCACGGAGGGCGGCGGCGATCATCTTCTTGGGGGTGCGCTGGGAGTAGTCGCGCGGCTTGGGGCCGTGCACGATTCCACCACCGGTCATGTGCGGCGCGCGGATGGAGCCCTGACGGGCGTTACCCGTGCCCTTCTGCTTGAAGGGCTTGCGGCCGGCACCCGAGACCTCACCACGACGCTTGGTCGAGTGGGTTCCCTGGCGAGCCGCCGCGAGCTGCGCGACGACGACCTGGTGGATGAGCGGGATGTTCGTCTTGGCGTCGAACAGTTCGGCGGGAAGCTCGATCGAGCCAGCCTTCTTGCCGTCTGCCTTGAGGACGTCAAGCGCGAGAGTGGAGTCAGCCATGATCAGGCACCCTTCACTGCGTTGCGGACGTAGACGATGCGGCCACGAGCACCGGGGACGGCGCCCTTGACGAGCAGCAGACCCTTCTCGATGTCGACGGCGTGCACCGTGAGGTTGAGGACGGTCACGCGCTCGCCACCCATACGGCCGGCCATGCGCATTCCCTTGAAGACGCGGCTCGGGGTCGACGATGCGCCGATCGAGCCGGGCTTGCGGTGGTTGCGGTGCGAACCGTGCGACGCCGAGACGCCCTTGAAGTTGTGACGCTTCATGACACCGGCGAAGCCCTTGCCCTTGCTCGTGCCGACGACGTCGACGAGCTGGCCTGCTTCGAAGGTTCCGTCGACGGTGAGCTCCTGGCCCAGCGAGTAGTCAGCGGCATCCGCGGTGCGGATCTCGGTGACGTGACGGCGAGGCGTGACGCCTGCAGCCTCGAAGTGGGCGGTCAGGGGCTTGTTCACCTTGCGCGGGTCGATCTGACCGTAGGCGATCTGCACGGCGTTGTAGCCGTCCTTCTCGGGGGTACGGATCTGCGTGACCACGTTCGCGGCGAGCTCGATGACGGTGACGGGAACGAGCTTGCCGTTCTCGTTCCACACCTGGGTCATACCGAGCTTCGTGCCCAGCATGCCCTTGGAAATCTTGGAGTTGATGTCAACCATGGCGGACCTCAGAGCTTGATCTCGATGTTGACATCGGCGGGCAGGTCGAGACGCATCAGCGAGTCGACGGCCTTGGGCGTCGGGTCGACGATGTCGATCAGACGCTTGTGGGTGCGCATCTCGAAGTGCTCGCGGCTGTCCTTGTACTTGTGGGGCGACCGGATGACGCACACGACGTTCTTCTCGGTCGGAAGCGGCACGGGGCCGACGACGGTCGCGCCCGCACGGGTCACGGTGTCGACGATCTTGCGTGCCGACGAGTCGATGACCTCGTGGTCATACGACTTCAGGCGAATGCGGATTTTCTGTCCCGCCATTGTCTGCTCACTCTCTTTAAGCGTCTTACCGTCCTGGGCCGGATGACCCTGGGGCATTGGACGCACGTCGGCGCTGTTCGCGCCTCGGCACTCGAACGACTCTCACGAACCGATCTGCTGCACCACTGTTCTGCTGTCATCCCGCACGCCTCGCAGCGAGCGGATGTGCCCCACCCGCCGCACACGGCGGAGCCGTCGTGGAGGGAGTGTCGGGGCCGTCCTGCCACCCGCGGCCTAGGTCCCTGCGCTTCCGCGCCGCCTATGCACTGCCGTGATGGTGATCCGGTACACGCTGAGCGCGCCGGAATGTCGAACCTGTCTATTCTGCCACGGCCGATTTCACTTGTGCAAACCCGGGCGTGTCGCGGTCGCTGTGCATCTGCTGAGGGCGCGCCCAGCCGTCGGTCCGGCGCCTCTGATCGACACCGCCGACGGCCTCCTCAGCGCGCTGAGGAGAGCGGGGCGAGGCATCCCCATGCCTCGCCCCGCTTGGGGAGGGCGTTCAGTGCGAGGGGGCACACCGAACGCGAGGACACCGACGTGAAGGGACGTCGGAATCCTCGACCGAGGGCGCGGCGATGAGACCGCCGCGCAGGCGGGATGACGTCAGAGCGCACAGAGTGCGCACGTCGCACGATGATCCCCAAAATCGTTATCCCCAGTTTGACGCGGTAAGCCGCGTGAAGTCGGAACGTCGAACCCCTTCGACATCCCTGATCGCAAGTTCCCCAGGCGATCAGGATTCAGTGTAATCGAACGACGCTCTGAAACGCGATACCACCACGCGGAATACTTGGTCCCGATTCGCGAAGAGCGGCGGCTCCCCGAGGGGAGCCGCCGCTCTTCGGTCAGGTCACGCCGATCAGAACCTCTCTCGGAGCGCGTCGGAGAGCTGGTCGAGCTCCTCCATTCCGCCGTCGTCATAAGAACCGTGGATAGCCGTGCCGTTGGAGGCCTCACCCCAATGGAACGGGTTGATGTAGTGGTCGACATCGCAGACCAGATCGCGCTCGTCGCACACCTGGATGGTCGCGGACACGAGATCCGCCGGGTAGCCCATGGCTGCCACGTGCTGACCTGCCTCGTATCCCGCGTACGCGCCCTTCAGGCTCTTCGTCATGAAGCCGAAGAACGTGGCGCCAAGGGCTCCGAGCGCGAATGTCGCGATCCCCTGCCCGGAAGAAGCCGCGGAGCCGAGGTTGGTGAACGCGAGCGTGGGTGTGCGTAGAGGGTCGGCCACGAGGCCGACCGCCTCGACGGATTCGAGCAGCGGAGAGTCGATGGCTCCGAGGAACTGCAGAGCGGCGTGGAGAGCCCACGCGCCCTGGGAGTACCCGGCCAGAACGATCTTCTGACCGCTTCCGCCGCACTGGTCGACCGCTGCCTCGAGCTGCCGCACGAGCATCGCGGCACCTTGCCATACGCTTCCCGGGTAGCTCGCGAAGTCCTTCACGCTCTGGACAAATCCCTGCCCGGCTGCGATGGGTACGGCTGTGGCCGGGTAGTCGATGGCCTTCTTCTCGACGACATCGATCTCCGTCTGCACCACCTCCCCTTCGTCGGCAGCTTCCTGAAGGCGTTCCCGCTCATCCGCCTTCAGTCCGGTCTCGAGCGTGCCGAAGAGCGACGAGATGGTGCCTCCGAACGGTACCGGCGACTCCCCCGATCCCCTCAATCCGATCAGGAGATATTTCTTGCAGGCGGGGAGCGGAGCCGGTGCGGGGATGTTCTCGATCACGGCAGGCACGACCGTACCGACCCACGGGAACACCTCGACCTGACCCGCGATCGCGGGGTTCCCGTCGACGCCCGGGCCGAAATCACCGCCCCACTGCACATCGCGCGCGTCGAAATAGCTCTGGGCCCATACACCGGTCGCGCAGTCGCGCACCTCGCCGTGGAAGAAGCCTCCGCCGGCGACGGAGAGGCACGTGCCCTCGGTCTTCTCGATCGTGGTGGCGTCGAGCTCGACGGTCGAACCGCCCGCCGCGGCTATCCCATACTGCGCATAGCGAAGCGTGAAGAACGTCGAGATCAGTGATCCGCCAGTGGAGACGTCGATACCCTGCCATTCCGTGGGGTAGGGCGCCGTATCGTCGCCGTCAGCGTTGGTATCCCCGCCGACCGTATCGTCGGTCAGCGTCGTGACGATCACCGGAGCGGCCGAGGTTCCGTTCACCTTCAACGATCCGTACACCCATAGACCGGCGTTGTAGTTCGACCACGAGGCGTAGAAGTTCGCCACTTTGATCACGACGCCCGCCGGAACCGTCATCGTCACGCCCTCATCGACGACGAGCCCGCCGCGCCACTGGTTGCGGTCGTCGATCACGATCGGGGCGCCTGTGGTCGGAACGGTCCAGTTCTCGACGAGGGTGCCCGACACGGCGAACACGTTGATCCTGTTGCCCGTGATCGTGTTTCCGCCGAGGTTCGACGGGCGCAGCCTGACATCGGTGACCCGCAGCGGAAAACCGTCCCCCTGGTACCCCGAGATCGCGTTTCCCGAAACCCTGATCGCCGGTGCCGTCGTGCTGTCGTTGTCGGAGAGAACATCCACCGCTCCGCCCTGCACGGTGTTGTTCATGACCGAGACCCCGAAGGCGTGGTCGGAACCTGCGGCGCGGGTCACGGTGATAGAGCCTCCTCGAACGGTGTTGCCCGTCACGGTGACGGCGCTGTTGCCGACACCGGCGTCGATCCCCCCGTCGATGATCGACGACGTCACGCTCAACCCATTGCCGAGGCCCGACACGCCTCCGGCATACAGCACCCGCGCCTGCGTGAGCGTGGCCTGGCCGCCATCGATCACGTTGATGCCGTACCACTGAGACGGGCGGGGAGCGGTGTCGTCGCCGTCGCCGTTCGTGTCGCCACCGACGGTATCGTCCTCGAGCGGAGTGAAGGTGACGGGTGATTGTGCGGTGCCGTTCACCTTCAGCGTCCCTGCAACGGAGATCCCCGCACTGTAGTCCGCCCACGAGATGTGCAGGTCGGCGATCTTGATCGCGACGCCGGCGGGCACCGTCATCGTCACGCCCGCGGCGACGAGGAAACTTCCACCCCACTCATTTCGATCGTCGATCACGATCTGCGCGCCGGTCGCCGGAACCGTCCAGTTCTCGACGAGGGTCCCCGCGAGCGCCAGCACATCGACCCTGTTTCCTGTGATCGTGTTGTCGACGAGATTCGACGGGCGCAGCTTGACGTCCCTCACCCGTACCGGGAAAGTTTCGGTCTCGAGCCCCGAGATCGCGTTGCCCGAGACTTTGATCGCCGGGGCTGCGCCGCTCGCGTTGTCAGACGACACCGTCACCGCACCACCCTGGACGGTGTTGCCCGTCACAGTCAGGCCGAACGCATACGCCGAGCCGGATGCCCTGGACGCCGTGATCGAGCCACCGCGGACCGTGTTACCCGACAGCGTCACCGCGCTCGTGCCGACGGCCGCGTCGAGTTCACCGTCGATGATCGACGAGACCACGCTCGCCGCGGCGCCGTGACCCGACACCCCCGATCCGAAGAGGATCCTCGCCTGCGTCAGACTGATCGAGCCGACGTTGCTCGCGTGGATACCGGCCCACTCGGACGCACGCGGTGTGGTGGCATCGCCGTCACCGTTCGTGTCGCCTCCGAACGAGTCGTCCGCGAACGACGTGACCACCCCCGGTGACGCAGCCGTGCCGTTCACCGCGAACGTCCCTTCGACGGCGATCGTCGCGCGTACGGCTTTCACGACGACCCCGGCCGGCACCGTCATGGTGACGCCGGCGGGAATCACCAGGCCCCCGCCCCACGGCCCTCCTTGGTCGATCACCATCGGCGGGCCCGACACGGGCACCGTCCAGTTCTCGACCAGGGTGCCCGTCACCGCAAACGCGTTCACTCGATTGCCCGTGACCGTATTGCCGGTCAAGTTTGACGGACGCAGCTTCTCATCTCGCACCGACAGCGCGAAGTCCTCTGAGTCGAAGCCCGAGATGGTGTTGCCCGAGACCTTGATCGCGGGCGCGGTTCCGCTCAGATTCTCCGAGGACACGTGCACCGCTCCCCTCTGCACGGTGTTGTCCGTCACGGAGACCGCAAAGGCGCGCGCCGAGCCCGCCGGGCGGTGGACGTCGACGGACCCGTCACGCACGGTGCTTCCCGAGACCGTGACGGGGCCTGAGCCGACAGTGCCCGATATCCCCCCGTCGACGACCGAAGCCGACACCTTCAGCGAGCTCCCCTGACCCGAGACACCCGAGCCGAAGAGCACACGGGCCTGCGTCAGGCTGACCGACCCGTCGTCGATCGCACTGATCCCGTACCACTCACCGAGGTACGGCGTCGTGCTCGACCCGTCGCCGTTCGTGTCGCCCCCGAAGAAGTCATCCGTCGCAGAGGTGAAGACCACGGGCACCGCAGACGTGCCGTCGACCACCAAGGATCCGGCGACCGTGATCGAATACCGGGACTTGATCGTCGCCTTGCCGCCGATCGTCAGGGTCACTCCTCGCTTGACGGTGACTGCATCGTCAAGGATGTAGACCGTCGGCTGCGAGGGCGCCCAGGTCGTCGTCGTGGCGATATCGCTCGTGATGTGGATCGTCGTGGTGTCCACGACGATCACCACTCCGGCGCTCGCCTTCGTCACGGTCGTGAATCCGGTTCTCTTCCCCGTGACGGTCACGGTGATCGTCGCCCCGGCATCCGCGGCGACGAGCCGGTAGGTAGATGAGGTCGCCCCGACGATCGCAGTGCCGCCGCGCATCCACTGATACGAGAGCGTCGTCGGCGCGGGCGACCACGCACCGGCCCCTGCGGTCAAGGTCGATCCGACCTTGGGCGTGCCGGACACGGTCGGCGCCGGCGCGGTCGTGAAGATCGACTCGACGGTCACGACGGCGCTCGTCTTCGTGGTCGTCGTGTACGTCGCTCTGGTGGCGATGGTCGACACGGTGATCTTGGCGCCGGCATCCGCCGCGACCAGCTTGTAGGTGCTCGCCGTCGCACCCGCGATGGCTGTGCCGTTGCGCTTCCACTGGTAGGTGAGTGACGAGGGAGCCGGCGCCCAGGTGCCGGCCGCAGCCTTCAGGGTCGACCCGACGGCGGGCGTACCGGAGACCGTGGGGAGCGGTGCTGTGGCGAAAGGAAGCGTTGCGATCCCCTTCGCCGCGCTCGTGGTCGCGCCGTTCGAGTACCCACTCTTGGAGGCGGTGACCGTCACCGTGATGTTCGCCCCGGCATCCGCGGAGATCACCCTGTAGCTCGTCGCTGTCGCTCCCGCGATCGCCGCTCCGTTTCGCTTCCACTGATACGTCAGCGTCGTCGGCACCGGCGCCCAGGTGCCGGCCGCAGCCTTCAGGATCGACCCGACGGAGCCTGTGCCCGAGATCGTCGGTGTCGGTGCGGTCGTGAAGATCAACGGGATGCTCTTGGCGGCACTCGTGCGTGTCGTCGGCGTGTAGCCGGCTGCGATCGCCGTCACCGACACGGTGAGGCTCTTTCCGGCGTCCGCCGCCGTGAGCTTGTAGGCGGCAGAGGCGGCTCCGGAGATCGGTGATCCGCCCCGCTTCCACTGGTACGTGACCGTCGTGGGGGCAGGAGTCCAGGTGCCGAGAGTCGCCGTCACCGTCGACCCCACTGCTGCGGTGCCGGTGATCGTCGGCACCGGCGCCAGCGTGAACTCGAGCGTGGCTATAGCCTTCACGGCACTGGTCTTCGTGACGCTCGTGAACCCGGGGCGTGCGGCGGTCGTGCGCACCGTGATGCCGGCTCCCGCGTCGGCGGCGACCAGTTTGTACGTGCTCGCCGTGGCTCCCGCGATCGGCGAGCCTGCTCGCAGCCATTGATAGCCGATGGATGCGGGAGCCGGCGCCCATGCCCCGGCCGCAGCCGTCAGCGTGGAACCGACCTTCGCTGTTCCGGAGATCGTGGGCACGGGCGCAGTCGTGAAGATCGATGGGACTGCGGCGGGGGCGCTGGTGCGCGTCGACGTGCCGTTGCCGCTGCGCGAGGCGCGAACCGTCACGGTGATCTGCTTCCCTGCGTCCGCCGCGGTGAGCCCGTAGGTCTGCGCGGTCGCCCCGCTGATCGGGATGCCGGCACGAGACCACTGGTACGTGAGAGTCGTGGGCGAGGGCGCCCACACGCCCGGGGCGGCGGTGAGCGTCGACCCGACGGCAAGCGTGCCCGACACGGTAGGAGCAGGAGCGGAAGCGAACGCCGCCCCCACGGCGGCAGCGGCACTGGATTTCGTCGCGTTGACGTACCCCGGCTTGGCAGCGGTGACGACGACCGTGATCGCGGCGCCGGCATCTGCGGCGACCAGTACGTACGTGCTCGCGGTCGCGCCCGGGATGATCGCGGCTCCGCGCTTCCATTGATAGGTGAGAGTCGCCGGGGCCGGCTGCCAGTCGCCGGCCATCGTCGTCAGCGTCGACCCCACGACGGCGGAACCGGTGATCATCGGCGCGGGCGCTGCAGTGAACGGAAGGTCGGCAGCGTACGCGGGCGAGGCCACCAGAGAACCCGCGATCAGAGACAGGCAGGTCACCAGAGCGAGGGAGAGTCGCCGGACACGATCGCGCACGCGCGGTCGTGTCCGGCGCACGCGCTCGGTTCGAGGCGAAGACGAGTTCTGAGTGCGCACGAGGCTCCTGTGGCGATGTCGGGTCGACGATCAGCGGTCACCGGCGTACGGGCACGCTCGACGATCGCTATGTCTCGAACCCTTCCCATCGGGTGCGAGGCGGTAGTGCTGTGCGCGTTGCTGTCCCCTGATCGAGCGGCTTTCAGATGCCCAAATGTCGACCTGCTCTGCGCTAGTCGACACGATAGGGCCAATCTCACCTGGACGACAAGCATTCATCCGAACATTTCGCGAGGCCTGATCCCCTACGAAGAGCGGCGGCTCCCCCTGGAGGGGGAGCCGCCGCTCGTGTATTCGAGAGCTCTACTCGTTGCCGACGGCCTTGTCGGCGGCGTCGCGGATCTCATCGATCTTGTCGGCCGCGCCCGGCGCGATCTTCTTGGCGAAGTCGGCGACGCCGTCGAGGACCTTGTCGCTGACGTCCTCCGCCTGCTCGCTCTTGACCGCCTCGGCGATCTTGTCCTTGTTCTGCTCGTACAGGTCCTTGCCCTTGTTGACCGTTTCCTCGATACCCATTGCGGGCCCCCTTGTGTGAGATCACCTGCGACGGATGCCCGACGCACGTACATTCTGCACGGAACGGGTGCGCGGTGGAAGGCGTTCGGCGATCCGGGCTACGAGAGCCAGTAGTTCTTCTTGACCGTCACCCGCTGCACCTTGATGCCCGCGTTGAGCGCGCGGATCTGCGAGTACAGACGCAGTCGCCCCGAGAGGAAGTACGGAAGGGTGTACACACCGAAGGTGGGCGTGTTCGGCCCGGTGTCCGCGGTCGCGGGGATCTCGAGAGGCGGCTGGACCGCGGTCTCCACGACGGCGCCGGATCCGTTGAGCGACTCCGCGATCACACGGATCTGGAATCCCTTCGTCACCCCGGCGGCATGGATGTAGATGTTGAGGTCCCCGGTCTCCTTCGCCAGAGAACTGCTCTCCGCCAGAGAGAAGAAGTTCGCGGAGACGGGGATGGGCGTCCAGGTCGCGAGAGGGAGGATGCCGTTCCAGGCGTAGGTCGTGGATTGGTGGGTGGGCACAGGATCCTCCGGTTGGACGTAGTTCTCGAAGTCGACTGAGTTGGTGAAGCCCAGCTGGAGCGGCGTGCCGCCGATCCACAGGGAGACGTGGACGTGGGATCCGTAGCCGCCTTCGCTGCCGAACCCGGAGGCTCCGGACTCCGCGATGATCTGTCCGCGGACGACCCTCGTGCCGGGAAGGACCGCACTGGAGCGCAGGTGCAGATAGCGGATGTAGTTACCGTCGTCGGCGCGGAGAGCGAGATATCTGCCCGTCGCCGTGGTGGTCGTGTCCTTGCGATCGACGATGACCCCGTTCGCGGCTGCGCGCACCGGCGTGCCGATCGGGACGGCGTAGTCGGTGCCGGGCTCGCCCGACGGCGGATTCCGGTTCCTGTGGTCCTGCCAGGTGCTGGAGATCCGGACATCGCCGCACGGCCGCGCATAGGTGCCGGCTGCCGTCGCGGAGAGGGAGGGCGAGACGAAGTCCCACCCGATCGCTGCCGCACCGAGTGCCGCCCCGGCTCCGATCAGCATCGCTCGGCGTGAGAAGAACGGCTGAGCGCTGTGCGGCGTCGAGGGCTCGGAGTCCCCCGGCTCGCACACTAGCGATCGCCCCCCTCGTTCTCGCCGCGGATCAGGTTCTGGATCTGCTCTTCGGGCAGCTGCTCGATGGATCCCGAGCCGAGCTCGAGCTGATGCTCGGCAGGTGTTCCGCCGATCGTGCAGACGGACTGGCCCTGGTAGCCCATCGTCGCGGCGGGCACGATGACGAGCCATTCCGGAGTGACGATCCGCTGCTCGATGCGGGTGTTCGGGGTGTCGAAGACGACGTCGGGAGCGTAGCTGGAGACGGTCGCGTCGATGCAGATCTGCGCGAGCTGCTCGAAGGTGAAGGCTCCGAACTCCGGAGCGGGTGACGCGGTCGGCTCCGGAGTGGGCTCAGCCGTCGGCGCCTCGGTGGTCGGCGTCGGATCGGGAGCCGACGTGGCCGTCGACGTGGGAACGGGGTTCGATGCACCGGGGTCCGCAGCGCACCCCGAGGCTCCTCCGAGCACGACGATGGCCAGAGCACTCGCAGCGAGACGCGTCGCAAGGGGGGATCTCATGATCTTGAATGTACCCAGAGCGATGGCTCGCACGCCGTTAGCGCCCGGTCAGTCGCCGGGATTCGTTCGGAATCCCCGTCAGTGCGCGCTGGCTCCGGGAGCGACGACAGCACGGATCGTGCGGAAGAGGATCACGACATCCTGCGTGAGCGACCAGTTCTCGACGTAGTAGAGGTCGAGACGGATCGTCTCCTCCCACGACAGCGTGGAACGACCGCTCACCTGCCAGAGACCGCTCATACCCGGCTTGACCGCGAGACGGCGCAGCGCGATGTCGTCGTACAGAGCGACCTCCGCGGCACGCTGCGGACGGGGCCCGACGAGGCTCATCTCGCCACGGAACACGTTGATCAGCTGCGGGAGCTCGTCGATGGAGTGCTTGCGCAGGAATCGCCCGATCTTCGTGATGCGGGGGTCGTCGGCCACTTTGAACAGCGGGGTCTCGCTCGAACCCTGCAGGTCGAGAAGGCTGGCCAGCTGGTCGTCCGCGTTGGCGACCATCGAGCGGAACTTGCGCATGCCGAATGTCCTGCCGCCGCGACCGATGCGTTCCTGGTGGTAGAAGATCCGACCGGGGCCGTCGATCTTGATCGCGATCGCCGTGACGAGGAAGACCGGCGAGAACAGCGCGAGCAGGAGCACGGAGCCCACGAGATCGAACACCCTCTTGAGGAAGCGGTGGGCGCCCTCCATGCGCGGGAAGTCCACGTGCACGAGCGGCAGGCCCGCGACGGGACGCGAGTGCAGTCGGGGGCCGGCGACGTCGGTGAGCGCGGGTGCCATGATCATCTGGATGTCACGGTCCGCGACCGCGTAGCCGAGCCGGCGCATCGTCTCCGGATCCATGTCGTCGGATCCCACGATGATGAGGGCATCGATGTTCGCCGCATCGAGCGCCTTGTCGGCGCTGCGGATGTCGCCGAGAACCTCGAGCTGAGGCATTCCCTCGGAGGGGACGCCGTCGGTGATGACGCCGACGATGGTGTACCCGCTGTCCTTGCTGCGCCGGATCTGCTGCGCGACGTGCTTGACCTTGCTCCGCTCCCCGATGATGACGGCGCGATGGGTGTACTCGTCCTTGCGCTGCCGTCTGCGCAGCCACTGCCGCCAGATCCACCGAGAGGCGAGCAGGAGGACGAGACCGACCGGGAAGATCAGCGCGAGCAGCAGCCGCGAGATCTCCATGCCGAGGAAGAAGGCGACCGCGACGGTGAAGGCGAAGACGGCGATGGTCGCGTCGGCGATGCGGCGGTACTCGAGGATGCCGTGGCCCACGATGTGGTGATCTCGCGTGTCGATCGCGTCGAGTCCGACGAGCCAGGCCGCCCCGATGATCGCGAGAACGATGACGTAACTGATCCGGGGTCCGTTCGGCCAGGACACGGCCACCGTCATGCTCGGACGCGAGAGGAGCCAGGCGGAGACGAGGGTGAGGGCCAGGACCAGGACATCGCTGTAGAACAGCCGGCTGGCGTATCGACGGGGCCACTCACCGCGCCTGCGCTTGTGCGGCTGCTGCCGAGAGTCCGACGACGTTCGGCCCTTCGACTGCCTCGGTACCGCATCCACAGCTATGTCGACCACCCTGTCCCTCCGGCGCGAACCGCTGACCTCCCAGCGAATTCACTGAATCGGCAGTCAGTTTACTCCAGTCACTGTGACTTCGGGAACATCGGCATATCAGTTGCAGGAATCGGTGATGCCCGGCTCGACGGAGTTGATCATCGGGTTCGTCTGCACCGCGACGGGCCCGAAGGTCCCCGAGCCCGTGAAGGCCGCGGTCACGTCCACCCGCTGGCCCGGCGTGAACCACGCCTCGAATCGCGCGGTCGGCCGGCCGAGGTCGTCGATCCCGTGCGACAGGATGTCGATGCGCTCGCCGTTCACCTCCACGTTCGACACGGTCGTCCCGGGCGGGCCGTAGATGTAGATCCAGTCGCGGAAGGTCGTCCCGAAGGTCATGCTCTGGATGTACCGCGGCAGCGCGTCGGCCTCCTCCTGAGTGATCGGCAGCGCGAGCGCGGCGTTCACCGAGAAGGTCGTCGAATCCGCCTCGCACGTCTCGGCCACGGTGATGGCCGTGCGGGTGTAGTAGTCGATCTTCGATCCGTTGCTGTTGTTGAAGTAGACCCCGAGGGTGGTCTCCTCATCGTTCTCGGTCGGGAGGACGCCGCTGACTCGCTCGCCGCGGATCGCCTCCTCCACCTTCTCGTCTTCGCTCCAGACGAGGATGCTCCCCTGCGCGGCGCTCTCGGTCAGCGCGGTCGCCATGTTCTTGAGGTCGAACTGCCCCGAAGCGACCCGGTCGAAGACGGCACCTGCGGCCGCCGCGAAGAACCCGTCGACCAGTTCCGGGTACTTGTAGCTGTCCCAGCGCTTGTACACCTCGTTGAGGAGGAGGGACACGGCGTTCTCCGACGACAGGGTGTCGCCGGTCACGAGCTCGATCGGTCCTGTCGCGACGAGGATCCGAGAGAGCGCGAGCGGGTCGATGGAGATCACGCCGTCGATCTGGTCGGCGCCGATGTCGCGCTGCCACCACGCGCGCATGATCTTCGCGGCGGTCGGGAAGTCGGGCCGACTCATGCTCGTGTTCACGTGATCGACCAGGAAGCTGGAGTAGAGATCGATGGCGCTCTGGTCGACGGGGACGTCGACGGCCACGCCGTTCTGATAGCTGAGGCTGCTGCCCTGCGCTCCCATCGTGATCGCGCCGTTGTCCACGTGGATCAGGGTCTGCGAGGCGGCACTGCCTCCCAATGCGAGCGACTCCGCATTGTTCTGGAAGACGAGCAGATAGTTACGCGGACCGTCCGCACCGAGGAGAGTGGGAAGCAGGTCGACGGCGGGTGCCACCCCGTCCATGACCTCGGCCACCTGGTCGACTCCGCTGCGCACCGGTCCGACCAGAGCCGTCGACTTCTGCACCTCGGCGATCTCGTCGGCGAGCTGCCCGATCCGAGGCGCCTGCCCCTTCGCGACGTCGAGGATCTGGGTGATGAGCGATCCGCTGGCCGCGTCGGCGGACAGCACCGGCATCGCGATGTCATTGATCAGCACGTCGACCGATTGGGCCGCGAGACGAACGCCACGCAGGTTCTCGCCGGCGACGGGCACCCACTCCACTGCGGCCCACACCGGATCCGACGCCGCCGCTGCGGCGCTCCTCGCCGGCTCGGAGATCTTCTGGACGGTCTCCTTGGGGTCGGCACCGTTCTGCAGCTCGCCGATGAGCTGCTGGCTCTCCTCGAGCCCGTTCTTCACGGCGAGGGCCTTGAAAGCCACCCAGCAGGCGATGCCGAGCAGCACGATGACGACGATCGCCACGATGAGCCAGGCGATGCGCGCGCCCCGCCGTCGCGGCTTCTTCTCTCCGGCGTGCGTGTCACGCACCGCGGCGTCGCGATCGGCTTGCTGCTTCTGCGCAGCTTCACGCGCTGCTCGTCGAGACGTAGGGGTCACGCTGCGATCCTACCGGGGGGCACCTGACACGCCGCTGAGCAGCATCCCGGAGCATCGCCTCGCCGGAGTCAGCCGATCACTCCGGCGAAGTCAGGCCATCCCGGCTCCACGGCGTTGCGCTGCACGCGCTCCACGATGACGTTGTCGTAGTCCGCGACATCCTCGTAATCGGCCAGCGAGCCGAAGGTGACGTCGGCGAAGAACGGAGCGAGCTGCGTGGCGGCGTGGGTGCGCAGGAAGGAATCCCCCAGGATCAGGGTCTTGCCCGGGACGAGTTCCGCCTCCGTGGATGTGGACGACGTGTGGGTGAGCGTCGTCCCCTCGGAGTTCACCACGGTGTCGGTCGTGGTCGTCACTCCCGGACGCTCGTAGAGCTTCTCGACGCGTTCCACGGTCTCGGTCAGCCCCATGTTGCGGAAGAGGTCCGGGATCACGACCTCCCCCGGAGCCGTGGTGGTCTCGTCGAGGTCGGACAGCACGGAGCTGGAGACCACGCCGTCGTCGACGAGCCTCTCCAGCAGCGCCCTCGTCCACACGGCGGCGCCATCGGCGTTCCAGTGGCTGTCACCGAAGTAGTACGCGCCGTCGTCGCGCCCCTGCCTCGACGAGTCGGCGTGCTCGAGACGGTCCCAGAGCGTGATCAGCGGGAAGTCCTGAGCCTCGCCCCAGCCGGTGAAGGCCGAGCGGACGCGATCGGAGCAGTTCAGGAGGGAGTCGCGCAGCACTCCGAGCTCCTCGTCCCGGATCGACGACTTGTCCGGCGCCAGGGTGTAGACGATGTAGGCGCCGTTGCCCTCCACGGCGGCGGTGTCGTCCTGGAGCTGCTGATGCACCGCGTCGATCCGCGCCGGATTCCCTCGGCACGGGTAGATGAAGTCGACCGCGAAGAAGGGTTCGCGCCCCTCACCGAGCCAGGTCGTGCTGTTCGGGCTCATCCCGACGTCGTTCGACACCGCGCCGGCGACGTGGACGACCGGCACCTGCGCGCCGAGCCGATCTCTCAGAGCGCGGTCGACGTGGGCGAATGTCTCCGCCTCGGTGAGCGCCTGGGGCGAGACGGCCGGGAACTCGACCTCGGCGCGGTTCTGGCTCCCGGCGACGTCGCCGGGAACCAGCCACAGGGAGAGAAGCAGCAGGCTTCCGCCCACCGCGGCGACGGGTACGGCCCTGCGCCGCAGCCAGGTCGTGAGCATGGGGCTCTCCTTAGAACTGGAAGTAGAGGAACGGGCTGAAATCGCTCAGGAGCACCATCGCGATGGTCACCACGAAGAGAGGAGCGGCGATCACCCATCCGCGCACCGCGGAGACGGTCTGATCGCGCAGCGAAGGACGGAAGAGGATCTCGAATGCGGTGTTCTTCGAGGTGGTGAAGAACGCGAGGAGGCCGATGAGCAGCGCCGCCAGCGTGAACGGGGTGATCGCCGTGATGAGCTGAGGCGCAATGAAGTCCGTCGGGCCGGTGAACATGGCTCTCCAGATCCGCCCCGTCGCATCGAGTTCGGTCGTCCGGAAGGGCACCCAGGCGAGGATCACGAAGAACGCCGTGAGAATGCGCCGTGCGACCAGGAATCGTCGGGAATCGCGCAGACCCGTCGCCCGTTCGAACAGCATCGCCGCGGCCTGCAGCCCACCCCACAGGAGGAACCCGGCCAGCGCCCCGTGCCAGATGGATGTCAGCGTGAACACCGTCAGCAGCGCGCCGTACTCGACCAGTCGGCCCTTGCGGTT
The DNA here is from genome assembly GCF_001426995.1 of Microbacterium sp. Root553. Classification (NCBI taxonomy): domain Bacteria; kingdom Bacillati; phylum Actinomycetota; class Actinomycetes; order Micrococcales; family Microbacteriaceae; genus Microbacterium; species Microbacterium sp. Root553. The sequence goes on along the minus strand of NZ_LMFY01000002.1, from coordinate 103,495 downwards.
TCCACCCATCGGGATGTACACGTAATCGCGGAACCATCGGGTGAGGGTGATGTGCCAGCGCCGCCAGAACTCGCTCACGGAGTGCGACGTGTACGGGCTGCGGAAGTTCTCGGGGAAGTGGAAGCCGAACATCGCGGCCAATCCGATGGCCATGTCGGAGTATCCGCTGAAGTCGAAGTAGATCTGGACGGCGTAGGCGACGGCCCCGATCCACGCAGTGGGCATCGAGAGCTGGCCGGAGAACGCGGCGCTGTCGAACATGGCGTTCGCGAGCTGACCTGCGCTGTCCGCGATGAGCACCTTCTTCGCGAGCCCCCAGGCGAACCTGGTCGCCCCGTAGCCGAACCGACTCGCGGTGATCGTCCGCGACGATTCCACCTCGTCCTTGATCTCCGCATATCGCACGATCGGTCCGGCGATCTGGTGCGGGAAGACGAAGAGGTAGAGGAGGTACGCCGGAAAGGACCGGGTCAGAGGGGCACCGTTCCGGTACGAGTCGATGACGTAGGAGATCCCGTGGAACGTGAAGAAGGAGACGCCGAGGGGGAGGATCCAGGATTCCGCCCCCGTCAGCGCGGCGATGTGGACGGCCCCCGGCACCCCCTGGATGGCCAGCTGCGGGAGGTACTTGAACAGCACGAGCGGGACCAGCACGATCGCCAGGGCCACGGCCAGCGGCACGCGTGCCAGAGGGGCACGGCCGGTCGCATGACGCCGACGCGCGTAGCGCCACATCGCCCAGGCCGCGCCGAAACTGAAGATCGACACCCAGAGGATCGCGCCGATCGCGCTGCCCGCTCCCCAGTAGTAGAAGACGATGCTCATGGCGAGCAGCCACCAGTTGCGCGACCGTCCGCGCACGGGGAGCAGGTGATACCCCAGCATCGTGAGGGGCAGGAACAGGAAGAGGAAAGTCGGGCTGGAGAAGACCATTCGCGTCGTTACCGCCCCGTGCCGACGAAACCGACGAGCAGGTCGTCGAGCGTGCGGTCCGCCGTCACGACGGCAGCGTCGAGAGCAGCCGTGTCCGCCAGGGTCGGATGCACGTCCCCGATCTCGGACGTCTCGGTGACTCGCGCGATTCCGAAGTCCTCCGCGAAGGTGACGACCTTGGGGAGCGCCGACAGGGCGACCATCGGGACGCCGCTGAGCATCGCCGCGTACAGCGCGTGCATCCTCGACCCCCAGACCGATTCCGCCGAGCGGATCAATCGGAACGCCTCGTCCCAGCCCATGGGCTCTGTCACCTCGTCGAACGCCGCCCTGGCCTCGACGGAGAGGGAGTCCGCGTCCAGGAACGAACCGCCCTGCGACATGTTCAGGAAGACCAGACGACGCCCCGGCCGCTTCAGCGCCTCCACCTGGCCGGCAGTCAGGTGGCGCGCATGCTCTCCGTTGAGCGCGACCACGACGGGCGCATCATCCGCGGCCTGTCCGCGAGGATCGAATCCCATCAGCAGGCTGGCATCCGCTCCGAGCATCGCCGTCCCCTTCAGCGTCTCGCGGACGCGGGCGGCGCTGCGCGTGTCGCGCACCCACACCGGCACTCCCCTGACCGCGAGGCGCAGCAGAGTCCGTGCTCCCGCCCTCTCGACGGGATCGCATCCGACGCCGTAGAACGCCACCTTGGTCCGGGTCAGACGAGCGAGGACGCTGCTGGCAGCGCAGAGCCGCGGAAGGCCGCCCCAGCCGCCCGGGATCTCGCGGGCGTCGTCCTGCAGCAGGGTGCCTCCGCCGATCACGAGGGCGTCGACGTCGCGCAGAGCGCGCAGGAGAGCGCCCACTCCGGACAGTCTCAGACGCGCCTCTCCCCCCGTGCGTGCCGAGTCGCCGAAGTCGGCGGCGATGGCGTCGTGCCCCTTCGCTCGCAGTGAGGCGACGAGGGCGTCGGTCAGCATGGCATCGCCCAGGTTGACGGGGCGGTTCAGCTCCGAGGTGCGGTCGGAGCTGATGACGAGAATCCTCACTCGGATCCCTTTCGGCGTAGGGGTCGCATCGTGGTGCGAAGGATGATGATGGTGGTGGCGAGGAACACGACCTCGATGATCGGCGCGGAGAGCGCGAGTCCTCGAGGTCCGGCGGCCAGGATGAGCGACGGAACGAGTATGACCGCGAAGATACCCGTCAGGACGGTGACGACGAGTCTCTGACGTACTTTCTCGGAGCTGAGCAGATAGGCCACCACCGAGTAGTTGCCGCACTTCAGGGCGAAGGCGAGAGCGATGGGCACGAGGTATTCCAGGGGCACCTCGATCGTGAACACCTCGGTGACGATCGGCCACGCCAGGATGAGCACGACGGCGAGGATCACACCGACACCGGTGAACAGCATCCAGACCCTGCGTGCATCCAGCGAGCGGAATCGGGGGATGAGCTGGACCGTCGCGGTGGCGGGGAGCAGCTCCAGCGCCTGGACGATCCGGTATGTCACCGCGAACACCGCGGAGACCTCGAGAGGCAGCATCCCCGCGGCGAAGAGCATGGGCGTCTGGGAGTAGGCGCTGCTCAGCATGCCTGTGACGCCGATCTCGAGCACACGACGCGCGAGCTTCGGCTCTCGCTCCGTCTGCCCCGGGAGACCGCGACGCACCACGAGGAACGTGCCGATGAAGGCGATCGCCGAGACGAGCATCACCGCTGCGACGAGATCGACGCTCCCGACCAGGAGCGCGAGACCGACCAGGGCCATCTTGCACAGGCCGTTGAGGATGTCGGGGAAGGCGAAGAGGTGGTCTCGGCGCTGCACGAGCCACGGAGACTTCGCCGTCCTCGCCATGGTGTCGAAGGCCTGCGCCAGAGAGAGGGCGATCAGGACGAAGAAATGCGGTGTCGCGATGCCGTCCGGGGCGATCAGGATCGCGAACCCGAAGAAGGCCACGGGCCCGAGAAGCGCGAACCCTCCCTGCAGCGCGAGCACGCGACCGAACGTCTGCAGACTGTGCCGCTCCGGACGCAGACTCAGAAGAAAGGGAGCGCCGCCCGCGTCGCTGATGATCGCGAAGGACGCGAGCACCCCGAACCCCGTCACCAGGAAGTGCTGCGTCTCCCCCTCGGTGAGCCTGGCGAACGCGAGCAGCACCGTCAGCTGGGCCAGACGGAGAAGGACCGTGCCCACGGTGGGGGCGCCGAGCCTGAGAAGTCGTTTCATGGCGCCGGCTGTTCAGCGGGACGCGATCGAGACCGGATGCGGCGCCATGGGACGAGCAGCAGCAGCACGACGATCAGGGCGAGAACCGACAGGTAGCTCAATCGGTAGAACACCGGGAACACGTCGATCGCGGCGACGTAGACGAGCATCAGCATGGCCGCCTGCTCGAGTCCGATCCCGTTCACCGCGCGGGCGGCGATCAACGACATGGCTCCGAGGACGACGCCGGAGAGGAGCGGCACCATCGCGGCGCCCACCCAGTCGAAGCTCACATATCCCCAGACGGACGGGGGCAGCCGCAGTCCACCCGATCGGATGTCCTCGATCGGCGTGTTCGGATTGAGCGTCTGCAGAGCCCACACCGACGGGTTCCAGGGGTTGTTCCCGGGAAGCAGTCCCCCGAGGAACGTCCGGCCGAGCGTCAGTTCGTGTCCGGGCAGCCACGCGTTCAGGAAGGCCAGCTGGTCCTTGATGTCGGGCGCTCCGGACGCGATGCCCGTCAGCAGGCTCTCGGGCGATCGGACCATCGACTGGTACTGCTTGACCCCGAGGAGGGCGAGAACCGCGTACATCGCACTGCCTGCCACATACGCGGCGACGAGCACGACGGCGTAGAGGATCCGGAAGCGGCGATAGAACGCGATGAGGATTCCGAGGGCGAGCAGCAGCCCGCTGATCGCCGGCTCTCGCAGGAGCGAGAGGAGCATCACACCGACGGAGACGGCCAGCAGCACGATCCAGTAGACGCTCCGTCGACGCTTCCACGCGTACACCGCGACGAGGGGCATCAGCAGCGGGATCACCGTGGTGGTGAGCCGGTACGGGATGGACACGACCTGGTATGGCTCGTGATACACGCCCTTGAAGAACTTCGCCGCGTTCGGATCGGCGGCCAGGGCGGGTGTGAACCCCATCACGAGGAAGCACACGAGGAGGATCACCACGCACGCCGTGACCACCAGGAGCACCCGCTGCCGCACCCGGTCCTCGGCGTCGTGCAGCACGCGCTGGATGCGGACGACCGGGCCACGATCGCGCACGAACCGCGACGCGAGGAGCCTTCCGACGAGCACACCCGCCGTCATCGCGACGAAGCCCAGGGCGACGAGGCGGAAGTACAGCGCGGATACGCCCGGCGACGGCAGTTCGAGCCAGTCGAGCCCGAACACGGGAACCACGTACGCGGGAATCGAGAAGGCCAGCTGGAGGTGCGCCGGGATGTTCCACCGATTCGGCCACGCGACGTACGAGGCGGTGGCGGTGCCGACCAGGGACACGCAGAGCACGACGTTGCGGACGCCCTCGATCCACGGCCCGTGCCCTTCCGCCACGGCGGGGAACGCGAGGGACACCAGCACGAGCGCCGCGGACACGAGCATCACGGTCGGCACCCAGCCGAGTTCCCCGATGAACCCCGCGCCCCGTCGCGAAGCGACCGACTCCCCCCGTGCAGCCATCACTCGCCTCGCACCTTCGTCCGCGCGCGTGCGCGCAGCGAGTCCCGTACGGTGCGGACCGTGTCGGACCACGGGTGCGCATCCGCTCCCCGTTCCGCTCCGGACTCCCGCGCCCTGAGGATCGCGCTAGCGACCGACTCTCCGGTCGCCTCGGCCGGAACGACCCGGTCTCCGTGGATCTCGACGAGGCCGCTGTCCGCGGTGACAACGGTGGGCACTCCGAAGTACGCTCCCTCGACCACCGGCATGCCGTATCCCTCGTCGCTGGACACGAGTGCGAGGACGGATGCCGAGCTCACCGACCGATGGAGGGTGTCGTCCGTGACGAAACCGGGGAACTCCACGAGATCCGAGACCGATGCGACCTCGGCCTTCGCTCGGAGCTCCTCGCGATAGTCGCCCTTGGCTCCGAGGACCACCAACCGGTGATCCTCACCGCGCCGTCTCAGCACCGACACCGCGTCGATCACGAGCTCCGGCCGCTTGCTGGCGAAATGGCCGAAGGTGAGGATCGTGGGAGTCCCCTCATCGACGATTCGCTCGACGCCCCATCTGCGTGCGTGATCGTCGCCGTTCTCGGCCACCACGAGGCGAGCCGGCCGAGCGAACCTCTCCGTCTCCCGCCGCGTCTTCTCCGAGATGGCGAAGGTCGTGCCGGCACGGCGGATCGACAGCTGCCACAGGCGACGGTACAGACGCTGCGCACGGCCGAACTCGGCCGGGTTCAGCCTGTGCCGCCAGTCGTGGATGAAGCACGCCGTGCGGTCGGAGGGGACGAGGGGACTCACGATCGTCGAGAGCGAGAGGAGCGCGTCGGCATGCCGGCGGCGGAAGACCTGCGCGGTCCAGAAGATCTGCCCGGTGTACCGCGCCGCCTTGCCCTTCGCCGTGACGACCTCCACGCCCTCGACACCGCGGAAGGAGTCCTCGAGCCAGCTGTACCCGAGGACGATGAGCTCGTCCGCGGGGAACACCTCGGTCCACGTGCGGATGAGCTCCTCGGCGTGCACACGCATACCCCCGGACTCCGCGGGTGCGCCGAGCGCATCGATGACGATCCTCATACGTCGCCCCCCGGGGTCACGTCGCGGAGGAACTCGCCGACCCACGCGTCGATGCCGTACTGGTCGAAGCCTTCCGCGGACCACTCGTCGTCGAGGGTCGAGACCCATTCTCGGACGGCGTCGCCGTCGATCGAGTCCGCATCGCGGGGAACCACGAGGATGCGCGCGGGGTCGTAGAAGCTCTCGTCGAGGATGGCGCGGTTCGCGGTGATCAGCGCGGCGCCGCTGCCCAGGGCCTCGAAGGTCCGCATGGTGAGTCCGTCCTGACCGGGGCGTTGATAGTCCACGACGGCTCGCGAGGACCCGAACACCTCGGCGACGCGCGACCGCGGCATCTTGTCGACGCTGACCTCGCGGGCGGCGATACCGCGCATCCGGCGGTCGAACACGCGCTGGAGTGCGAAATACCATCTCGCCGGGGAGTAGAAGAACGCGAAGCAGCGCTCAGGGCGAAGGCTTCGGACCACGCCGTGGTAGAAGCTGTATCGATCCGAATGCAGGGTGCCGACGAACGATGCGTCGAATGCCCGCTCCCGGCCCCTGACCTCCGCGAACTCCCTGGCGAAGAACAGCGACTTGTACCGCAGGTCGTCCCGCGCCGCCACATCGCCGCGGTCGAAGGAGTACCGCACATCGAGATCAGGGAACAGGTCGACGCATCGACCGCTGTTCGCGAGGGAATCGAACGTGTAGAAGATCCGCACGGCGTTCGGGTTGCGCTCGGAGAAGGCACGGAGCACGTACGGAGGCAGGTTCTCGCCCTTGATGATGAGCAGCGCATCGTATCGGTGCTCGCTCATCTGTCGCACGATGTCGTCGAAGTGCGCACGCACACGTCGTGCCGCGAGCTTCGGAGCCACGCGCAGGACAGCGCGCGAGACGGCGGAGTTGCTCGGCCGCTCGTCGAACCGGTCCACCTGGACCCCGCGGTCGCGAAAGGCCTGGGCGATCGATTCCTCGTACCCGAAGAACGAGGGCGTGATGAACGCGAGCCTCACGAGTTCACTGAACGGAGAAGGCCGCGATCCTGGAGCTCTCCGAGAGACCCCTTGTACGCGTCCGCATCGGTCTGTTCATCTCGAGCCCACTCGGCGAAACGCCGGATCCCTTCCTCCACCGAGAGCTGCGGCGCGAATCCGAGCAGCCGCTCTGCCTTGCGGAGGTCGGCGTAGTTGTGGCGGATGTCGCCGAGACGGTAGTCGCCGCTCACGTAGTGGTCGGGTTCGACGGCGTACGCCGCTCCCAACAGCTGCAGGACGCGCAGGACGGTGGTCGGCTCACCCGACCCGACGTTGATCGCCTGCCCGTCCGCGGTGTCGCTGTCGATCGCAGCGACCGTCGCCGCCACGACGTCGTCGATGAAGACGAAGTCGCGCGACTCCTCGCCGTCTTCGAACACGTTGATCTGCCGCCCCGCGAGCAGAAGCGAGGTGAAGATCGACAGGATCCCCGTGTACGGGTTGGTGAGCGACTGCCCCGGCCCGTAGACGTTCTGGAACCGGAGGGAGACGGCCTCGATGCCCTGCGATCGCGCCGCGGTCAGAACCAGCTGCTCCTGAACCTGCTTCGTGATGCCGTAGATCGACGACGGATGCAGAACCGACTCCTCGCCCGTGGCGATGCACGTCAGCGGCTCACCGTCATCACCGACGACGTCGAACACACCCCGCGACAGCTGCTCGTCGGGGCGGTGCTCCGGGTATCGGACCGCGCCGGTCGCGTCTTCGTAGGCGCCCTCACCGTAGACCGAACGCGACGACGCGACGACGACACGGCGCACCGGGTGGTCCGACTCGGCGATCGCCTCGAGCAGCACGGCGGTGCCCCGGATGTTCGCGTCGACGTAGCGCTCGATCTCGTACATCGACTGACCCGTACCGGTCTCCGCCGCGAAATGGACGACGACGTCCACACCGTTCAGCGCGCGCTTCACGTCGTCTCTGTCGGTGACCGATCCCCGGATCACCGTCGCCACCTTCGCGGCGACGGGATAGGTGGCCGACGTGGTCTCGGGGTCGGGGCCGTGGACCTGCTCGCTCAAGGTGTCGAGCACGATGACCTCATCGCCACGCTCGTGGAGGCTGACCGCCAGCCGCGACCCGATGAACCCGGCGCCACCGGTGATGAGTACTCGCGACATACCAATACTTCCGTGAAAAAGAGACAAAGACGCGGCCAATCGTATCAGCGGCTCCGACGCGCGCCTTCTCGTCCGGACGAGCGGCGATCAGTCGTTGTGAACCAGATACACGGGGGCCTCCCCGATGTCGAGGGAGTGCTCGGCGTCCACCTGCCGTCCGTTCATGTCGAGCACCTTGCCGTCGGGAAGGTCCTCCACCGCCACGGACGCCGGAGCATCCGGGGCCCAGGCGGCGGTGATCGTGCGCCCGTCCGCGGTGGTGAACGTGTACGCCTTCACCCCTTCACCCCAGTTCTCCTCCGCGGAGAACGTGGCTCCGCCGAGCATCCTCTGGCTGACCGCGAGAGCGATCGCGGAGGTCTTGGGCTGATAGGTGTTCGGAGTGAACGTGCTCGCGGTCTCGAAGAATCCGAAGCTGGCTTCGTAGTTGGACCGGTCGGAACCGGTGTCCGCCAGCGTGAACCAGTAGATGCTGTCGACGCCCGCCTTGAGCGCGATCGGAGCCGTCTGCGCGGTGTACGCCGCCTGCTCGTCACGGCTGACCCACCCGTCCACCGTGGCCCATCCCATCTCGGTGAAGGAGATCGGCACATCGACGCCGGGCTTGGCGGCGGCGATCATCCCGTTCAGCTCCTGCAGCTGCGAGTCCAGGAGCGTGGGTCCTTCCGGCTGCGTGTACGGGTGGAAGGTCAGGACGTCGACGTGATCCAGCCCGCCTTGCGCGATGAACGGCTCGAGCCAGTCGAAGCGCACCTGCATCCCCGCCGTCGAGGGACCGTAGACCGTCGCGGCGGGGTTCGTCGCCTTCGCTGCGGCAGCGGCCGGCACCAGCATCCGCATGTAGCAGTCGGGCGTCGTGCCGCACGCTCCCGTGTTGAAGATGTGGTCGTACTCGTTGTAGATCTCCGTGAGACCGCCGCTGGCGGGGTACTTCGACAGGAGCGCGCCCGTGTAGGCCGAGTAGCCCTGCAGCCCCCGATCGGTGGACGGCGTCTTGCCCTGGTCGTAGAGGGGGTTGTAGTACGCGGGGACGGTCAGGACCGACATGCCCGCCGTCTCGTACGCGCCCATCACCTGGTCGATGTACTGCGGGTAGGTGTACACCCCCGGTTCCTTCTCGATGCGCTGCCAGGGAACTTCGAACCGCACGCTGTCTGCCCCCAGCATCGCGAGCGTGGCGGGCGCGTTGGTCATCCGCGCCACCCCGCCCTGGAAGTGAGCGGCGATGCCGATCCCCGAGGGTACCCCGTTGCGCGGCGGCACGACCCCGAAGGTCGCAGATCGCTCGATGAGCTGACCCGCATGGTGCATGGAGATCTTCACCGTGTACAGGCCGGGATCGCTGTACTCGACCGGAACCTGCACGAGCCCGTCCTCGAACGTCGACACGCCCCCGTACTCGGTCTCGCCGCCGGACACGCACCAGGCGATCGTCGTCGCTGCGGCGACGCGCGTGCGCACATTCAGGTCCCGGGAATCGGGAGCTCCGTCGAAGAGCAGAGTCGCGTTGTCGATGCGGAGAACGGCCGAGGTGTCTTCGAAACCGCCGTTGACGAGCAGCTCGGTGCCGTTGCGCTGCACGGTGATCCCGTCGATCAGCACCTCACCCTGAAGCGACGTGATCTCGATGGCCACGCTCAGCGACGCCATTCCGCGCGGGACCGTGTAGCTGACGGAGGTATCCGCCCACTCGGCGCCGTCGGGGATGGCGAGGCGCTTGGCCACGGCGTTCGGGCCGAGGACGATCGACACCTGGCTCCCGGCCGTCGCGGCCTTGCTCGAGAAGGCGACCGTCAGGGTCTCTCCGGTGGTGACCGGGACGGACTGCTCGAACCTCTCGGGGACCGGCGGCTGCGTGCCCGTCCCGCTGGTCAGAGACAGGGAGGTGAGCCCCTCACGGACGTCCTCCGACGCGGAGAAGCGCGTGGTGGCCGCCGTGTCGTTGAGCCGCTGCTCCCATCCGCCGAAGGCATCGTCCGCTGCCGCGGGCGCCAATCCGGGAGACGAACCGTCCCCCTCGGGCGGAGCCGTGCATTCTCCCAGGGCCGGCTCGACCTGCGTCTGGGACTTCGGGATCGGCGCAGGACGCGCCTCCGCGCGCGCCTCCCAAGGACGGAACACCATCAGGGTGGCGACGAGCGCCACGACCAGCACGCCCGCGATGGACAGCAGGATGATCTTGCGGGTGGACAGCGTACGCGCAGCGTGCGCTGCAACGGTCGGCGAGGCTTCTGCGGGAGTCGTCGGCTCGTTCATCATGCCCAGCCTATGTCGTCGGCGGAGGGGCGCCGTGCCGAGGTGCCTGTCATAGCGGGAGGCGGACGGTCGGAGCGTCGCCGGTCTCCCAGAAATCCGCATCCAGCACGCGGGTGACCGGGTCGGGCTCGGCGATGCGGGCGGCGGCCGGCGCCGGCACCTGGTGCGAGGAGGCTGCCGCCTGCGCTCGTGCCGCGTTCTGCCTCTGGAGCTCGGCGGCCGCGGCACGACGCTCCCACAGTTCGCGTTCGATCTTGGTGCGGTCCCTGGCGTGGATCATCGCGCGCAGGATCATCGCGAGCAGCAGACCGAGGTAGCCGCCGATGGTGTTGGAGAGGACGTCGAGCACCGTCGACACCCGCTCGTCGAGCGCGATGCCCTGGGTGAACTCGATGGCCCCTGAGAACGCGGGCAGTAGGAAGATCGCCACCCACCACGCCGAGCGGGCGAGGGCGAGACCGAGCAGGAAGCCGAGAGGCACGAACATGCCGATGTTGGCCGTGAACTCGAGCTTGTCGTAGCCGAACCACTGCGGCACGCCGATGTTGTGCAGAGCGCGCAGCACGCGCCCGGCGATGCTGTCGAACTCGAGCTGCTCGGGCTGCGGCCACATGGTGACGAGCAGCACGAAGGATGCATAGACGACCAGCAGCAGCGTCGATACCCACAGCCGCGCGTAGCTGCGCGGCGGCGGCGGACCCACCTGGATCTGCGTCATGACGGCGTTCCTCCTCTGCCCTGGTCGGGCGACGGCGGTGACGAAAAAGGGATGTACGACAAAGGGGCCGGACCCGAAGGTCCGACCCCTGTGTCAGGAAGCAGAAGCTTACTTGATGATCTTCGTGACCGTACCGGCGCCGACGGTGCGTCCACCCTCACGGATGGCGAAGCCGAGGCCCTCCTCCATGGCGATCGGCTGGATCAGCTCGACCGTCACGTCGGTGGTGTCGCCGGGCATGACCATCTCGGTGCCCTCGGGCAGCGTGATGACGCCGGTGACGTCGGTGGTGCGGAAGTAGAACTGCGGGCGGTAGTTCGTGTAGAACGGGTTGTGACGCCCACCCTCATCCTTGGACAGGATGTACGCGGTGCCCGCGAAGTCGGTGTGCGGCGTGACCGAACCCGGCTTGACGATGACCTGGCCGCGCTCGACGTCCTCGCGCTTGGTTCCACGGAGCAGGAGACCGCAGTTCTCGCCGGCCCATGCCTCGTCGAGCTGCTTGTGGAACATCTCGATACCCGTGACCGTGGTCTTGACGGTCGGACGCAGTCCGACGATCTCGACCTCGGAGTTGATGGCCAGCGTGCCACGCTCGGCGCGGCCGGTGACGACGGTTCCACGACCGGTGATCGTGAAGACGTCCTCGACGGGCATCAGGAACGGCTTGTCCTTGTCGCGCACGGGGTCGGGGACGTTGTTGTCGACGGCCTCCATGAGGTCGAGGATGGACTGGGTCCACTTCTCGTCACCCTCGAGTGCCTTCAGAGCGGAGACGCGGACGACAGGAGCGTCCTCGGCGAAGCCCTGCGAGGCGAGGAGCTCGGAGACCTCGAGCTCGACGAGCTCCAGGATCTCCTCGTCGTCGACCATGTCGGCCTTGTTCAGCGCGACGAGCAGGTACGGCACGCCGACCTGCTTGGCGAGCAGAACGTGCTCACGGGTCTGAGCCATCGGGCCGTCGGTGGCCGCGACCACGAGGATCGCGCCGTCCATCTGCGCAGCACCGGTGATCATGTTCTTGACGTAGTCGGCGTGGCCGGGGGCGTCGACGTGCGCGTAGTGGCGCTTCGGGGTCTCGTACTCGATGTGCGAGATGTTGATGGTGATACCACGCTGGCGCTCTTCCGGCGCCGAGTCGATGGAAGCGAAGTCGCGCTGCACGTTGGTGTCAGACGGGAACTTGTCAGCAAGCACCTTCGAGATCGCTGCGGAGAGCGTGGTCTTGCCGTGGTCAACGTGACCGATCGTTCCGATGTTGACGTGCGGCTTGGTCCGCTCGAACTTGGCCTTAGCCACTGGGTCCTCCTCAGGACGTCGTGTAGAGGTGACCGGGCACTGGATTGCGACCGGTTCTCTACGGGTTAGTTTCTCAGTTTAGTAGAGAGGGAATGTGAAGTTGTAGGGGACCTGGGAGTCGGGCCTGGGCCCGACTCCCAGGAAGTGTCACTCGCCGCCGTTGTTCTTCTGGACGATCTCGTCGGCCACTGCGCGGGGAACCTCAGCGTAGCTGTTGAACTCCATCGAGTAGACGGCGCGGCCCGAGGTCTTCGAGCGCAGGTCGCCGATGTAGCCGAACATCTCGGACAGCGGGACGTGTGCCCGGACGACCTTGACGCCTGCGGCATCCTCCATCGACTGGATCTGGCCACGACGCGAGTTCAGGTCGCCGATGACGTCGCCCATGTACTCCTCGGGAGTACGCACCTCGACCGCCATGAGCGGCTCGAGGAGCGCCGGGCTCGCCCGACGCAGGGCTTCCTTCATACCCATCGATCCGGCGATCTTGAACGCCATCTCCGAGGAGTCGACGTCGTGGGCCGCACCGTCGACGATGGTCGCCTTGACGCCCACGATCGGGTAGCCGGCGAGCACGCCGACGTTCATCGCGTCCTGGAAGCCGGCATCGATCGAGCCGATGTACTCACGCGGGATGCGACCACCGGTGACCGCGTTGACGAACTCGTACGTCTTCTCGTCGTCGAGGTCGAGCGGCTCGATGTTGAACTGGATCTTCGCGAACTGCCCCGATCCACCGGTCTGCTTCTTGTGCGTGTAGTCGTACTTCTCGACGCCCTTGCGGATCGTCTCGCGGTACGCGACCTGCGGCTTGCCGACGTTGGCCTCGACGTTGAACTCGCGCTTCATGCGGTCGACGAGGATGTCGAGGTGCAGCTCGCCCATGCCCTTGATGGTCGTCTGACCGGTCTCGGGGTTGAGCTCCGTGCGGAAGGTCGGGTCCTCCTCAGCGAGCTTCTGGATGGCGACACCCAGCTTCTCCTGGTCGGCCTTGGTCTTCGGCTCGATGGCGACCTCGATGACCGGCTCGGGGAACGTCATCGACTCGAGGACGACCGGCGAGGTCGGGTCGGTCAGGGTGTCACCGGTGGTGGTGTCCTTCAGACCGATGACGGCGTAGATGTTGCCCGCCGTGACCGAGGGGACCGGGATCTCCTTGTTGGCGTGCATCTGGAAGATCTTCCCGATGCGCTCCTTCTTGCCCTTGGTCGAGTTGATGACCGCGGCACCGGAGTCGAGCTGACCCGAGTAGACGCGCACGTAGGTGAGGCGACCGAAGAACGGGTGCACCGCGACCTTGAAAGCGAGGGCTGCGAACGGGTCCTTCGCGTCGGGGTGACGCTCGATGATCGTGTCGTAGTCCTTCGGGTCGTGCGCCTCGATCGAGCCCACGTCGAGCGGGTTCGGGAGGTAGTCGACGACCGCGTCGAGCATCGGCTGCACGCCGCGGTTCTTGAACGCCGAACCGCAGAGCACCGGGTAGATCTCGGAAGCCACGGTGAGCTTGCGGATCGCGCCCTTGATCTCGGCGACGGTCAGCTCTTCGCCACCGAAGAACTTCTCGAGCAGAGCGTCGTCGGTCTCGGCGACGGTCTCGAGGAGCTGCTGACGGTACTCGTCGGCCTTCTCCTTGAGGTCGGCCGGGATCTCCTGGATCTCGTAGGAGGCGCCCATGGTGACGTCACCCTTGGAGTCACCCGCCCAGACGAGCGCACGCATCTCGACGAGGTCGATGACGCCGATGAAGTCGTTCTCCGCGCCGATCGGCAGCTGGATGACCAGCGGCTTGGCGCCGAGGCGGTTGATGATGGTGTCGACGGTGAAGTAGAAGTCCGCGCCGAGCTTGTCCATCTTGTTGACGAAGCAGATGCGGGGGACGTTGTACTTGTCGGCCTGACGCCACACGGTCTCGGACTGGGGCTCGACGCCCTCCTTGCCGTCGAACACGGCGACAGCGCCGTCGAGGACGCGGAGCGAGCGCTCCACCTCGACCGTGAAGTCCACGTGACCGGGGGTGTCGATGATGTTGATCTGGTTCTTGTTCCAGTAGCAGGTCACGGCGGCAGACGTGATCGTGATGCCGCGCTCCTTCTCCTGCTCCATCCAGTCGGTGGTCGAGGCACCGTCGTGGGTCTCGCCCAGCTTGTGGTTGACGCCCGTGTAGAACAGGATGCGCTCGGTCGTGGTGGTCTTGCCAGCATCGATGTGAGCCATGATGCCGATGTTCCGAACCTTGCTCAGGTCGGTGAGCACGTCTTGTGCCACAGGAGTGTCCTTATCTTTTTGGCAGTCGTACTGCGAAGAGGGGGTGCCGGCCCTCGGCGTGTGGCCGAGGGCCGGCGAAGCTGTTTACCAGCGGTAGTGAGCGAACGCGCGGTTCGACTCGGCCATCTTGTGCGTGTCTTCACGACGCTTGACGGCGGCGCCGAGACCGTTCGACGCGTCGAGGATCTCGTTCTGGAGACGCTCGGTCATCGTCTTCTCGCGACGGCCCTTGGCGTAGCTGACGAGCCAGCGCAGCGCGAGGGTGTTCGCGCGGTGCGGCTTGACCTCGACCGGAACCTGGTAGGTCGAGCCACCGACGCGGCGGCTCTTGACCTCGAGAGTCGGGCGCACGTTGTCGAGCGCCTTCTTCAGAGTGGCGACGGCATCCTGACCGTTCTTCGCCTCGACGCCCTTGAGGGCGTTGTAGACGATCGACTCGGCCAGCGACTTCTTGCCGTCGACCAGGATCTTGTTGACCAGCTGGCTGACGATCGGAGCGCCGTATACCGGGTCGTTGACGACGGGACGCTTGGGGGCGGGACCCTTACGAGGCATTGGACTCAGCCCTTCTTCGCGCCGTAGCGGCTGCGAGCCTGCTTACGGTTCTTGACGGCCTGGGTGTCCAGGGCGCCACGGACGATCTTGTAACGAACACCGGGGAGGTCCTTGACACGACCGCCACGGACGAGCACAAGGGAGTGCTCCTGAAGGTTGTGACCCTCACCCGGGATGTACGCGGTGACCTCGGTCCCGTTGCGGAGCTTCACACGAGCGACCTTGCGCATCGCCGAGTTCGGCTTCTTCGGGGTGGTGGTGTAGACGCGGGTGCAGACCCCGGCCTGCTGGGGGTTCGACTTGAGCGCCGGCGCCTTGGTCTTGGTGACCTTGGGCGAGCGACCCTTGCGAACCAACTGCTGAATGGTTGGCACGTTCTCTCCTCATAGTGCTGCACGGTGACAGCGTGATGGGTTTCACATCATGACCCACCGGCACGCCGGAATCGACGGGCTTTTGCAGTGGTGGGTATGCCGTGGGGGCGGATCGGCCATGGAGCCGACGCCCAGCACGCACGTCGAGACGTGCACACACCTGATCAAGTGTAATGCCGCGTAACGTGGCGGTCAAATGAGCGGCGGCTCCGGCCTCGTCCCTCAGCGCAGATCGCGCATCCTCGCCGCGACCGTTCCGGCCTCCCCCGTCCTGCGCTCGGCGGTCACCGCGATGATCAGGAGCACCGCGCCCATGACCGCGAGCGTGATCCACCACGGCATCGACTCGATGCCGCGACCGATCTGCACGGAGAACACGAAGACGTTCTCGATCGGCAGCACGATCAGGCCGAGCAGGAAGGGCGCCGCCAGACGGTTCCTCGACCCGAGCAGGATGGCGGCGAGTGCCAGCACCATGACCAGGATCGCCCGCCAGGTGAGCGGATCCGTGAACGTGGAGACGACCGAGGCCAGCATCATCGTCGCGATCCCCGGGGCGAGCAGCGCCCACGAGCCGGTCCAGCGCCCCGGCCAGCTGTCGAGCGACGCCCGCCGCGGGTCGGGGTGCGTATCCGGTCTCCGCCGGAGGGCGATCGCGCCGGCGACGAGGAGGAACGCTCCCAACGGCAGCGAGAACCACTCGACCCTCAGGTCGCGCGGACTCCACGCCACGATGGCGGTCACGAACGCGATCGCGAACAGGAACCACGTCGGTGGGGCGGTGGTCGTGCCGACCACCGTGCGGGCGGCGACCGCCACCGTCGCGACCAGGTAGGCGATCATCAGCATCCACATCGGCCAGATCGAGAACCAGTCGCGTTCGATCGCGAACCAGGTGCCTGCGGCGAGAGTGAGCGCGGCCGGCGCGCCCAGCCAGCGTGTGCGCCGCAGCGCCGACGCGCTGCCGGCCGCTCGGCGGATGCCCGCCGCGGCGAGGGCGAGGGCTGCGGCTCCGACGGCGCTGACCCCGAGACACAGCGCGAACAGCCCCGCCCCGTGCAGCGACGGCAGATCGCCGCCCAGCCCGATCCTCATGCCCTGGATCGGCCCGGCCGTCGCCGCCAGCCCCGCGGCCACCAGCGTCGGCATGCGGAGCGCCCGCAGTCGGCGCCGCCGGAGCCCGGCACGGCCCCCGCCGATCGCCTTCTCGAGGGCGAGCAGCCCCCAGGATGCCGCGAGGAGCCCCGCCACGCGCCAGACGACGGGCGACGGCCCGTCTGCCGTCTCGGGCTCCGCGAGAGAGATGAGCGCGAGGATCGGGCCGAGCGCGATCAGCAGGCCGGCGGAGTACAGGGCGGTCGCCCGCCGCCCCCGGATCGTGAGGAGCACCGCGACGACCGCGGCCCCCAGTGCCGGCGGGAGCAGGTAGGCCTCGAACAGGTCGACCCCGGTGATCCCCCACACGCACCAGAGGGCCCCGGTGAACGACGCCCCGGCGACGGACCACGCGTAGCGCCGGGCGCTGAAGAGTCCTGCGGCGACGGCGCCGAGGCCGATCACCACGAGCACGATCAGGGTCGTGCCGAGACCCGCGGCCTCGCGCCCCACGGAGAGACCGACCGCGATCATTCCGGTGAGCAGTGCGGATGCCTCGATCGCCACCCGCGCGGCATCCGCGGCGAGGGCAGAACGCCCCCGATTCCGGAGCACATCGCGGAGGAGGGTGGATGCCGGGAGCGCCAGACCGACGAGCACCGCGACGATCGGGAGGGCGACGGGCGATCCGCTCGAGTCGAGCAGCTGGGCGCCGAGACAGACGACCACCACGGCGAGCGTCGGCACGAGCATCGCCGCAGCCGCCGTGCGCACCGGCACGGTGAGACCCGGTCGCCGGGTCAGCAGCAGCGTCAGTGCGAGCACGAACATCAGCCCGGTCGACAGGGCGGTCCATCCGCTGCGCTCCTCGATCACCTGCAGCACCCCGATCCCGAAGGGGACCGCCGAGACGACGAGCACCGCCTGCCAGCTCCGCGCGCCGACGAGGGGCAGGTAGGTGGTGGCGATCGCGACCACGAGACCGGCGGATGCGGTGAGGCACAGCCGTGCGATCCCGTCGACCCCGCCCTCCCCCAGTGCTGTCGCGACGACGACCAGTGCATACGAGAATCCGGCTCCGACGTAGAGGAAGCGCCATCGCGGCGGCTGCACCCCGGCGAGGGCGACCAGACCGATCAGCGTCGCCGCCCCCGCGCCGGGTACGGCCGCGGTGTCGCGCCAGGCGACCATGACGGTCGCGAGGAGCGCGAGATGCGCTGCGACGACCAGGATCACCCGCACGCCCCTGCCCGCCACGTGCGCGGGCATCCACCGGATCGCGGCGGCGACGGCCACAGCCGACCCCGCCAGCACGGCGATCGCGGCGGGCAGCACGAGCAGACCGCCGCAGCCCAGCACGAGCAGGGCGAGGGCGACGGCGACGAGGGACAGCCGGGATGCAGCGGGGGCGAGCCGCACGATGCCGATCCGGGTGCGCGCGAGGAGGTGGAAGGCGACGAGACCGGCACCCACCACGCCGAGGCCGAGGGGCGTGCCGCCTCCGACCACTCCGGAGCCGTCGACCCAGGGCGCTTCGCCGACGAAGGCGGCGACCGTGAGCGCGCCGGTGACCGCGGCCGAGGCGAGGAGCGCCAGCACAGGCAGGGCGAACACGGTCAGCGCTCCGCCCGCGACGGGACCCCGCGGCACACGGCGCGGCAGCGGTAGGAGCGCGCCGACGAGCACCAGGGCCGCGGATGCCGCGGCGGGCGCGATCGCGAGCTGCCAGGAGGCGTCGATCTCGCGCACGGAGGGGATCGCATAGACCGCGAGCAGGATCGCCGCCGCCCCCGTCGCGCCGGCGACGAACGACCAGGGCGGCGTCAGCGCCTGACGCCCGGCGATGAGGGCGTGCGAGGCGACCAGAGCGAGCAGCCCGCTCGTCACGAGCAGGAACAGCGAGACGTCGTCGATCTCGACCCGCCACATCAGGACGAGTGCCGCGATGGTCGCGATCACCTGCGCCCCGACGAGGGTGACCCGTTCGGGTGCGGGCGGCCGCAGGAACTCGATGGCGGCGGCGCCCGCGAACGCCACGCCGAGTGCGCCTGCCGTGGCCGTGAGCGCCGTCGCTCCGGCCAGGCCCAGCATCGCAGGGGTCAGCGTCAGCGCCACGACGGCCACCCACTGCCAGACCCTGATGCGGTGACGTCGCCCCGCGCTCCGCACGGCCGGGGCGACGACAGCCGTGATGACGGCGGCGCTGAGCCACGGATGCACCTCCGGCGCCGCGAGCTGGGCGACCGCGTGGATGTCGAGGCCGGCGAACACCAGCCCCAGCGCGCCGACGGCCTCGGCCGAGAACCGCAGTCCACGGCGGGCGAGCAGCCACGCTCCCCCGAGGAACAGCAGGGTGATGAGCCCGACGATCACGCTGCGCAGGGCGCGGTCGGCGAGGTCCGGGTTGAGATAGGTGAACACCACGGCGGCGACGGCGACGAGCCCTGCACCCGCCGTCGCGAGCACGGACTGCAGCGTCGCGCTGCTCTGCGATGCGGACCCGCCCGTCGAGGTGGCCACGGGATCCGCGCCCGCCGGCGCACGGGACGGCTCCGACGCCGATACGGCGGGCGACGGCGCGGTGAGTGCCGACGGTGCGGCGGTTCCTTCGGCAGCGACCGGCGGGATGCGCCGCAGCACTGCATCCCTCGCTCGCATCGCACCGGCGGCCGTCAGAGACGCGCTCCACAGTTCCGATCCGACGGGACCGCGGAGGTCCGAACCGCACGTGCGGCACCATCCGTCCGCCAGCTCGGCCTGACACACCGGGCACGCTCCGAGGTCGAGCAGGTGCCGGGCGACGGCCTCGCCCCAGGTGAGCTCATCGGTCGACGGCGACGAGGACTCCAGCGACGCGGGGGTCATGACTGCTCCTCCGTCTCGGGCACCCAGCGCAGGATGTCGCCCGGCTGGCACTCCAGCACCCGGCAGATGGCCTCTAGCGTCGTGAAGCGCACGGCCTTGGCCCTGCCGTTCTTGAGCACGGCGACGTTCGCGGGGGTGATCCCGATGGCATCCGCGAAGTCCTGCACGCTCATCTTCTTCATGGCGAGCTGTACGTCGAGGTCGATCACGATGGGCATCAGACGACTTCCGAGAGGTCCTGCTCGAGTTCCAGCGCCTTGCGCAGGAGCCCGCGCAGCACCACGACGAGCAGGGCGAGCGCCGCGCTCACCACGATGCCGAGCACGGCCAGCAGCGTGAGGGACAGCGACACCGCGCGACTGCCGACGATGACGACGTACGAGACGAGGATCAGCAACCCCGCGGCGACGAGCGCGCCGAGGATGATGTCGACGTAGCGGAACGCCTCGACGCGGAAGATGCGATCGGTCTGCACCAGCGAGAGCAGGAACCAGACGCAGACGAGCGTCACCTCGATGAGCCCGATGAAGATCACCGCCCCGATGATCCCCGGGACCTCCAGCTGGTCGACGTCGGGGTTGCGGATCGCGGTGATGCGGGCGACCGCGGGGATCACCAGGGTCTGGCTGGCGACCAGGAGGCCGAGAAGGAGGACGATGAGCGCCTTGAGAGCGCGGGAGACACGAGGTTGCATGGTTCGCCTATCGATCGCCAATGGGTATCTATCGAAAAACGATACCTATGGCGCACTGCGGTCGCCAGTCGTGGGCGCGTCTCTCAGCTGATACGCAGACGCGCACCGTGTCGCGCGGGAGCGCGGCTGCCCGGCGCCTAGGCCTGATCGGAGTCGAACGGCGAGTCCAGCGACTCGGTGAGCTCCGCCAGGAGCGCCTCGATCTGCGGCTCGACGTGCTGCGAGATCGCTGCCTGGATGTAGATGCGGTGGCGCAGCAGGATGCGGCAGATCTCGCGCCCCACCATGTTGGCGTACTCGTCGGCCAGCGACACCTCCTGCCGCAGTGCCGCCTTCGCCTCATCGCTCAGCGGCGGAAGCGGCGGCAGGTCGGCGATCGCCTCGTCGGCCATGCCGGCGATGGTGAAGAGGAAGGGAGCGCCGGCGATGGGCTCGGGGTCGAGCGGGAGGCCGTCGAACTCCGGGTCGAGGTTCTCGGCGGGTCGATAACTGCGCGCGCGATTGCGGGCGGCCTGCTGGTCGAGCTCGCGCTGCAGCATGGGCAGGTTCCTCGACGTGTAATCGGCGACCGCGTGATCGACGATCGTCTTGATCCGGGTCGACAGACCGTGCTGCACGCCGTGCGGCGTGTTCGAGCCGATCCCCGCGGCGGAGAGGATCGGGGATCCGAGACACCGCCGGCAGGGCGCGACGCGTCCACGGTGGGTGGCCGGCTCCCAGCGCGGCACCCAGCGGATCCAGGCCTCGACGGCCTGGTCTACCTGCGTCTCCAACGAGCGCTCCACACCTAGAGCGTACGGCGCACACGGCCCGCATGCGCCGATTCACACCCCGACGGCGGGGCGTCACTCCTCGTCGTCGCGCTCCCAAGGCCATCGAGGGCGCTCCGCCCGGGTGCGCCGGAGGGCGACGCCGCTCCACGCGGCGATGGCGGCGGCCAGAAGAAGCACCGCACTCGCACCTCCGCGCACGAGGTCGCCGGCGACCACCGTCGCCACGATCAGGTCTCCGCCCGCGACGGCCACCCCGGCCCACACCGCCGCCAGATGCGCGAGCGCGGTCGCGAGCGCGACGGCGGGAGCGGACACGAACGACGGTCGCGTCCTGCGCAGCGCCCCGCGCAGCGACATCGCGAAGACCAGCAGCGCGACGATCATGCCGACGACGCCGGGCACCTGGCCGAGTCCGGGGACCGCGATGATGTCGCGGTCGGTCACGATGCTGACCGCGCCGAGGCCGAACACGGCCAGCGCGAAGAAGCCGATCGTCGCGAGCGCCAGCGCCAAGACGACCGAAACCCCCGCGGACTCGGGTCCACGGGGGTTCGGCGATGACATGCGCGCGACTATCGCGAGAGCGTCGGGCCGGCTTCGAGCGTGCGCTCGTACTCGCGCTGCGCCTCGGCGTTGAGCTCGGTCTTGCGTGCGCCGCTGCGGGCCACCCACGCGCCGAACCAGATCGTCAGCTCGCGGCCGAAGACGAACGCCGCGATCGCGAGCGGGTGGAAGAGCTGCGACGACACCAGCTCGTTGCCCTCGGTGGCGGTGAGCTGCCAGAACGGCGCACCGAGAAGAGCGCCGAGGATGTGACCGCCGTAGGCGATCACGCCGACGATGATGCCGAAGACGACCCACAGCCCCCAGCGCCCACGGTTGATGAACGCGCCGAGCAGCCAGAATCCGAGGAAGAACACGACGACGGGCACCCAGAAGCCCCAGGTGGTCAGGGGCGCGAGGGCGGCGTCTCCGATGTTGGCGGCGGTGACGTCGCCGGCGACCGCACCGAGGCCGAGGGTCGCGGCGAGGTACAGCACGGCGAACGCCACGGTCGCGAGCAGGCCGATCGCGCCCGCCGTTCCGCGGTTGCCGCGCTCGCGCGGCGCCTCAGGGGCCTGGACGAAGATCGGCTGCTGCTGCACGGGGACGACCGCGGGCTCGACGACCGCCGTCTCTGCGGCGGCGCTCTCGGACCGCAGGCGGTCGGAGGGCGACGGCTCGGCCGGCACGACGCGCGTCGCGGTGTCGCTGTTCGACGAGTACGCGTCACCCGCGAGCGAGGAGCGCTCCGGGGCCACGGGCGGCACGTACGCCGCGGCGTCGTCGGCGGTCGATGCGTCCGTCTTCACGTCGGGCTCGGGATCCAGGTACCGCGGATCGTTGAGCTCGGGGGTCGAGAAGGTGCCGGGGTGGTCGTTCTCCGCTGCCTCGAAGGCGGCGACGTCGGGATCGACGGCAGGACGCACCCGCGACTCGTCCGCGGACGCACCGGGGACTCCCGCACCGGCCGCGGCGGCGGCATCGAGTCCCTCGTTCGCGCTGTCGACGACGTCATCGACGTCCTTCGGCCGCTCGGGCTGGGGAACCTCGGGGTCACTCATGGGGGTGCGCCTCTCATCGGATGTGTGCAGTGCGAGATTACCGCCGCCCGCGCGCCCGCCGACGGAGGCGTGCCGACGTGTCGCAGAGCCGGGGTGCGGCGCTGCTCCTTCCGGCGGGTCCGACGATCGTGATCAGGGGTTGGTGGCGCGCAGCGTGTCCCCGACGAAGGTGGCGATGGCCGGCACGAGGGGGATCGCGAACCAGACGAGCGCGGCGATCACGCCCGTGCACAGCACCGCGGCGATCCAGCTGATCACCAAGTTGCGTCCCGAGACTCGTGCCATGTGCTCACGGTACGACCGCGGGCGTCACCCACGACGACGCAACGCCGACGAGGATCCGACGAGACCGGCCTGTGCCCGCACCGTGGATCCGGTGAGGGCTCAGCCCTTGGTCGCGCCCGCCGTGAGCCCGCCGACGATGTACCGCTGCAGGAAGAGGAACAGGATCATGACCGGGATCGCCGCCATCACGGCGCCCGCCGAGAACGCCGACCAGTCCGCGTACCGCGGGTTGGCGACGAGCTTGGTGAGTCCGACCACCAGGGTCTGCTGGTCGACGTCGACGAGCATGACGCTGGCGATCACGTACTCGTTGACCGTGCCGATGAACGACAGCAGCGCGACGACGGCGAGGATCGGCGCCACCAGGGGCAGGATGATCGTGAAGAAGATGCGCGCGTGACCTGCGCCGTCGATGCGGGCAGCCTCGTCGAGCTCCATGGGCAGCGTGTTGAAGAAGCCGTACATGAGGTAGGTGTTCACGCCGAGCGCGCCGCCGAGGTAGACGAGGATCAGACCGGTGTGGGTGTTGAGGCCGATGGCCGGGAACCAGTCGCCCAGAGTCGACATG
The DNA here is from genome assembly GCF_001426995.1 of Microbacterium sp. Root553. NCBI lineage: Bacteria > Bacillati > Actinomycetota > Actinomycetes > Micrococcales > Microbacteriaceae > Microbacterium > Microbacterium sp. Root553. Next base: position 80,335 of record NZ_LMFY01000002.1, on the reverse strand, counting down.
AGCAGGAAGATCGCGACCACCGCGAGCAGCTGCGGGAACATCTGCACGACCACGATCGTGACGAGTCCGATGCGACGGCCCGCGAACCGCATGCGCGAGAAGGCATATGCCGCGAGTGCACCGATGAAGACGGTCACCGCTCCTGTGACGACGGCGATGACCAGGGTGTTCAGGAACCACAGGCCGTACGGATTCTGCGGGTCGCTGAGGATGCGCACGTAGCTGTCGATGCCGATCGCCGAGAACAGCTGGTTCGATCCGGTCAGCGTTCCGCGCGGGTTCAGCGACGCCGACACCACATAGAGCAGCGGGAACAGTGCGAACGCGCTGATGATGATCGCGACGACGTGACGCCATCCGGTGTCGGCGAACCAGGCGCCGAGCGAACGACGACGGGGGCCGAGGTTCCGCTCGACCGTGACGGGTGCGCCGGTGCGCGTGTCCGTGGTGCTCATGTCAGTTCAGCTCCTCGAGGGCCTTGGTCTTGCGGAAGCTGACGATCGAGATCGTCGCGACCACGATGAAGATCAGGATCGTGAAGGCGGAGGCGAGTCCGTAATCACGCGACTGACCGGTGAAGGCCACCTTGTAGACCATCGAGATCAGGATGTCGGTGTGCCCGACGGGGATGCTCACATCATCGAAGCGCGGTCCGCCCTTGGTGAGCATGTAGATCAGGTTGAAGTTGTTGAAGTTGAACGCGAACGACGAGATCAGCAGCGGGGCGACGGTCACGAGCAGCAGCGGCAGCTTGATGCGACGGAAGACCTGCCACGGGTTCGCGCCGTCCATCACCGCCGCCTCGTTCACATCCTCGGGGATCCCCTGCAGCGCCCCCATGCAGACGAGGAACATGTAGGGGAAGCCGAGCCAGAGGTTCACGAGGAGCACGGAGACCTTCGCGAGGGTCGGATCGGTGAGCCAGGGGATCTCCGCTCCCCCGAAGATGACCTGGTTGATGAACCCGAAGCTCTCGTTCATCATGCCGGCCCAGACGAGCGCCGAGAGGAACGCGGGGAACGCATACGGGAGGATCAGGATGATCCGATAGCCGTTGCGGAACCGCATCCGCGTGTTGTTGAAGACCAGGGCGAGCAACAGCCCGAGGAAGAACGTGGTCGCGACCGAGAGCAGGGCGAACACGAAGGTCCAGATCGTCACCGAGATGAGCGGTCCGCGGATGGAGTCGTCGGTGACCGCCCGCACGAAGTTGTCGACGCCGACCGTCGTCTGCCACCCGGGCAGGAGCGCCTCGCCGTCCTCGGCGGTGAAGGCGCCCTCGCCGGTGTCGGTGTAGACCGCGCCTGTCGTCGTGTCGGTGATGGTGTCGGCGTCCGCCTCGTACTCGAGCGTCGAGACGTACAGGTAGCCCTTCTGGCCGTCGGGAGCGCGGAGACTGCCGTCGTTAGGGTCGTCGCTGAACGGCACCGACAGCTTCTCGAGCTCGGCGGAGAGAGTGAAGACCTTGGCGAGGGGAAGGGTGTTCCACCCGTCGACCGCGACGGCCTGACCACCCTGGAAGTCCGCGTCGACCTCTTCCAACGGCTGCTCGGAGGTACCGAGCAGAGCGTCGCCGGAGTCGGGATCGGTGACGAGGAGGCCGTAGGTGCCGAACTGCTCGACCACGGTGACCGGGTACGTGGCGGAGTCCTCGACCCGCTCCTGTGCGGAGGCCAGCAGCGACGAGATCGCCTGATCCTTCGTGCCGTTGTGTCCCGTGCCGTAGTTCGTGAAGCCGATGTACCCCGTGTAGAGCAGGGTGAACACCTGGAAGATCACCAGGAAGATGATGCCCGGCGTCAGGTACTTCGCCGGTACCCGCTTGCGGGAGAAGTAGATGTGGTTGACGAGGACGGTGACGGCGACGACGAGGCCGAGCACCAGCCACTCCTGCTGGCCGAAGAGCACGAACGCCGCGTAGAGCGCGATCGCGTCGACGACCGCCAGCAGCAGGATCTTCACCAGCATCCAGCCGATGTGACCGGACGCCGCGTCGGCGATCTTCGCGGCCTGGCGCTGGCGCTTGTTCAAGGGAGCCGTGGGCTCAGCGAGTTCTGTCATCTCGTCCCCGTCGTCGAGCTGCCGGGGCGGACGGTGTCCGCCCCGGCAGGGATGGTGCTGGGTGTCTTACTCGGTGGCCGCGGTGACGTCGTCGACCAGCTTCTGCCAGGTCGACGCCGGGTCGGAGCCGTTGATGATCGCCGCCTCTGCGACGCCCCAGAACTCCCAGACCGATCCCATCGCGGGGATGGCGGGCATGGGGACCGCGTCTGCACCGACGGCCTGGAAGCCGGCGATGATCGGATCGGATGCCGCGGAGTCGGCGGCCGCCGTCAGAGCGGGCAGAACGTTGCCGGCCTCGAACAGCTCGAGCTGGACCTCTTCGGTGCCGAGGTAGTTGACGAGGAAGTCGTTCGCGGCGACCTTGTTCGTGGACTCGGAGCTGACGAAGAAGCCCTTCACGCCGGCGAACGGCGAGGCGGTCTCGGCGGTGGGGCTCGGGATCGGGTCGATGGCGACGTTGATTCCCGCGTCGGTGGCCGCGCCGACGTTCCACGGACCGGTGAGCCAGAAGGCCGCGGTGCCGTCGAGGAACTGCTGCTTGGCGATCTCGCCGTCGATGTCGGTGTTCAGAGTGCCCGCTGCCCCCTGGGCGGCGAGCCACTCGGCGAAGGCCGTGCCGCCCGCGCTGCCGAGCTGCAGGTCTGCGGAGTCGTAGCTGCCCGAGTCGTCGGTGCCGAAGACGGGAGCGCCGAAGGCCGTCTGGAACGGGTACAGGTGGTACGGGTTGCCCTCGGCGCCCTGCTCGACGACGAAGGCGCCCTTCGCGACCATGTCGTCGAAGCTCGTCGGCGCGGCGGGGACCATGTCGGCATTGCGCAGCACGGCGATGTTCTCGACCGCGTAGGGAAGCATGTAGACCGTGCCGTCGTACGTCGCCGCCTGCAGGGCGACGGGCAGGTAGTCGGCCGACGAGTCCCCGAGCTCGAGGGGCGCCACGACGCCGTTGGTCGAGAGCTCGCCGAGCCAGTCGTGGGCACCCATGACCACATCGGGCCCCTTGCCGGTCGGCACCTGCTGGATGAAGTCGTCCTTCATGTCGTCGACGGACTTGCCGACGAGCTCGACCGTGACCCCGGTCTTCTCCTCGTAGGAGTCCGCTGCGCTCTGCAGCGCGTCGACGCGCTCGGCGTCGACCCAGACGGTCAGCGTTCCGCCGGAGTCACCGTCGGACGCGTCGCCTCCGTCGGTCCCGGTCGAGCATCCGGCAAGGGAAAGGGTCGAAACGAGCGCGATGACCCCGGCGGCAACGATGCCCCTCTTGTTCACCTTCATTGGTGTGTGCCTCTCTGAGTACTGGTGACCTGCATGAACTGCAAGCGCTTACAGTATGCAACGAGATCGACGGGAATCCCAACGCTCAGGCACGTCGATATCAAGCCGTGACCGGGCGCCTGGAGAAGAGGCGTCGTGGAAACGCTTCCACGAGAGCGGGAAATCGGCGGTATCGATACACTTTGTGTATGGCTGACAGTTCCTTTGACATCGTCTCGAAAGTGGATCACCAGGAGGCCGAGAACGCCCTGAACCAGGCCCGCAAGGAGATCGAGCAGCGCTACGACTTCAAGGGCACCGGCGCATCCATCGCCTGGAGTGGCGAGCAGATCCTCATCATCGCCGGCACGGAGGAGCGTGCGAAGGCCGTGCTCGACGTGTTCCAGAGCAAGCTCATCAAGCGCGGCATCTCGCTCAAGAGCCTCGAGTCGGGTGAGGCGTTCGCGAGCGGCAAGGAGTTCCGCATCGTCTCGACGCTCAAGGACGGCATCTCGTCGGAGAACGCGAAGAAGATCAACAAGCTGATCCGCGACGAGTGCCCCAAGGGCGTGAAGAGCCAGATCCAGGGCGACGAGCTGCGCGTGCAGTCCAAGAGTCGCGACGACCTGCAGTCCGTGATCGCGCTCCTCAAGGGCGCCGATCTCGACCTCGATCTGCAGTTCATCAACTACCGGTAGTCATCGAACGGCGAAGGGGGCGGATGCGCACGCATCCGTCCCCTTCATCGTTCGCGCGGTCGCCATCCCATTCCGATATATAGTCTCGGCCGACGGCGGTCGGCGGGTGCCGACGCGCCCGACGACCATGGTCCGCGACCCGGAGATCCCAGTCAGGGAGCGGCATCGCGGCGCATGATCAGGGTGATGAAAATCACCCTGTGGATTGTTGGCATCGCGCTCGACTTCATGATGTAGTTGCCGTCCGGGCACATCATGGGGGCCCGGATCTGGGAAGCAACTGGGGGCGATCCATGACCAGCAACAGTTCGATGATGAGTACTCGAGGGAGCAAACAGCTGCTGGCGGAGGAGGTCTTCCAGCACATCGGGGCGCAGATCATCGAGGGGGTGCTGCAGCCGGGGCACCGCATCCGCGATATCGAGGTGGCCGCGGAACTGCACGTGTCGCGGACACCGGTGCGAGAGGCACTGCAGCGACTCGAGCGTCTCGGCCTCGTGATCATGTACCCGAGCAGGTACACCGAGGTCACCGAGGTGACGCCCGAGACGGTGCAGCAGACCCTCGAGTTCGCCGGGTATCTGGCCGGCGCGGGGGCGCGTATGGGGGTCGCCCGGATGAGCCGTCCGGACCGCGAGCATCTCGCGGACCTGATCGGGGAGATGCACACCGCCCTGGATGACGGCGAGGAGATCTCGCGGACGCGGTGGGCGGTCTTCTCCTTCCTCACCGAGCACAGCCGCAACCTGCAGCACCAGACGATGACCAACGCCGCGAGCATGGCACTGTTCCGCAACCTCCGCGGCTGGATCGTGCCCGAGGACGATCGCGAGCGCATGGTGCAGGTGTACCGGGACTTCCGCGAGGCGGTGCTGCGCGCGGATGCCGACGCCGCAGAGCAGTTCGCCAGGCAGATGCACTACGTCTGAATACATCCACCGTGTGACCGTGGGCCGGTGAGCCGGCGGGCTGGCGGGTCGGCTGGCCGGCGGAGCTCAGTGAGCCGACGACCAGCCGCCGACCCACCGGCCGAGGCGAGCGTACGACTCTTCTCTCGCCTCATGACGGGAGAGGAAGACGTCGTGGAGCGCTCCCTCGATGCGCTCCACGGTGACCGACGGTCCGAGCTTCAGTGCAGCCCGCGCGATGTCGTCCACGACGAGCACGGAATCCGCACGGGTGAGGTCGTCGGACCAGCGGGTGGGCCGCGCGGACCGCGACGACAGCAGGACGCAGACGGGGGCGTCGATCGTCAACCCCGCCGCCACTGCGGCGTGCCCGGTCAGGATCGCATGGAACCATCCGGCATGGACGGCCATGGACTGCGCCGGACGCCACAGCGGGTTGACCTCGACCGGGTCATCGGGGTCGGCGACCTCCTGCTGCGCGCGCGTGTAGAAACCCAGATCGACCTGCGGCGCGACCTCCCTCGGGGCCCAGCGAGCCTGGAGCTCCGCCACCGTCGCGATCAGCGGGCGCACCGAGGCGACCTGGAACTCGAGCCACGGGCTGTTCAGGATGACGGCGTCAACGGTGGCAGGATGCCGTGACGCCCAGAGGCTGAGGACCAGGCCACCGGTGGAGTGTCCGAAGAGCACCAGCCGTCGCGAGGAGGCGGCCCCGTCGGCCCCTCGCCCCATCGCCGCCAGTGCGGCCCCGATGTCCTCGTCGTACGTGGCGAGGTCGGCGATGTAGCCCGGCGTCTGACCGTCGCGCAGGCTGCGTCCGTACTTGCGCAGATCGAGCGCGAAGAAGCGCGCCCCGCGCGTGGTCCAGAACCGCGCGAGACGCTTCTGGAAGAAGTAGTCGGACCAGCCGTGGATGTACAGCACGTCGACGTCCTCCAGCGGTCGACGGTGCCCGCGGACCTGATCCCACCAGCTCTGCTCCGGAGGCAGACTCCGCACCAGGGTCGCGGAGACGGGCCCCTCGTCGTCCTCGCCGAGTTCGAGTGCGAGCTGCTCGAACTCGTCTCCGAGGACGTCCGGTCTCCACTCAGCCATGCCGCCAGGCTAGCCGAACGTCCACGCCTACTGCGGAGCCGTGGGCCCGACCGTCAGGTTGCGCACGGCCGCCGTCGCCAGAGGAGACGGATCCGCCGCACCCGAGCCGTTGTCGTAGGTCATGAACCTGAGCCAGTCGGCGCCCACCCTTACGTCGAGGATGTTCTCGCCGTTCTCGCCGACGCTGGCCTTGGCCGCATCCGCCCCCTCGACATCGACCGCTGCACCGTCGAGCCGCTCGAACGCCCATGCGCCTGCCGGAAGCGCGGTGAGCATGAGATGGCTCGATATCGACCCCAGATCACCTGTCGCCGAGGTGTAGTAGCAGATCCGAGACCCGTTCACGTACTCGTAGACCTCGGCAGGGATCCCCCACCCTCCGAAATCGGTGAAGAGCCCGACGTCTTCACCGACGATGCCGGCCACCTCCTGCTCGGTGATGAACCGCTCGCACGGCAGCCCGACGATCTCGCTGGGGATGTACTCGACCTCACGGAGGCTCGCGGACGCAGACGCTGCGAGACGACGCATCGCCTCCTCCACGCGCTCGACGTCAGCGTTGCCGAGACCGGGGGCGTGCACCGAGGCGGTGAGAAGCACCTCGCCCTCGGGGAACGTGAAGAAGCACATCCCAGCCTCGCAGCGGGCATTCTCCCCGAAGTACCCGTCCCGCTCGGTGGCTCCGGCGATCACGCTCTCCGCCTCCGGCACGAGCGCCACCTCCCAGTGCTGCTCGCCGGTCGCGCCCGCAGAGCACGCGATGCCGCCCGCACGCTGGAACATGTACTGGGCGGGCCCGGGGATCCAGCTCATCGTCGACACCACAGACAGCGCGGGCTCGACGGGGCTGGACGGCTCCCCCACGAGGTCTCTCATCTCGGCGGCGACGTCGTCGCACGTCACGTCGAACGCGGCCTCCGGCTCGACGATCGGCTCGGGGGTGGGCGTGGTCGTCTCCGATACCGACGGCGATCCCGACGGCCGCGGCGTCGGAGTCGGCGCCGCCGTGCATCCGGAGATCAGAAGCAGAGCGGCCGTGCCGAGCACGAGGAAGGAACGCAGTCGCATGCGTCCAGCCTAAAGACGCCCTCGCCCCGACACGCGAGGTGCCGACAACGATCAGATGACGGTCACTCGCCGCGGGAGACGCGCACCATCTCGTCGCGCGGCACGACCTTGACGCGGGCGCGCTCGTGCGGTGCGCCGAGGGCGACCTCGTGCTCGTCGAGCCGGTGCCAGCCGTCGAGATCCGTCCACCTGACGCCGCGTTCCCGAAGAAGAGCAGGAATCGCCTCTTCGGACGGGTCCTCCGGATGCCACCAGGAGCCCTGGTCGTTGATGATGTGGCGCACGGTCTCCATCGCGTCGGACTTCGTGTGGCCGATCAGGCCCACCGGGCCGCGCTTGATCCAGCCCGTGGCGTAGATGCCCGTCATCTGCTGGTTGGAATCCTTGGCGAGCACCTGGCCCTCGCGGTTCGGGATCACGCCGTGCTTCTTGTCGAAAGGCACCCCGGGCAGCGGCGAACCGAAGTAGCCGATCGCACGGTACAGGGCCTGCAGCGGCACCTCGCGCATCTCGCCGGTGCCGACCGCTCCCCCCTGACCGTCGGGACGCGTGCGCTCGTAGACGAGGGCGGCGACGCGACCGGTATCGTCCGTGCGCACCTCGACGGGCCGCGCCCAGAAGTGCAGGTGCAGTCGGCGCGAGGCGGTGCCTCCGGCGTTGTTCACCGAATCGCGCTTGCGCCACGACTGCAGGACGCGATCGATGACCATCACCTGCTTGTTGCTGGCGACGGCGTCCTTCGAGGCCTCGTCGTAGTCGAAGTCCTCGTCGTAGACGACCATGTCGACATCGCGCAGCTCGCCGAGCTCGCGAAGCTCGAGTGGGGTGAACTTGACCTGCGCGGGGCCGCGGCGCCCGAACACGTGGACGTCGGTGACCTCGCTGGCCTTCAGCCCCTCGTACACGTTCTCGGGGACCTCGGTGACCAGCAGGTCCTCGGCGTGCTTCGCCAGCATCCGGGCGACGTCGAGTGCCACGTTGCCGTTGCCCAGCACTCCGACGGATGCCGCATCGAGCGGCCACTCGCGAGGGACGTCGGGGTGGCCGTCGAACCAGCTGACGTAGTCGGCGGCACCGTAGGAGGCGACCGCGTCGATGCCGGGGATGTCGAGTTCGGTGTCGCGGATCGCGCCGGTGGCGAAGATGACCGCGTTGTAGTGCTTCTTCAGGTCGTCAATGGTGACGTCCTCGCCGAACCGGACGTTGCCGAACAGCCGGATGTCGCCGCGATCGAGCACATCGCGCAGAGCGTTGATGATGCCCTTGATGCGCGGGTGATCGGGGGCCACTCCGTACCGCACGAGACCGTAGGGCGCGGGGAGCTGCTCGAACAGGTCGATGGAGACGTCGAACTTGCGCTCGGCCTTCAGCAGGATGTCGGCGGCGTAGATGCCGGCGGGGCCCGCTCCGACGATGGCCAGTCTGAGCTTGGTCATAAGGGTCCTTTCGTATGCCGTCGCGTCCGGAGTGCGCGGCCGTGGCCGCGACGCCTCAGCTGGAGCGTTCGACGAGGGTCTCTGCGAAACGGGTGAGCGCCTCGCGCACCGTGCCGCGCGGGAGCGCGGTGAGCGCGGCGATCGCATCCTTCGTCCAGGAGTGCGCGAGCGCGCGAGTCTTGTCGGTTCCGACGTGGTCGCGCAGCTCGGCGAGAGGTCCGTCGAGGATCGACGGATCTGCGCCGTCGGCGATGCGCGCGACGCCGTCGTCGATGCGGGCGGCCAGGTCGATCGACGCGTCGTCGGTCTCGGCCTTCAGCAGCAGGTAGGGCATCGTCGGCACGCCGGCACGCAGATCGGTGCCGGGCACCTTGCCCGTGTCCTCGGGCTTGGCGGACAGGTCGATCACGTCGTCGAGCAGCTGGAACGCGACGCCGATCTTCTCGCCGTAGACCCGCAGCGGCTCCTCGTACGCGGAGGGGGCGTTGGAGAAGATGACGCCGCCCTGCGTCGCCGCCGCGATCAGGGAACCTGTCTTGTCGGCGAGCACCTGCAGGTAGAACTCGATCGGGTCGTCGCCGGGCTGAGCGCCGAGGGTCTCATGCATCTGGCCGAGCACGAGCCGCTCGAAGGTGTCGGCCTGCAGACGGATCGCCCGCTCACCGAGACGCGACATCAGCTGGCTCGCACGGGAGAACAGGATGTCGCCGGTGAGGATGGCGATGTTGTTGCCCCACACGGTCTGCGCGGCGGGCACGCCCCGGCGGCGGTCGGCGCCGTCCATCACATCGTCGTGGTACAGCGAGCCGAGGTGGGTGATCTCGAGGGCCTTGGCCACGTCGATCACGGCGTCGATGTTGCCGTCGCCGAGCTGCGCGGCGAGCAGCGTCAGCACCGGCCGGATGCGCTTGCCGCCGGCCTCGTAGAGGTAGCGGCTGGCGGCATCGGCCAACGGATCGGCGACGCGCACGTCGTCGGCGAGGCCGGTCTCGACCCGCTCGAGGCCCTCCTCGATCGCCTGCGCGACACGGCGGCCGGCCGTGCCGATGAAGACACGGTCGCTGAAGCCGAGACGGCTCGCCAGTCGCGAACCCGGGGCAACGCGGCTCGAAGTCACGATCTCAGCCTACCTTCGTCAGGGGTGCGGGTCCGCGCGCGGTGTTCACGCGGGCTTGACCGCCCGGTGCAGCGCGACGATCCCGAACGAGAGGTTGCGGTACTCGACCTCGGACCATCCGGCCTCGCGGATCCACGCCGCGAGCCTCTTCTGATCGGGCCAGTCGCGGATCGACTCGTTCAGGTAGTCGTAGGCGTCGCCGTTCGTGCCAGCGACGCGGGCCACGCGCGGCAGCACCTGTGAGTTGTAGAAGCGGTAGGCGGCGCGGAACACCGAGCCCGGTGGCGTGGAGAACTCGTTGATCACCAGACGACCGCCCGGCTTGGTGACGCGAAGGAGCTCGCGGAGCGCCTTCTTCGGGTCGTTCACGTTGCGCAGCGCGTACGACATCGTGACCGCATCGAACTCCGCATCGGCGAACGGGAGGTCCGTGGCATCCGCCTGCACGAACGAGAGATTGCGGATGCTGCCGTGACGGCGCTGCCCCTCGGCGAGCATGCCCGGCGAGAAGTCGGCCGCGACCACCTGCGCTCCGCTGCGGGCGAGCGACGCCGACGACGACGCGGTGCCCGCCCCGAGGTCGAGGATCTTCTCCCCCGGCTTCGGTGCCACGGCCCTCGTCGCAGCCGCGCGCCAGAGCGCGTCGTTGCCGACCGTCATCGCGGTGTTCGTGCGGTCGTAGCCCGCGGCGACCTGGTCGAACATGCCGCTGACGCGGGCGGGGTCCTTGCCGAGATCGGCGCGGTTTGCATCGTTCGAGGTCACGAGTCCAGTCTAGGCGCGAGGGGGAGGGCCTCGAGGCGGTCGAGCCAGCGATCTGCCGTGGCATCGTCGAAAGGCGCGACGCGCGCGAGCACCTGCTGCTCCAGGTCGAGCGCGAGGTCTTCGAGCCGTGCCATGACCTCGGCGGGGTACCCGTACTGCGCACTGTGCTCGGCCCATTCGTCGCGATCGTCGACCCAGGTGCCCCGTTCCCCCTCGACGCGCACGACATCGAGGTCCATGTCGATGCCGGTGGCGAGCAGCGGATCCTCCGTCCAGCGCACGTCCCATCCGAGATCGATGTAGATGCGCACCCCCTCCGGGTGATCACGATTCACGGTCAGGGCGAAGTCGGTTCGGCGCGGAACGAGAGTGACGTTCGGCCCCTCGGCCACGAACGAGGCACCGGGACGAGCACTCCGCCATCCCACCGGCTGACCGAGCCAGTCGCCCCACTCGTCGGCGCCGAGGTACACGCACTCGTGCCGCCAGTGCGGGGAGCCGTCCCACTTGCGCCACTGGAAGATCATCTCGGCACCGGGGGCGGGTCGCACATCGCTCATGCGTTCAGCGTAGGCCGCGCCCCCGACCTTCCCCCTGACCGAAGAACTAAGCTGGAGGGGTGAGCAGCAGGCTGGTCGTGGAGACCCGTGAGATCGATCCGGTCGAGGATCTCCTGGCCTTCGCCGACCCGGCGCGGCCCCTCGCGTGGCTGCGCCGCGGAGACGGGATCGTCGCTGTGGGCGCCGGGGTCGTCGAGACCGTCCGGGTACCGGCTGGCACGGCGCCACTGCGATCGGCTGCGATCGCCGACGCCTGGCGGGAGCTCGCGCAGGATGCCGAGGTCGACGACGAACTCGGACTCCCCGGCTCCGGACCGGTCGCGTTCGGAGCGCTGACGTTCGACGAGGACTCCGCCGCCGACAGCGTGCTGATCGTCCCGTCGCTCGTGATCGGGCGTCACAGCGGACGCACCTGGCTCACCCGCATCCGCCGCTCCTCGTCCGCCGACGCTGCGGAAGAGGGCGCCGCGACGCGGGAGTACGGCCCGCACTGGGCGGGAACCGTGGGTCCCGGCGCCCAGAGCCCGCAGGGCTATCAGGACTCCGTGCGGCAGGCGCTCGGTCGCATCGCGGACGGCGAGCTCAGCAAGGTCGTGCTCGCGCGCGACCTCACCGGCAGCATCCCGGCGGGTTCCGATCTGCGGCGCCTCGTGCGGGCGCTGTCGACCGGATACCCCGACACGTGGGCCTTCGCCGTCGACGGGCTGATCGGCGCGAGCCCCGAGACCCTCGCCACCGTGCAGCAGCGAACCGTGACGGCGCGGGTGCTGGCCGGAACCATCGGCCGCGGAGCCGATGCGGACGCCGACACCGTGGCATCCGCTCATCTGGCGTCCAGCACCAAGGACCTCGACGAGCATCAGTACGCCGTGCAGAGCGTGCTCGCGTCGCTGCGCCCGCACACCCGGGCTCTCGCGGCGAGCGAGCAGCCCTTCCTGCTGAAGCTGCCGAACCTGTTCCACCTGGCGACCGACGTCGAGGGGGAGCTCGCCGACGGCGGCTCGTCGCTCGACCTCGTGGGCGCCCTGCATCCGACCGCGGCGGTCGCGGGCACTCCGACGCCCGCGGCGATCGCGGCGATCCGCGAGCTCGAGCCGTTCGACCGCGGGCGCTATGCCGGACCGGTCGGCTGGGTCGACGCCGCCGGCAACGGCGAGTGGGCGATCGCGCTGCGGTGTGCGCAGTTCTCCCCCGGCGACGGCCGCATCGACGTCACCGCCTATGCGGGTGCCGGGATAGTCGCGGGCTCCGACCCCGAGTCCGAGCTGCTGGAGACACGGGTCAAGTTCCGGCCCCTGGTCGACGCCCTCGCCTGAGTCTTCGCCCCGACGCGTTCACGATTCAGCTGGCGGTCAGTCGCTTCTTCTCGGCCTCGACGTCGAAGTCGGCGGCCGGCCACTGCGGGTCGATCCGCTGCAGGGCGTCGAGAAGCAGCTCCTGCACCGCGAGGCGGGCGAACCACTTGTGGTCGGCGGGGATGACGTGCCATGGCGCCACCTCGGTCGACGTGCGGTCGAACGCCACCTGATACGCGGCCATGTAGTCGTCCCACAGCAGCCGCTCGTCGACGTCGCCGGGGTTGTACTTCCAGTGCTTGTCCGGCCGTTCCAGTCGCTCCATCAGGCGAGCCTTCTGCTCCTCGGGCGAGATGTGGAGCATCACCTTGACGATGCGGGTCCCGGAGGCGGCGACCTCGGCCTCGAAGTCGTTGATCGCGTCGTAGCGCCGGTCGATCTCGGCGGCGGGAGCGAGCGAGCGGACGCGGCCGATCAGGACGTCCTCGTAGTGCGACCGGTCGAAGACGCCGATGAACCCGGGCTCGGGCAGCCGCGTCGAGACGCGCCAGAGGAAGTCGTGCTGCAGCTCCTCGGGCGTCGGCGCCTTGAACGCCGTGAGCGCCACCCCCTGGGGGTCGACGCCGCCGACGACATGACGCACGATCCCGCCCTTGCCCGCGGAGTCCATCGCCTGCAGGATCAGCAGCACGGAGTCTTCGGCCACCCCCACGCGACTCTCGGCGAAGAGCCGCTCCTGCAGGATGTTGAGCTCGTCGAGCCCCGCCGCGAGGTCCCGCTTGCCGTCGGCCTTTCCGCCGCGATACCCCGGGGTGCTCCGCGGATCGACGTCCGCGAGACGGAACCCGTCGCCGACCTGCAGTGCCTTCGCCCACTCATGCGCTGTCATGGGTTCATCCTGCCACCGCCGACGCAGGCTGTGGCGGGAGATCAGCGCGCGAGCGGAACCTCGATCAGCTGCCGCCCACCGGCAGGCGTGGTCAGCGCCTGATCGAGAGCCGTGCGCGTGGTGATCCGCTGATACTCCCAGCCGTAGGCGAGGGCGAGGTGCTCGAGACGCACGGTGTGGGGCGTGTAGAAGGCGCGGTCGAGATCGGCCCGATCAGCCGTCGCCGCGACCTCCAGCCCGTCGAAGATGGTGCCTCCCCCGTCATTGCCGACGATCACCTGCAGCCGCGGTTCGTCTTCATCGGGCGGCAGCAGCAGCGCACCCGCGTCGTGCAGGAAGGCGAGGTCTCCGAGAAGCACGCGCGTCACTCCGGGGGCGCCGCCGGCCTGGCTGGCGAGCGCGATGCCCGTCGCCGTCGCGATGGTGCCGTCGATCCCGGCGAGACCGCGGTTGGCGTGCACGGGCACCTTCTTGCCGCCCAGCACCGCGTCGGCGACCCGCACGAGCCGCGACGATCCGAACATCAGCCGGTCGTGCGGCCAGGTCGCACGCCAGACCGCGTCGACGAGGAGCTCGCGATCGAGCGGACGCCGCACGGCGGCGAGCTCCGCGGCGACCGCCTCACGGCGCGCTCCGGGGTCCGCCGAGGCGAGTCCCTCCTGGTCGGGCGCGCGCTCGCTGAGGTCGACGGCTCGCCCTGCGGATGCCGCGAGCCAGACGCCCAGCCACTCGCGATCCCCTCCACCGGGAGCCACCGCGACGGCGGCCGTCGCCGTCGTGCGCCCGTTGAGGTCGAGGGCTTCTCCGCCGCGGCGCACGGCGATCACCTCGATATCGGCCCGCCCCAGCATCCGCACGACCTCGCGACTCAACGTCGGGTGCCCGAAGACGACCGCGCGCTCGATGCGGCCGCCGAGCTCGGCGTCACTCAGCAGCGCGCGATACCCGTGCACGACCTGGCGGCCGAAGCGGGCGCCGCTGACGATCTCGGCGATGAGCGGCCAGGATCCGGCGTGCGCCAGTTCCTCGGCATCCGGACCCGCGTCCGCACCCGCGATGACGACGGTGCGCGGACCCCGCTCGAGGACGAGCGGTTCGGCCGGCGGACGACGCGGAGCCTCGCCCGCCGTGATCTCGACTGTCGGATGCGCTCCGGAGAGCGGCTCGCGCGAGGGCAGGTTCAGATGCACGGGGCCGGCGACGCCGGGGAGGCCATGCGCGGCATCCACTCCCATCGCGATCTCGACGGCGTGCGCCGCGAGCCCCGACCAGTCGCCGTCACCGTCGCCGCGGCCGGGCACCGGGGCATCGATCTGCTCCCGCACCCAGGCGGCGAACATCCCCGGCTGGATGGTCGCCTGATTCGCGCCGACGCCCCGGAGCTCCGGCGGGCGGTCGGCCGTGAGCAGCAGCAGCGGCACGCCCGAGTGGAACGCCTCCATGGTCGCGGGCAGCAGGTTCGCGACGGCCGTGCCCGAGGTGCACAGGACGGCGGCGGGCACACCCGTCTCGCGCGCGAGCCCGAGGGCCGTGAATCCCGCCACCCGCTCGTCGATGCGCACGTGCAGACGCAGCCGTCCGTCGTCGGCGGCGCGCACTGCGGCGAGCGCGAGCGCCTGCGAGCGGGAGCCGGGCGAGAGCACGAGGTCGCGCACTCCGTTCCCGATGAGCTCGGCGACGAGGGACGCGGCCGCGTCCATGGCCGGAGACTCCATGGCAGCAGGCGAGGTCACGGACGGGCGTCCGGCGCCGTGCTGTCCGGTGCGGGGCCGTCGTCGGTCTCGTCGTCGAGCCGCGCGAGCTCCTCCTCGAGACGGCGGATGCGGGCATCCTGCTCGCTCTTGCTGATGCTGCGGAGGAACTGGGGATCATCGTCCGGAGCGACGATGCGGATGGCACCGCCGTCGTCGTTCGCCCGGCGACGGCCGAGCGTGAACCACAGGACGCCGCCGATCACCGGGACGAGGGCCACGATGGCGATCCAGATGCCCTTGCTCACACCGCGGTGCCGTGTCTGCGGCTGGACGGCGCAGTCGACGATGCTGTACACCCAGAAGATGGCTGCCAGGAACCCGCCCACGATCAACAGTCTCGCCACCCCTCCAGTCTAGGCGGGCATATGGGGGGCGGCTCGGCCCTGCCCCGGTCCCCGCCCCGACCGATGCCGGATCGTGAGGTCGCGCGGTCCGGGTGACGGCTCGGCGGGCGACGGGTCGGCGGGTGACGGGTCGGCGGGTGACGGGTCGGCGGACGACGACTGAGAACCATACAGCCCGCAGCGAGCGCACAGGCGTACGGTCATCTCATGACAGCTCCTCTCGACATGATCGCCCGCCAGCAGCCGCTCGACTCCGAGTTCGGCTACCGCTCCACCGCGGCCGAGGTGATCGCCGGCGTCGACCTCTCCGGCCGCACGGCGATCGTCAGCGGCGGGTACTCCGGGCTCGGCCTCGAGACGGTGCGCGCCCTGTCGGACGCCGGGGTGCATGTGATCGTCCCGGCGCGGCGTCCCGACGTCGCTCGACATGCCCTCGACGGATTCGTCGGGACCGAGGTGCGGGCGGCCGATCTGGGCGATCTCGACTCGGTCGCCGCGTTCACGGAGTCGGTCCGTCGCGACGGCCGGCCCATCGATCTGGTGCTCGACGTGGCCGGGATCATGGCGACTCCCTTCGAGCACACCGCTCAGGGCTTCGAGTCGCAGTTCGGCACCAACCACCTGGGTCATTTCGCCCTCGTGGGCGGTGTGGCCGATCTGCTGACGGACGGCGCGCGGGTCGTCTCGTATTCGTCGGGAGGGCACTACCGCTCGCCGGTGCGCTTCGACGACATCGACTTCGAGACGACGCCCTACGACCCCTGGGTCGCCTACGGGCAGTCGAAGTCCGCGAACGCCCTGTTCGCGGTGGGGCTGGCGCGTCGGGGCGCCGACCGCGGCATCCTCGCGTTCTCCGTGCATCCGGGCGGCATCATGACCGAGCTGCAGCGGCACGTCCCCCGCGAGGAGCTGCTCTCGCGCGGCTGGATCGACGCCGACGGCGCACCGAACCCGCGGTTCAAGACCCCCGCCCAGGGGGCGTCGACCGGTCTGTGGGCGGCGACCGCGGCGGAGCTCGTCTCCCGCAGCGGCGCGTACTGCGAGGACTGCGCGATCAAGGGCATCGTCCCGGCGGATCACACGGACATGACCACCGGTGGGGTGAAGGAGTGGGCGATCGACACGGATGCCGCCGAGCGCCTGTGGGCGCTGTCGGTGGCGGCGACCGGCATCGACGCGTTCGCCTGAGAGCACCGGTCGCCGTGGCGGCTCAGCCGTGGCGGCTCAGTCCCTGCCCAGTCGGAGGATGCGGTCGTCGCCCTGCGCCGGATTCCCGCGGCCGTCGGTGTTGTTGGTGAGCATCCAGAACGTGCCGCCCTCGCCGACGACGATGTCGCGCAGGCGGCCGAACTCGCCGACGTACTGGTCGGTGCTGCGACTCAGGTCGTCGAGCGGCACGACCCGCAGGCGTTCGCTCCGCAGGTTGGCGATGACGATGTCCGAACCGGTGACGGCGATTCCGCTCGGACTCGCCGAATCCGGAGCCCACTGCTGCACGGGGTCGATGTAGTCGTCGTCTCCGGCGATCCCCTCGACCTCGGGCCAGCCGTAGTTGCCCCCCGGCTCGATCACGTTCAGCTCGTCCCAGGTGTCCTGTCCGAACTCGCTCGCGTACATCGCACCCTCGGCATCCCACGCGATGCCCTGTGGATTGCGGTGCCCGTAGCTGTAGACGGGAGAGCCCTCGAAGGGGTTGTCGGCCGGAACCCCGCCCTCGGGCGTGAGCCGCAGGATCTTGCCCGCGAGCGCGTCGAGATCCTGCGCCGCATCGCGATCTCCCGCATCCCCGGTCGTGATGTACAGCATCCCGTCGGGTCCGAATCCGAGGCGCCCGCCGTTGTGGTTGCCCGCGGCGGGGATGCCGTCGATCACCGTCGTCGGCATCCCGAGGGACAAGTCACCCGGCTCACCGCGGATGTCCCGCCGCTCGACACGGTTCTCGTCCGCCGCGGTGATGTAGGTGAAGAGCTGGTCCTCGCGCACGGCCAGCCCCAGCAGACCTCCCTCACCCCGGGCCGAGACGCCGTCGATCACGGCCACCTCGCGCGCCGTGCCGTCGTCGGCGATCTCGAGAACCCGCCCGCTGTCGCGCTCGCTCACCAGCGCGACCTCGCCGTGGAAGGCGATCGACCAGGGGGCCTCGAGCCCCTCGGTGAACGACTCGGGGGCCGGCACGGAGACCGTCTGCGACGGCGCCGTGCAGGCCGTCAGAAGCAGCGACACCGACACGCAGGCGGCGGCGAGCGCCGCCCCGCGACGCCGCCTGCCGGTCGGCGAGTGCGGGAGCGGGTGCGGGTGCGGCGGGCCGACCACCGGATGCAGGGAAAGGGGCATGGCTCCATTCAAGGCGGTGGAGGCGGCGAGCGACAGGTCCGATCCGATGCTCCCGCCGCGCGGTGACCGTCGGTACGCTGAGCGCATGACCGAGACGCGATCCGCCGCGCATCCCGCTCTCGCCGTCGTGCGGAGGATTCCGGCGACTCTGACGATGGTGCTGCTGATCCTCATCGTCGGCGTGGCCTGGCAGGGCCTGTGGCGCCCGTTCGAGAGCACCCCGCTGTTCGAGGACGTGGCCTACGGACTGCCGAACTTCCTCGCCGGCCGGTGGTGGACGCCGCTGACCGGGACGTTCTTCGTCAACGCCCCCTGGGTCTATCTCTTCACGATCTCCGGGTTCTGGGGCATGGCGTACCTCGAATTCCGTCGGGGCAGCAGGGTCGCTCTCGCCTACTACTGGATCGGCCAGCTGTTCGCGATGTTCGCGACCGCCCTCGTGCTGCTGATCGCCTCGCAGCTGCCCTGGGCCTGGGCCGCCACGCAGGCGCAGGCGCTCGATGTCGGAGCATCCGGCGGGACGATGGCGTGCATCGCCGCGGCCGTCGGACTCTTCCGCCCGCCGTGGCGGGTGCGAGGCTGGCTGGTCCTGCTGGGGTTCGTGTTCATCTCCATGCTGTTCTGGGGCAAGGTCGCCGACCTCGAGCACCTGCTCGCGGTGCTGCTGATCCTGTTCGCCGACCGCACCCTGCGCGTCCAGCGCACGACGGTGCGGGAGCAGCGCCTCGTCGCCGTGGTCTCGCTGCTGGTGCTCGGTGCGGTCGAGATCATCACCACCCTGGTGGCCACCGACGGTCCGTTCGGTCAGACCGACCCCGCGTCAGGCGGATTCATCGACCTCGCGCTCGACCTCGTCGTCATCGTGGTGCTGGTCACCGGACTGCGCCGCGGGCGACGCTGGGCGTGGGTGCTCGTGATGCTGCTCGGGATCTTCAACATCCTGGTGGGGGCCCTCGTGCTCGTGCTCATCACGGTGTTCTCGCAGGCCGACGTCGACCTGCGCTGGGACGGCGACACGGAGCTCGCTCTCGCGAACGCCGTGCTGTGGGTGATCATGCTCGCCTACCTGATCGCCGTGCGTCGGGCGTTCCGCGCGAAGCGGAGATCGCTCCTCGGCACGCAGCCCGCTCCCACCGCCGACGAGGTGAAGGTGGCGCTGCGTGAGCACGGCGGCGGGACGCTGTCGTGGATGTCGACGTGGGAGGGCAACAGCTACGCCCGCATCCCCGGCGGGCTGGTCGCCTATCAGCGTCGGGCCGGGGTCGCCCTCGCGCTCGCGGATCCGATCGGCCCCGCGCAGGCCCGTGCCGGGGCCGTCGCATCCTTCATCCGCGCGGCCGAGAACGCCGGACTCGTGCCGTGCTTCTTCAGCGCGGACGATGCCACACGCCGAGCCGTGCCCGCGACCTGGCGCAGCATCGTGGTAGCCGACGACACGATCGTCGACCTGCCGGGGCTGGAGTTCACCGGCAAGCGCTGGAACTCGGTGCGGACCTCGCTGAACAGGGCGGGCCGCGATGAGATGACGTTCCGGATGACGCACCTCAAGGCCGAATCGTGGGGCGTGCAGCAGCAGCTGCGGGCGATCTCCGAGGCGTGGGTCGGCGACAAGGACCTCCCGGAGATGCGGTTCACCCTCGGCACGCTCGATGAGGCGGAGGATCCCGAGGTGCGCCTCGCACTCGCCCTCGCCCCGAACGGCGACGTCGACGGGTTCCTGTCGTGGTTGCCGGTGTACGGGGAAGGCGGCACCGTGCGCGGGTGGACGCTCGATCTCATGCGCCGCCGCGAGGGCGGCTTCGGCCCCGTGATGGAGTATCTGATCGGGTCCTCCGCACGGCAGTTCTCGGAGGAGGGTGCCGAGATCATGTCACTCTCGGGCGCCCCGCTCGCCCACGACTATCCGCCGGATGCCGGCATGATCGCGGCTCTCAGCGACCGTCTGGCCGAGGCGCTCGAACCCGTGTACGGCTTCGGCTCGCTGCATCGCTTCAAGCAGAAGTTCCACCCGCGCTACGAGACCATGTACCTGCTGTATCGCGACGAGGTCGATCTCGCCGCGATCGGCCGCGCCCTCACCCGAGCGTTCCTGCCCGACGCGACCCTGCGCCAGTTCGCCGGAGCGGGGCTCGAGCTGGTGCGCGGCACCGGCGACGAGAAGGACTGACCGCAGCGATCACCCGTCGCGCGGAGGCTTGCGCAGGTTCTTGATCCCGGTGCGCTGCTTCTTCGCGGTCAGGCGCCGCTCCTTCGACCCACGACTGGGCTTCGTCGCACGGCGCTGCGGTGCGGGCGGGCGCAGAGCATCGGCGACGAGGGCCACGAGCCGCTCGCGGGCGGCGTCGCGGTTGCGCAGCTGGGCCCGGTGCTCTGAGGCGGCGATCGTCAGCACCCCGTTCACCAGACGACCGCTCAGCCGGTCGAGAAGTCGCTCGCGCTGGTAGGGGGTGAGCGATGCGCTCGCCCCCGCATCCCACACCAGCTCGACGCGGGAATCGGCGGTGTTCACGCCCTGACCGCCTGGACCGGATGACCGCGAGAACCGCCACGACAGCTCGGCCTCGGGGATGGTGAGGCCCGACGAGACCCGCAGACCCGGGCGGTGGGATGACGGCATGCCTCCATCATCCCTCCCCCACGCCCGTCCCTGCCCGCCATCTCAGCCGTCGGCGTGCGCGAGCTCGATCGGCCGGACGGACTCCGTGTCGACGGATTCTCGCTTCGCGGTGTTCACGATGTGTGCGCGGCCGACGACGACCACGGCGACGAGCATGAGCGCAGCCCCGAGCCAGTACGGCGCGGCATGGCTCACGGTGACGTAGAGGGCGCCCGCGATCAGCGGCGCCACCGTGCCCATCGCCGCGTTCAGCGACTGCGTCGCGCCACCGAGCCATCCCTGCTCGTCGTCTCCGACCGCATTCGACATCGCACCGTCCAACGCCGCGGTCGACGCCCCCTGCCCCGCGGCGAGCATGAGAGCGCCCACGATGAACACCCACGGCTGCGCGAAGATCGAGGCGACGATCGCGAGGGCGGTGAGTCCGATCGCCTGCGCGACGATGCCGCTGATGATCACGCCGCGCTCGCCGATGCGAGGAAGCAGGATGCCGAGCAGCAGGCCCTGGATGAGGATGTCGATGATGCCGACGCCGGCCGTGAGCAGACCGATCTGCGTCGGCCCCCACTGGACCGCATCCAGCGCCAGCACGCTGAAGTTGTTGACGAAGAAGCCGAACGGCAGCGCCAGCAGGCCGAAGCCGATCATCAGGCCGCGCAGTTCCCTGCGCCCGAAGGCCTCCCTGAAGACTCCGAACGGCTGGATGTCGCGCACCGCGATCCGCGTGATGCGGTTCTCGGGCGCGAGACTCTCGGGCAGCAGGAAGATGCTGAGGATCGCGATCGTCAGGCCGACGGCGGCGGTGAGGAACACCGGCAGCTGCAGGCTCACGGTGGCGAGCAGACCGCCGATCGCCGGCCCGATCATCATGCCGATGCCCGAGAGCGCGCCGAGCAGACCGAAGCGCTGAGCGCGCTTCTCGGGAGGGGTGATGTCGGCGAGATACGCGAACAGCGCGGGCAGGTCGCCGGCGGTGAGCCCCTGGATGACGCGGGCGAGCACGAGCACCCAGATGGCGCCGCCGATGCCGAACAGGGTCATGGCGAACGCGGCGCCGAATGCGGCGCCGATGATCACGGGGCGGCGGCCGAAGCGATCGGACAGCCGGCCGAGGAACGGGGCGACCAGGAACGCGCACAGGCCGTTGACCGCCTCGAGCACGCCGACCCAGATCGCGAGATCGTCCTCGTGCGAGACGTACTGCAGCACGACGAACGGCAGGACGGGGAGCACGACGGTCATGCCGACGACGGTGAGCATCGTCAGCACGACGAGCATGAGCCACGCGCGCTTTTCGCCGTGCGCAGACGAGATTTTAGGTGTAGTCACTCCGTAACTGTATCAATACCAGTTTTGGTGTCAAGCCAGTTTTGGAACGAGTGCGCGATACCCTGGACGCATGACCGATACCGAGCCGCTCGGGCGCCGTGAACGCAAGAAGGCAGCGACCCGGAAGAACATCTCCGACGTCGCGACGATGATGTTCCTCGAGCGCGGGTTCGACAACGTCAGCATCCGCGAGGTCGCCGACGCCGCCGACGTCTCTCCCACCACCGTGTTCGCGCACTTTCCGCAGAAGGAGGCGCTCGTCTTCGACGAGGACGACGAGCAGCGCGACCGGTTGGTCTCCGCCGTTCGCGAGCGCGCCGGCGGCGTGACGATCAATCAGGCGATCCGCGACTTCTACACGGCCGAAGTGGGCGCGAACATCGACGAACACGGCAATGACGTGACGCGGATCTTCCTCGACTTCCTCAACGCCACTCCGGCGCTGCGCGACTACGCGGCGAGGATGTGGCTGCGGCACGAGGACGCCCTGGCGGATGCGATCGCGGACGAGCTCGGACTGACGGCGCCGACCCCGGAGATCCGCGTGTACTCGCGTTTCGTGCTGCAGATGCAGCTGCTCGTGAACGAGAACGGCGACCAGCTCGGCATCCTCGATGCGGGGTTCCGCGTGCTCGAGAGCGGATGGGCCCCGGTCGAGGCGCGGATCACCGCGAGCGACGCCCGATAGAGCCCGACGCGGAGCACAGAGTGAACTCCTATCGACAGGACGAGTGGGCCGCGAGCCCGGTGCAGCCGTCGACGATCCGCGAGCCGTACCTGATGGGCACGGGGGTCGTCACGGGCGAGGACACCGACACCCGGCCGCTCGCACCGCCGCACTCCCATCCCGATGCGATGCTCGCGTGGTGCTACCGCGGCACGGTCTGGGTGCAGCTGCAGGATGCCATGTGGCGCCTCGCGCCCGGGCAGGGCCTGTGGATCCCCGCACGCACGCCGCACACCGCCCGCCACGAACGCGACTCGACGGGGTGCTACACCTACATCTCCGATGCGTCGCTGCTCTCCCCCATCGATGACATCGTGCAGGTGCTGGTGCCGCGAGCCGTGCAGGAGATGCTCCTGCACCTCGGGGTGAACGACATGCCCACCGAGCTGCGGGTGCGCATCCAGTCGGTGCTCATCGAGATGCTGCAGCACCCGTCGGCAGAGACCGCAGACGGCTGGGGCGAGGTGCCCATGCCGGCCGACGAACGGGTGAGATCGCTCGTGCAGGCCGTGCTCGCCGACCCCGGCGACCCCCGCAGTGCGCGGGATCTGTTCGGAGCCCACGGGCTTCACGAGCGCACCGTCCTGCGCATCTTCCAGAACGACGTCGGCATGACGTTCGGCCGGTGGCGAACCGGGGTGCGGATGACACTGGCCGCCCGACTGATCGTCGACGGCACCCCCATCGGCGCCGCCGCCCACCGCTGCGGGTACGCCACGACCAGCGCGTTCTCCGCGGCGTTCAAAGAACGGTTCGGCACGACCCCCCGGCAGCATGTGGCGCGCGTGCAGGCCGACCCGGTTCATCAGCTGTATTGGCGATGACGCTCCCGGGATGACCACGGACTGTCGATTCAGCGACACAAGTCGTCTGTCTATCGACACTCAGCGCGCAATCCTCGTCCTAGCATCGTTGTGTTAGGGCATGCTTACCTAACTTCCCGCCGCGTGGACGCGGCACGCCCCTCCCCTCTCTCTGAAGGAGAATCATGACGCACGCTTCTGCGCGCCCGAAGACCCGCCGCGGTGCCGCGCTCATCGCGGCCGCCATCGCGACAGCCCTCACCCTCGCGGGGTGCGCGACACCGGCCGACACCGCGGAATCCGCCCCCGCATCCGTATCCGGCGATGCCGTGGTCATCGAGCACGCCCACGGCGAGACGATCATCCCCGAGAAGCCGCAGCGCATCGTGACCCTCGGCTGGATGACCCCCGACATCGTCGCGGCCCTCGGCACGAACCCGGTCGGCATGGAAGAGGTCTGGGGCGCCGACGAGAGCGGCTACCAGCCCTGGTTCGAGGACTTCGTCACCGAGGAGTACGGCGAGACGCCCGAGATCATCCCCTTCACGGAGGACGGCCCCAACTACGAGGCGATCAAGGCGCTCAAGCCCGACCTCATCCTGAGCCTCTACTCGGGAGTCACCGACGTCGAGTACGAGCGCCTCACCGAGATCGCACCGACCGTGCCCTACATCGAGCGGGCCTGGGACCCGAGCACGTGGGAGGACATGACCCGCACGATCGGCACGGCGATGTCGGAGGACGCGAAGGCCGAAGAGCTGATCGCCGAGACCGAGGAGATGATCACCACCCTCGCCGACGAGCACCCCGAGTTCGACGACAAGACGTTCGTCTGGGGCCTGACCCTGAACGAGGGCGGCACCGACCTCGGCGTCTACCTCGAGTACGACCCGCGCGTGCGCATCACCGAGGCGCTCGGCTTCACCTCGACGTCGGCCATGGACAGCTTCCTGGCGAGCGCCGAGGGCGACAACTGGTACACCGGCGTGAGTCTCGAGAAGCTCTACGATGTGCAGGCCGACCTGTTCGCCGCATGGGGCGGCAGCGCGGATGAAGGCACGTACACGGTCGAGAACAAGGTCGTCTCCCGCTGGGCGCCGATCGAGGCCGGCTCCTACGTGATCTACGCCGACGCCGCGGAGGCATCGGCGATCAGCGCACCCACCGTGCTCTCGCTGAAGTACATCCTGCCGAAGTACGTCAACGACCTCGCCGCCGCACTGCAGGGCGAGCCGACCATCGCCGGCGAGTGATCCGAGAGATGTCCTTGGCGACGGAAGACGGCACGGACGTCTCGAACACCGGCGCGGGGAGTCGTGCAGACGGCTCCCCGCGCCGCACCGGCATGCTCGCGGCGGGACTGATCGTGTCGGTGATCGTCCTGGCCGCCGCCGCCGTCGCCTCGCTGGCGATCGGAAACCGTGCGATCGACCCGGCGACGGTCCTGCACGCGCTCTTCGCATACGACGACGACGACCCGCTGCATCTGATGGTCAGGGAGCTGCGCGTGCCCCGCACGCTGCTCGGCATCGTCGTCGGAGCCGCTCTCGCCGTCTGCGGCGGGCTGATCCAGGCCTTCACCCGCAACCCGCTGGCCGACCCCGGCATCCTCGGGGTGAACGCGGGCGCCTCGTTCGCCGTCACGTTCGCCGTCGGCATCCTCGGTCTCACCACCCCTGGCGCCTACGTGCCCTTCGCTCTGCTCGGCGCGTTCGTGCTGACGATGCTCGTCTACGCGCTGGGTTCGTTCGGGCGCTCTGGCGCCACACCGATGAAGCTCACACTCGCGGGGGTCGCGCTCGGCGCCGCGTTCACCGGCTTCACGACCGCGATCGTGCTGCGCGATCTCGGCACACTGCAGGTCATGCGCTTCTGGGGAGTCGGATCCATCGGCGGGCGCACCCTCGACCAGCTCGCCTGGGCGGCTCCGCTCATCGCGACCGGCCTGCTCATCGGACTGCTGTGCGCGCGCTCGCTGAACGCCCTGGCACTGGGCGACGACCTGGCGCAGTCGCTCGGGGCGCGCGTGCGCGTCACGCGCGTGCTCGTCATCGCCGCCGTCACGATCCTCGCCGGCACGAGCGTCGCCGCCGCCGGCCCCATCGCCTTCGTCGGCCTCATGATCCCGCACGTCGTGCGCTGGTTCACCGGGCCCGATCAGCGCTGGGTCCTCACGTACTCGATGATCATCGGCCCCGCCTTCCTGCTTCTCGCCGACGTCCTCGGCCGCATCGTGCTGCCCAGCGGCGAGCTGCGCGTCGGCATCGTCACGGCGCTGCTCGGCGCACCGATCCTGATCATCCTCGTCCGTCGCAAGCGGGTGAGCGGACTGTGAGCATCGACCAGCGACGCCTGTCCTCTCACGACCGGCGGACCCGGGACTTCACCCCCGTCGACCACGGTCGCCGGCTGCTCCGCATCGAGACCTCGCGGGTCGCGGCACTCATCCCGGTGCGCGCGGTCGCAGTGAGCGCCGTCCTCGTCGCGGTGATCATCGCGGCGGGCCTCGCATCGATGACGATCGGCGCCTACGAGGTCGACTTCCCCTCGGTCATCCGCGCGATCGTCGACCCGGCATCCGACCCCGACATCCGCCAGGTCGTCTTCGAATGGCGACTGCCGCGTGTGCTCTTCGCGGTGCTCTGCGGAGCCGCCCTCGCGCTGGCCGGCGGCATCTTCCAGTCGCTCACCCGCAACCCGCTCGGCTCCCCCGACATCATCGGCTTCGGCGTCGGCGCCCAGTTCGGCGTGACCCTGATGATGGTCGTGCTCGAGCTGAACACCTACATGTTCAAGGCGGTCGGCGCTCTCGTCGGCGGGCTGATCACCGCTCTGCTCGTCTACGTGCTCGCCCACAGGAACACGCTGTCGTCGTTCCGGTTGATCATCGTGGGCATCGGCGTCTCGGCGGGACTCGGGTCGCTCACCTCCTGGATCCTGATCTCGGTCAGCGTCGAGAAGGCCATGATGGCGGCCACCTGGGGCGCCGGCTCCCTCGCCTCCCTCGGATTCGACCAGCTGGTTCCCGCCGCGATCGTCTTCGCGGTCGTCACCCTCGCCTCCCTGCCTCTGAACCGCACCCTGCCGGTGCTCGAGATGGGCGACGACGCGGCCACCGCCCTCGGCGTGAGCCCCGGACGCACGAGGCTCGCCGCGATGGTGTTCGGGGTGGCGCTGGTCGCCCTCGTCACCGCCGCCGCGGGTCCGATCTCGTTCATCGCCCTCGCCGCCCCGCAGATCTCGCAGCGACTCACCCGATCGAACACGCCGATGGGCACCGTCCCCGTGATGCTCACGGGCGCCGCACTCGTCGTCGTCTCGGACACCCTCGCCCAGCTCGTCTCCGTGCCGGTGGGCGTGGTGACCGTGTCGGTCGGCGGGATCTATCTCGCCTGGCTGCTGGCAGCCCAGTACGCGCGCCGCGCCTGAAAGGACCACCGATGACCACCTCGCTGCAGGCCCGCGACATCACACTGAACTATTCCGACACCCCGATCGTCTCGGGGCTGTCGCTGGAGGTGCCGGATGACTCGTTCACGATCATCATCGGCCCCAACGCGTGCGGCAAGTCGACGCTGCTGCGCGGCTTCGCCCGGCTGCTGCGTCCGAGCACAGGGACCGTGCTGCTCGACGGCGCCGAGCTGCGCTCCCTGAAGCCGAAGGATGCCGCGAAGAAGCTGGGCCTCCTCCCCCAGTCGTCGATCGCGCCCGACGGCATCACGGTCGCCGATCTCGTGGGGCGCGGCCGTTTTCCGCATCAGAGCGCGATGCGCACGTGGAGCAGCGCCGACGAGCGAGCCGTCGCCGAGGCCATGGCCGCCACCGGCGTGACCGACCTCTCTCGACGCCTCGTCGACGAGCTCTCGGGCGGTCAGCGCCAGCGCGTCTGGGTCGCGATGGCCCTGGCTCAGCAGACCAGGCATCTGCTGCTCGACGAGCCGACGACCTTCCTCGACATCGCCCACCAGATCGACCTCATGGAACTGTTCGCCGATCTGCACCGCAGCGGCACGACCCTCGTCGCGGTGCTGCACGACCTCAACCACGCCGCCCGCTACGCGACCCACCTCGTCGCGATGCGGGACGGCGAGATCGTGGCGCAGGGAGATCCGCGGGAGATCATCACGGCCGAACTCGTCGAGGCCGTGTACGACCTGCCCTGCACGGTGATCACCGATCCGGTATCGGGCACTCCGCTCGTGCTGCCGCTGGGGCGGCGGACGCGATGACGACCACCCCCCGCCGGCTCTTCGCGCTCGCCCTCACCTCGCAGGGACGCGGGATCACCCTGACCGCCGCGACCACGCTGCTCATCGTGCACTCGCTCACCGAGGCCGCGATCCCGGTGATCATCGGCGCCACGATCGACCGCGCCGTGCTGCCATCCGACCCGGAGGCTCTCGCGCTGTGGCTCGGTGTGCTCCTGGGCACGTTCCTCGTGCTGACCGCGAGCTACCAGGCCGCATCCCGTCTGATGGTCGGCGTCTACGGCTACGGCGAGCAGGCGCTGCGCCACCTCACGCTCTCGCGGATGCTGCGCCCTCGCCTCTCCCGACGGGCGATGACCCCCGGTGAGGCGCTGACCTTCGTCACCTCCGACACCTATCGCGTGGCGGGCGTCGCGTGGTCGGTCGCGCAGCAGTGCGCGACGATCGCGGCGATCGCGGGCGCCGCGTTCGCCATGCTGGTGATCTCGCCGATCGCGACGCTGGTCGTGTTCGCCTCGACGCTCGCGATGATGGTCACGATGCGGATCGTCTCACGCCCTATCGAACGCCGAGGCGCCGCAGAGCAGCGCGCCGCGACGGAGGCCGGCGCCGTCGCGGCCGACTTCATGGCCGGGTTCCGGGTGCTCGTCGGCATCGGGGCCCGTGAGGAGGCGGTGCGCAGATACGTCACGGCCAGTGGCGCCAGCCGGATCGCGGCGACGACCGCCGGGCGATCTCTCGCCGCGTACGACGCGGTGAGCTCCGTGCTCGCCGCGGTGGCGACGACCGCGCTCGCCGGACTGTCGGCGTGGTTCGCCGCCGAGGGACAGATCAGCATCGGCGAGCTCGTCACCGTGCTCGGTCTCGCGCAGTTCCTCAGCGGATCCCTCGCGTACGCCGGATCGTTCCCCTCGAACTGGATCCACAAGCTCGCCTCGGCGAAGCGACTGGCCGAGATGATCGACACGGACGATCTGCTCGACGTCCCGCTCGCCGCGCCCCGTTCCGCGCAGCGACGCCCCGTCGAGGCGGGTATCGCTCTGACGTTCCGCCCCGGCCCCGAGGGGTCCCCGCACATCGATGTGCGCCGCGGCGAGCTGCTCGGCATCCGCCCCTCCGACAGCGACGAGGCCCGCGCGCTCTCGCGGCTGCTGGGGCTTCGCACGCCTCCCGCCCCCGACGCGGTCGCGGTCGCCATCGACGGCGCCCTGCACGACCCGAGGCATCTGGACCCGCAGGAGTACCGCCGACGCGTCGTCGCGCTGCCCCACCGTCAGACCATCATGAGCGGCACGCTGCGCGAGGCCGTGGGAGGCCACGGCGCCACAGCCGCCCCGTCACCCGAGATGACGGCGGTCGCCGCCCTGCACGACACGATCACCGAGGCCGGTGGGTGGGACGCCCAGGTCGGCGAGGCCGGCAGACGACTCTCGGGGGGCCAGCGTCAGCGCATCGGCATCGCACGCGCACTGCACACCGACGCCGACGTGCTGGTGCTCGACGAGCCGACCTCGGCCGTCGACGCCATCACCGAGGCGCACATCGCCGCAGCGCTGGCCGCGCTCGACCGGACGACCATCGTGATCAGCACGTCACCGGTGCTCCTCGGCGCCTGCGATCGGGTCATCGACCTGTCGCCCGACGACACGGATGCCGCCCATGACTGAGGCCCCGGCCCCGCTGCTGCCGATAGCGACGGGCGCCAGGGTGCGCGTCGTCATCGCGACGCTGCTGCGCCGCCACCGCGGACGGGCGGTGGCGACCGCCGCACTGTTCCTCGTCGCGTCCGCACTGGGAGTGGTGCTGCCCGCATGCCTCGGCCGCATCGTCGACGCGGTCTCGAACGATGCGGGCATCGCGGTCGTCGCCGGCTGGGTCGTCGCCGCGGGAGCCGGCGCCGTCGGCGCCGCCCTGGCGATGCTCTGGGCCGCTCGTGTGCTGGCCGGACTGGTTCAGGATGTGCTGGCCGACCTGCGTGAGGACGTGTTCGCCTCGGCGATGCGTCTGCCGGTGAGCACGGTCGATGACGGAGAGACGGCCGACCTGCTCTCCCGGGTGACCGGTGACGTCGATGCGGTGGCCGAGGCGGGCGGCAACGTCGTGCCGGTGCTGCTGTCGGCGGGGTTCGCGATCGGGGTCTCCGTGCTCGCTCTGACGGCGCTCGATCCCCGGCTCGCTCTCGCGGGCATCGCGAGTGTGCCGTTCTACCTGCTGGGCACCCGGGCGTTCCTCCGTCGCTCTCGCGTGGTGTTCCGCGAGGTGCGCGTGCGCGAGGCCGCACGCAGCCAGGCCGTGCTCGAGGCGGTGGAGGGCATCGAGACGCTCACCGCTCTCGGCGAGCAGGACCACGCGCTCGAACGGGTCAGCACGCGGGCGGAGGACTCGATCCGGATGCAGGTCGAGGGCGTCCGTGTGCGCAACCGTCTGTTCCGCTGGATCAACGCCGGAGAGCTGGTCGGCCTGGGTGCCATCCTCGCGACGGGGTTCCTGCTGCACGCGGGCGACGCGGTCACCGTCGGCATGGTCACCACTGCGGCGCTGCTGTTCCATCGACTCTTCGATCCGGTGGGTCAGCTCATCTTCGGTCTCGACGACATCCAGCGCGCGGCGATCGGACTCGCCAGGCTCGTGGGCGTCATCGACCTCGCTCCGGCGACGCCGCGAGAAGCGCCGGTCGGTGTCGGCGACCGCGAGCCCGTCGTCCGCCCGAGGGTCGGGATCGAGCTGCGCGATGTCGGCTACCGATACCCGACGACGGGGCGCGGCATCAGCGACGTCACACTGAGCATCGCGCCGGGCACGACCACCGCGCTCGTCGGCTCGTCGGGTTCGGGCAAGAGCACCCTCGCCCGTGTGATCGCGGGGCATCACCCGCCGACATCCGGCGTCGTCGACGTGGAACCCGAGACGACCGTCCCGTACTACCTCTCGCAGGAGCTGCACCGGTTCCGCGGCACGATCGCCGACAACCTGCGCCTGGTCGCTCCCGCGGCGACCCACGACCAGATGGTCGCCGCGCTCATCGCCGTCGGTGCCGAGTGGGCTGTCGACTCGCTGACCTCCGACGATGCGGGCGCCCGGATCGACGAGGGACGCATCCAGCAGCTGGCCATCGCACGGGCGCTGCTCGCGGACCCCGCCGTCGTGATCCTCGATGAGGCGACGGCCGATGTCGGGCTCCACCACCGCGACGCCGTCGAAGCGGCGATCAGGGTGCTGCGCAGGGACCGTACGACCGTGCTCATCGCGCATCGACTGGAGCCGGTGTCGACCGCCGAGCAGATCATCGTGTTCGCCGAGGGGCGCGCGGCCCAACGCGGAACGCACCGTGACCTGCTGGCGACCGACGGGCTCTATCGCCGCTTCTGGCTGGCGCAGACGGAAGGTCCGCAGCTCCATCGCTCCCCGAACGAGCATCTCCCCCCGAACGAGCTTCTCCCCCCGAACGAGCAGAGAGGGACTCCGTGAACATCCACCGCGGCATCGTCACCCACACCACCACCTTGACCCCGATGCTCACCCGCGTCACTCTCGGGGGCGCCGATGTCTCCGAGTTCCTCAGCACGGGCGTCGGCGACGAATACGTGCGGGTCTTCTTCCCGCACGGAGACGACCCGACGGCCGTCTCACTGCCCGTCCCTGCGGGCGACTGGTGGGAGACCCCCGAGGGAGCGCCCGAGTCTCCGATGCGCACGTACACGATCAGCGGCGTGCGCCCGGAGGCCGGTGAACTCGACATCGACTTCGTGATCCACCGGTCGGGGGTCGCGGGACCGTGGGCGGCGCGCGCCGAGCCGGGGCACATGCTCGGCTTCACCTCGCCGACAGGGCTGTACTCGCCGCCTGCGGGCATCACCTGGCAGGTGCTCGTGTGCGACCTCACGGGACTGCCCGCCGCCGCACGCATCGCCGTGGACACCCCCGCCGGCGTCCGCACCAGGATCGTCGTCGAGGTGCCGCCAGAGCACGATCGGGGCGCCTTCGACTTCGGCGCCGAGGCCGACGTGACGTGGGTGGTCGGCGGCAACGGTCACGGCCCCAGTGCTCTCGGCCAGCTGGTGCGGGGGATCGTCGACGAACGACTCGCGCTCGACGAGGGATACGTCTGGGTCGCGGGCGAGACCGTCGCCCTGCGAGACGCCCGCAAGTACCTCAGGAGAGAGCTCGGCCTTCCCGCGACCCGGTTCAAGGTCGTCGGATACTGGACCCCCATTGACTCGTGGGACACGAAGTTCGCCGCTCTGCCCGAGTCGGTGCGCAGAGATCTCGATGCGACCTGGGCGGACAGCGAGGGCGCCGAGCCCGAGGACGTGCAGGTGCGTTTCGAGGAACGGCTGGATGCGCTCGGCCTCTGACCGCGAGAGTGCCTGGCACGAGTGATTCGTGAGAGGCACGCATGCCTCGAAGTGGACGCGACGGCGGGAGTCGAACCCGCAACGCCGTCAGGTATGAGCTGAGGCCCGGGACCGCCCGGATCGCCGCGATGATGACGACGCTACCCGGCCCCGTCGCCGATGGCGAGAATCGTTGCGGGGGTTGACAGAGTGCGTCGGATCATGGCGCAGCGCGTCGCCCTGCGACGTTTCCGCACCGCACGACCACACCCGTGAGGGGCAGAAGAGGTCGGAACGGAAAAGGGGGAAGACGCCCCCGCGCCTTCCCCCGCCGGAGCCAGGAAAGGCTGCGGCCGCCCGGCAGAGAGTGCCGGGGGAAGGGCCGCAGAGGGCCCTCCCCTGTAGAGACGCGCGAGATCACGGATCATTACGCGGCCGCCCGGAATATCACACACGGGATGCAGGTGCTCGCGCTCGGTGCGGTGAGTGCGAGGCGCAGCTGCGAAGGGGCAGCGGTGTACGGTCGCCTCATGACAGCCGCAGTTCCCCCCGCGACGACCCCGCAGAAGACCCACCGTTACCTGCGTCTCGCCCTGGTGCTCATCGTCTTCACGCTGCTCGTCAGTGTCGCACTGCAGAGCGTCGTCGTGACGTGGGAGCCGCTGGTGTTCGGATGGCAGCCGCTCGCCTCGATCAGCCATGCTTTCTACACCCCCGGGCGCGATGTCTTCGTCGGAGCGCTCTTCGCGGCATCCGTCGTGCTCCTCGCGCTCTCCGGACGGAGCCGTGCCACGACTCTCCTCGATGTCTGCGCGGTGTTCGCGCCCCTCATCGCGATCGTTCCGACGGGCCTCGCCGATCCTCGTGCGGTCGGTCACCTGCCCTGCCCGGTCACGGTGGACTGCATTCCGGCGGAGGACATCGGCACCGCCAAGGCGGGGATCGCCGTCTATGTGGTCGTGGTCGTGGCCGTGGTCGTCGCGACGGCGGTGATCCGCCACCGCACCCGCACCCCGGATCGCTCGGCCCGACTGGTGTCGATCATCGCGGTCACCACCGCCGTCGTCGTCGTCGCCCTCGCATTCGCCCCTGCGCTGAACGAGTCCTTCCCATTCAACTTCTGGCCCGTGCACAGCATCCACTTCGCCGTGACTCTGCTGTTCTTCGGCGTGTTCTCGGCGGTCCCGATCCTCCATGCGGGAGGCCCCCTCGAACCGGGCGAGAGTGCGCCCACTCCTCGCCAACGATCGCTCTACCGCTGGATCTCGGGGTTGCTGATCGCCGACCTCGTGCTGCTCGTCGTGGCTCTTCTCTTCCGCCAGACGTTCGGGGAGACTCCGATCGTCTTCGTCGGCGAAGCGGTCGCCCTGATCCTGTTCGCCGTGTTCTGGGGAGTGCAGACCTTCCAGCGATGGGATGACCCGAACCCGCCCTCGATCATCGGCCGCGCCTCAGCCCCGAGGTAGATCGGCACTCAGCGCCGGATCGAGTCCTGGAACGGGTTCGGTTCGAGCGTGAAGTCCGTCGACGCGTCCGCCCAGGTGCCGCCGCCCACCGGCGCGCGACCGCGGCGCAGGGCGGCCAGCGCCGCGGTGGCGGGCACTCCGATCGCGAGAGCGGCCGCGCCGCTGAGCGTGCGATCCTCGGAGCCGAGAACGCTCGCGCGGTGCCATGCCTCGTGCATCCGTCCGCCGCGAGCGGCGGTCACCCGGCGCGCGGGCAGCGCTCCGGCGCGCCGCAGCGCGACCAGATGCTCGACGTGCGACCACCACGCGGATTCCGAGGACGGGTGGAAGTAGTTGTCGCGCAGCCAGTCGGGATGCGGATGCCGGAACCGACCGGCCACGACCTCGTTGCGCCCGCCGAGCAGACCGCTGCCGACGAACACCGTGTTCAGCAGGCTCTTGCTGACCCCGAACGAATCCAGGGCGATGACCGGGATCCCCAGGGCGACGGCCTCGATGGCCGCAGTCGAGCTCACGGTCACGAGCCCCGCCGCCGTCGACAGCGCCTGGGCCATCGACGAGTACGAGATCGCCAGGTTGGGAGGCAACCGCGTCGGCAGCAGGTCGAGGTACGGGGCGTTCTCGAGGTGCGTCTCGGCCTCGCCCGGCCGTGAGCGCAGCTTGAGCACCACACGGCGGGTCGGATCGGCCTCGGCCGCGCGCACCAGTGTCGCCGCGATCTCGTCTCTCTGCTCCCGGGAGACGGGGACCAGGGCCTGCGCCGCGAACACGAGGTCGGTCGCCGGCGGCCGCGCCGGGCGGGCCTGACCCTGCGGCACGGGTCGCTCGGCGACGAGGGTGCGGGAGTGACGGTCGGAGTCGGCGACCGCAGCGCGCACCCTAGCCGGGTCGCTCGCGAGCATCCGCGACCTCGAGCGTGCGAACGGCAGCGTGGCGAGCGCCGTCGGCACCTGCACGCCGATCCGATGTCCCAGGTCGGCGAAGGCCCGCTCCTCCCGGTGCGAGTGCACCACGAGGAGGTCGCTGTGACGGCGGTACTCCAGAGCGCCCCGCTGGGCGGGGATCGCCATGCCTGGTAGGCCCGTGACGACGACCGGGCGACGGGAGAGCACGTCGACGACCCGGCCCATGAGCCGCACGAAAGGCCCGCGCCCGGCGAGCAGGACGACGTCGGGGCGCTGCCCCTCGAGCCACCCCGCGGCCTGCGCGAAGGCCACCCGAGTGACGTTCTCGGGCAGCATCCCGGTTCCGGCCAGGGCCGTGCGCTGCTGCGCGACGCTGGCCGTCAGGGGCGTCTGCACGATCAGCAGATGCGGACGGATGCCGGCCACGCCGCCGAGCAGCGACGCCGACCACTTCACGAACGAGTCGGCATCGGCGATCGCGACGACCCGGAGCGCGCCCGATCCGCTCGCGCCCGATCCGCTCATGCCCGATCCGCTCATGCCCGATCCGCTCATGCGGAGATGCGACGGAGCTTCGCCATCGGCGCGCGCTCGCTGTCGAACACCCGCTTCACGCCGTCGCCGAGGGCCGTCTCGATCACCCGGATGTCGCGCACGAGGTGCTCGAGCCCCGTCGGCTCGAGCGAGGCGGCGTGGTCGGAGCCCCACATCGTGCGATCGAGCGTGATGTGCCGTTCGACCGCGACGGCGCCGATCGCCACGGCGGCGAGAGAGATCTGCAGTCCGCGCTCGTGGCCCGAGTACCCCACGGGGATGCCGGGGTAACGGTCGCGCAGCGAGGCGATCGCGCGGAGGTTCGCCTCCTCGGGCTCCAGCGGATACGTCGAGGTGGCGTGCATCAGCACGACCCGGTCGGTGCCGAGCGTGGCGAGTGCGCGATCGATCTGCTCGATCGTCGACATGCCCGTCGAGAGGATGATCGGCTTGCCCGTCTCGCGCAGCGCGACGAGCAGCTCGGTGTCGGTGAGGCTCGCGGAGGCCACCTTGTGTGCCACGACGTTCAGTTCTTCGAGGAAGTCGACGCTCGGCACGTCCCACGGGGAGGCGAACCAGTCGAGGCCGAGCATCGTGGCATGGTCGCCGATCGCGACGTACTCGTCACGCCCGAACTCGACGCGTCGGCGGTAGTCGAGGTAGCTCATGGTCCCCCACGGCGTCTCGCGCGGCACGTCGCGCATGTGCTCGGGGGTGGAGATCTCGGGTGTGCGCTTCTGGAACTTCACGGCGTCGGCACCGGCCTTCGCCGCCACGTCGATCAGGCGCTTGGCGATGTCGACGTCGCCGTTGTGGTTCAGGCCGATCTCGGCGATCAGATAGGCGGGGTGGCCGCCGCCGATCACGCGTGAGCCGATGCTGACAGTCATGGTTCCTCCGGTCGTCGAGATGCCGTCCTCCCTGAGTACGCTCCGGGGGTGAACGCCGCACGACCACGCGGTTACCGGCACCGGTCAGCCCGGCAACACCCGTTCGATCAGCTCACGGACGGCGCCGTGTCCGCCCCGGCGACGGAGCACGACCCTGGCCGCTGCGAGCACGAGCGGATGCGCATTCGCCACGGCGATCGGCCACCCCACGATGCGCAGAGCCGGAAGGTCGTTGACGTCGTTGCCGAGGTAGGCGATCTCGGCGAGCGGGATGCCGGCGTCCGCCGCCCAGCCGCGCAGCGCCGACTCCTTGTCGTCGATGCCGTGCATCACCGGAACGCGGAGCTTCTCGGCGCGCGCCCGCACCACCGGATTGACCTCGGTCGACAGGATCAGCATCGGGATGCCGGCCCGCCGCAGCAGCGAGACCCCCATGCCGTCCTCGCGGCTCACCCGCACCCGCTCGACACCGTCGGCGTCGACGCTCGCGGTGTCATCGGTGTGCACCCCGTCGAAGTCGGTGACCACGGCCTTGACCGGTATGCGCTCCGGCGTCTCATGCAGCGCGGCGAGCGCTCGCGCGATCCGCAGCTGCTGCTCGTCGTCGATCTCGATCGCCGTCCACTCCGGCACCTCGGCGATGCGGATGCGACCGAAGAAGCGGTGCTCCGCCGCCCGGAAGCCCTCCGCGCGGAACACGTAGAACGCGCCCGTCTCGAGGTAGTGCGGCTCCCGATCCTGACGACGCGGTCGGTGCGCGGCGTCGTGGTTGAGTGCGACCGCCGCATCGGCAGCAGTGCCGCCGCCGCGCCCCCAGAGGAATCCGTAGGTCTCGTGTGCGGCGAACACGCTGTCCGCCCGACCGTCGCCGACCTCGCGGACGGCGGCGGCGAGCGCGCCGGTCGGGATGAACGGCGACGTGGCCTGCAGGAAGGCCACGACGTCGATGCGCTCACCGGCGGCCTCGAGGTCCTCGAGGGCGTGCAGGATCGCGCTCTCCGACGAGGCGGTGTCGCCCGAGAGCGCGGCCGGACGACGCACGACGCGCGCGCCGGCGGCACGGCTGACCGCGGCGATCTCGTCGTCGTCGGTCGAGACGACGACGAGATCGATGTCGGGGACCGCGAGGGCGCTGCGCACGGCGCGCTCGACCAACGGCATCCCCCCGACCCTCCTGAGGTTCTTGCGCGGAACCCCCTTCGACCCGCCGCGCGCTGGGATGATCGCGACCACCCGTCCGCGATCACCCGCATCCGGCGTCGTCGCGTTCGTCATCGTCGCGTCCGTCATCGTCGCGTCGGTCATTGTCGCGTCGGTCATCGTCGTCGCCGTCCCGTTCGTCATCGCCGCCCTCGTCCTCGTCGTGGTCATTCCGGTCACCGCCCCCTGAGCACGCGCCAGGCCCGACCGACGCGTCGGCCCGCACCCCGCACGGTGAGCCTGACCTGCTCGGTGCGACCCACGCCTCCCGCGGGCCGCAGCATCCGCCGCACCATCGTCTCGGCCGGGGCTCCGGGGAGCCGCAGTTCGGCCAGCCGGTCCGCGGTGAAGTACCGCTCGCGATCGGCGGGGTGGATGCTCTGCAGCAGCGTCTCGGCACGACCACGCAGATGAGCGGCGACGAGGGGCTGCATGACGTAGCCGACCGCGTCGATCAGCAGCTGCATCCGTTCGGGGTCGCGGTAGGGCGAGTCCGGGCGGGTGAGCGCATCGACGATCGTCGCGGGAACGCGGTTGCTGTTCTCGTACGGGGTCAGCCGTGCGAGCACCTCGGCGGTGCCCACCGCGTCGATATCCCGTCCGAACAGCGCGTGCACGGTCGGCAGCGCGGTCGAGAACCCTGCGACGACGACCCCGGCGTCGATGCGCTCCGCCAACGCCTCCGCGGCGAGCGCACCGTGGTACTCGCGGAAGTCGATGCCGAGCACTCCGGCCCGATCGCGCAGGGCGTCGTTGCGCCGAGGCGGAGCCGCGGGGTGCGGCTTGAACACGATGTGGAGGGGGCGATCCTGCGCCGCGCGGTCGATCATCGCGCGCTGGGCGGCGACCTCCTCGCGCTCGCTCAGCAGCCCCAGCGCCGAGAGGTACTGTCCGAGCACGAGCGCGGTCGATTCCCCGCCGAGGGCATCGACGAGCTCCGCCGTGTCGTCGACGTCCTCGGCGGTCTCTGCGAGAGCCGCGCGAAGGAGATCGGGCGTGACGGGCACGGGCACGGCCGCGGTCCCCCCGACGAGCGGCGTCACTCCGGGCACGACGTCGGCGTACACGACGGCCCCGATCCGCGCCGTCACCGTGTGCGGGAGGCGGATGCGCATCGGCGAATACGTCATCAGCCCGTCGCCGACGACCGTGAGTCGCGCGTGCGGGAACAGCAGCATGAGCGTGTGCGCCGGGGCGACCTGCGGGCTCTGCACGAACACCTCGAGGTCGTCGTCGGCGAGCCGCCAGGCCCGCGTCAGCAATCGGCGCAGCAGCGGCAGGTCGGCGGCGTCCGGCTGCCACCCGCTCGGATGCAGGGGGCCGAGCAGCGCGTCGAGATCCTCGACCCGATCGAAGCGGTCCCGCAGGGTGGCGAGGGCCGGGTCGGCGAGTATCCCCACCGACGTCTCCGGCACGCGCGACGAGACGAAGGGCACGAGGATGCGCTCGCCGTGCGCGCCGAGCAGTCCGCCGTCGAGC
Organism: Microbacterium sp. Root553; assembly: GCF_001426995.1. Taxonomy (NCBI): domain Bacteria; kingdom Bacillati; phylum Actinomycetota; class Actinomycetes; order Micrococcales; family Microbacteriaceae; genus Microbacterium; species Microbacterium sp. Root553. Next base: position 42,265 of record NZ_LMFY01000002.1, on the reverse strand, counting down.
GCCGCCGCCACCGTGGCGAGGCCGTACGCGCTGTGCAGGGCGAAGAGCTGCGTCATGCCGCCCTCCCGACTGCCCGCAGGTGGGGTGCGAGCACCCGCCGTCGCGGTCCGTCGAGGCGTGAGAGCACGGCCGCGGCCTCGGTGTCCGGCAGCTTCGCGAGCAGCCCCCTGACCGCGGTGCGCATCTCGGCACGCAGTCCCGGGGTCATCCGCCGGGACCGCACGAGGTGTCGCGAGCTCAGCGCCAGCACGCTCCACACGGCCTTGGGCAGCAAGCGCTCGGCCTCGCGATCGGCCTCCACGAGCTGGAGCACCTCCGCCATCGCTCGCACGAAGTCGAGCTGGCGACGATCGCGCACCTGGGTGAGCGACGTCGACACCCCGCGACGATAGAGCAGGGCGGGGGCATCGACCACGGCGAACGAGCGGGCCTGCAGGTGCAGGCGCCAGATCCACGGACGGTCCTCGGCGGTGAAGAGTCCCGGGGTGAAGCCGGCGAGACCGTCGTCGAGCACCCGCCGATGCAGGATGCCCGCCCACGCGAACGGATAGTCCACCATGGTCGGCTGGTCATCGGGCAGGATCGCGTCCCGCGGTGAGACCACCCTCTCCCGCCACGGGTAGGGCGCCGTCGCCAGCGTGCGCACGCCGTCCCTGACGGTGACGTGATCGGTGCGCAGGACGTCGCAGTCCAGTTCGTGCAGACGGCGGGTCAGCACCGACAGTCGCTGCGGCTGCATCCAGTCGTCCCCGTCGAGGAAGCAGAAGGCGTCGCCCTCGACGTGCTCGAGTCCCTGATTGCGAGCGCTCGCGAGACCCCGGGGTCGCGCGTTCACGAGCACCGTCGCGTGCGGGAACCGTTCCGCATAGTGCCGCATCAGGATGCCGGTGTCGTCACGAGAGCCGTCGTCGATGGCGACGAGCTTGAGCGCCCCCGGGTCGTCGAACTGACGGGTCAGGGTGTCGAGAGTCGTGCCGATGAAGGCACCGGCATCTTTGGCGGGCAGGATGACGGTGACGAGCGGTGTGCGCACGGGACTCCCGGGTCGGCGATCCCGGCATGCTCTCAGGCGTTCGTCGCCGGTCGGGGACGCGGGGGTGAACGCGCGGTGACGTCAGACGCCGCCAGGTGCGTCGGGTGTCGGATTCGCCCCCTCGCCCGGTGATGCACGACGATGGGAGCATGCTCTGGCCCTTCGGAACGACCTGGCGTCCGGTGCGGCAGAAGCGCCGCGGCGCGGTCGAGCTGCACTGGTTGAGCGCCCGGTCGTGGACCCGACGCTGGTATCCGCAGGGCATCGACCTCGGGATCTGGCACGGCCGACGCAGGCTCGCGGTGAGCTGGTTCCGTCAGCAGCTCGACGGCCATCACCTCGCCTCCCGCGTCGCGTTCATCGACCTCGACCGCTCACGGCACCTCGACGTGCTGCTGGCCGTCGAGGAGGACGGCGTGCTGCAGCCCGCAGCCATCCATGCCGGCGGGCTCGCATGGTTCGACGACCGGCTGTTCGTCGCCGCCACCGGACGCGGGATCTGGGAGTTCGATCTCGCGCGCATCCGCCGGGTGCGCGGTGCCGACGCACGCCGCCTCGCGGGCGCGTCCCGCTACGGGCTCCGCGGCACGGCGCTCGTCGCCGTGCGCACCCGCGTGCACCCGATCGAGCTGCGCTGCTCGTACCTCGGGCGCGTGTTCGACGACGACGGCACGCCGCTGCGCCGGGTGCTGATCGGCGAATACAGCAGGGACGACACCGGCAGGATCGCCGAGTTCACCGTGCCGGCGACCGACGAGGACTCGTTCCACGAGCAGGCCCGGTTCTCGCCCGGCATCCGCCACATGCAGGGCGCCGTGCGCTGGGGAGACCGGCATCTCGTGTCGCAGTCCGACCTGATGCACCCCGGCACACTGTGGTCCGGACCGCGCGAGGGGCTGGTGCGGGACACGACGCCGCTCCCCGTCGGATGCGAGGACCTCGCTCTCGATGTCGACGCGGCGCTTCTGTGGTCGCTCGGCGAGCACCCGTGGAGGCGCGTGATCCGCGGCATCCCCCTGCGAGATCTGGGGATCGGGAGCTGACAGGCGACGCCTCAGGTCGCGAACGTAGACTGGCCGGGTGAAGAACCGCGCACCCTTCCTCGTCTACACCGTGCTCCGACTGCTGGCATTCCTCGTGCCGCTCGCGATCATGTGGTTCTTCTTCCCGATCTTCCGGGAGTACTGGTGGCTCGCCGCGATCTTCGCCGCCCTGATCGGGGTGAGCATCTCGATGCTCTTCCTGCGCGCACCTCTCACCGACGCATCGGCGCGCATCGTCGCACGACGCGACAGCCGTGGCTCCGCCGAACAGGCCGATGCGGATGCCGAGGACGCCGCGATCGACGGCGGCATCACCCGCCGCGAGGACTGACCCGCCTGTCCCCCGGGCGCGCGCACTCTTCCTCCGCGCACGCCACCGCGCGCACTCCCCCGCTGTGGGGATGCGGCCGAGTCAGCCGGCGAGCGCCCAGAACAGGGCGCCCGCGTACAGAAGGGCGGTCAGCGACGTCAGGGCGAGGGCGATGACCAGTTCCTTCGGCTGACGGTACGTCCAGACGATCAGGATCGCCGGCAGCCCCGCGAGCAGGGCGAGCAGTCCGATCCACGCGATCGGATACAGCAGCGCGATGACGACGAGGATGCCGAACGGCACCAGCACGAACAGCGTGAACAGCACCCGGGTGGCCGGCGCGCCGATCAGCACGGTGAGGGTTCTCTTGCCGACCAGGCGGTCCTGGTCGATATCGCGCAGGTTGTTGGCGAGCAGCACGGCGCAGGCGAACAGACCGGCGGCGACGGCGCCGAGCCAGGCCTGCTGCGGCAGCGCGAACACCTGCACCCAGGTGGTGCCGAGGGTCGCGACGAGCCCGAAGAAGATGAAGACGAAGACCTCGCCGAGAGCGTTGTACCCGTACGGGCGCTTGCCTCCCGTGTAGAACCAGGCGGCGATGATGCAGGCCGCGCCGATCGCCAGCATCCACCACTGCTCGGTGCGCACGACGATCGCGATGCCCACGGCGGCGGCGAGGGCGAAGAACACGAGTGCGATCACGAGCACGGTGCGCGGCGTCACGCGCCCCGATGCGGTGAGACGCGCCGGGCCCACACGCACGGCGTCGGTGCCGCGGATGCCGTCGCTGTAGTCGTTCGCGAAGTTCACGCCGATCTGCAGCAGCACGGCGACCGCCAGGCACGCCAGAGCGATCACCCAGTGGAACTCCGGTCCCGTGCTGCGCGCGGCGCCGGTGCCGATCACGACGGGGGCCACGGCGAGCGGCAGGGTGCGCAGACGCGCGGCGCCGACCCAGTCGCCGATCGTGACCGGGCCCGCCTCGATGACGGGTCGCCGGGCCGGGTCGCCACTCGCCCGCTTCGCGGGATTGCCGCTCACGCGGGCGGAGGTGTTCTTGCGCTTCGAGGATGCTGCCACGCTCGGAATCCTACTGGGGGCGGCGATGTGCGCCGGTGCGCCCGCCCCTCAGTCGCGGCGGAAGGTGAGGTGAGCGACACCGCTCTCGGCCACCTCGGTGTGCAGCGCATAGTCGTTCTCGATGCCGCGCAGTCCGTCCCAGATGCGCTCCCCGCTGCCGATCACGAGCGGGTTGACCGCGAGGTGCACCCGGTCGACCAGCCCCGCCTGCAGGAACTGCCGCACCACGTCCACCCCACCGCCGATGCGCACGTCGGCGTCGCCCGCCGCCTCCACGGCTCGCTGCAGGACCTCCGCGGGGGCCGCCTCGACGAAATGGAAGACCGTGCCGTTCGCGAACTCGATCGAGTCGCGTGACCGGTGCGTCAGCACGAACACCGGCACCTCGAACGGCGGAGCGTCGCCCCACCACCCCTGCCATTCGGGATCGTCGGGATGCTGGTGCAACCCGAACATCCCCGCGCCCATGATCTCCACGCCGATGCCCGCGAAATAGGCGTGCGCGTACTTCTCGTCGACGCCGGTCGTCCCCGCGCCCGAGTCATCGCCGAACACCCGCGCGCGGAAGGTGCGCGTCGCGGTGTAGGCCGCCACGAGTCGGCCCCAGTCATCGCCGAACGGGTTCTCCGGCGTCTGATCGGTGGTCGTCGCGAACCCGTCGAGAGAGACGTTGAGGTCGACGCGTACTGCCATGGTGCTGCTCGCTTTCTCTGACGATTCGGCGGACGGGGGTCAGGCGTTCGGGTTGCTGTCCTTGCCGTCGAGCCAGAGCGTGTCGGAGGCGTCGCCGTGCGCCCCGCCCTTGCCGACATGCTTGTCGCTGATCTTCGGACCCTTGAGGATCACGTGCACCATCGCCTGGGCATGACCGTGCCCCAGGCCATACTCCTCTTTGAGCCAGGTGAGGACGACCGTCGACTTCGTCGTGGCGTCGAAACCCTGCTCCTCGGCGAGCCGGATGAACTGTCGAGGAGTGAGACCGGTCTGGGTCTCGACCTTGTCGAGGTAGGCCTGGAAGGACATGGATGCTCCCGGATGTCGATGCGACGGAGATGTCGGTGCGGCGGAGAGGCCGCACGATCATGATGCCCCAGGCATCCGACATCGCGCACCCCCTGCGCGCAGCCACCCGCGCGCGTCGCGAATGTCGCGGTGACGGTCGAGGCCTCAGACGGCCGGCCCGACACGCCCGTTGCTCGCGTCCACGATCGCGGTGACCAGCTGCTCGAGTACGTCCTCGCTGCGCGGCACGATTCCCGCGGTGACGTAGTCGCGGCTCATCGCATCGCTCTGCGCGCGGATCGCCCCCGAGATCGACGCCGCCACCTGACGCGCGGCATCCGCATCGGCCGGCAGCCCGAGCCGAGGGGCGAAGACGGCTGCCGCCTCGCGCTCGGCCTCATCGCAGACCATGAGCCACGCGCTGCGCAGCGCCGGCTCGTCGAATCCCATCACGACGATGCGCATCGCCGCGATGTCGTCCGTCGAGAAGTCGGCGGGGCCCGGCACGCTCGCCGCCGTCAGGTAGTCCGCGAGTCCGATCTCGAGCGGCCAGGCGCGGAGCACCGTGGAGAAACGTCGGCCGAGCTGGGCGAGGATCGGCTCGACGCATGACTCCTTCGAGCGGAAGTACCGCCACAGCGTCCGCGTCGCGATCCCCGCGGCAGCGGCGATGTCCTCGCCGCGGGTCGCTGCGACGCCGTCACGCCAGAACAGCTCGGCGGCGATGCGCGACACCTGCAGTCTGGCGTCGGGGTTGCGACGCAGATCGATCGGCATCAGCATCTCTGTCACTCCGCGACGGTACCAGGCATCGCGATTCACGCGATGAGGTGGATCACGGTGACGGCCTCGTACAGCGCGCCGAGGATGAGCAGCACGATCACGAGCACGTAGAGCTTCAGCGTCGCCACGAGGCCGCCCACATATCCGGCCCTTCGCGTCTCGAAGCCGTGGCGCTGCGGCTGCAGAAACCTGCGTCCATGCACCCACGCGGCGAAACCGACGACGACGTAGGCCGCGCCCTCGATCGCGAGGGTCACCCAGTGGACCAGGAACGTCGGATCCTCGGCGCCGAAGGGAGTGAAGAGCACGCCCCAGGAGAGACCCCGAGCCAGCGTCGCCGCGACTCCCAGGAACGGGATCACGAGGGACGGAACCGTTGTCTGCAGCAGCGATGCGGACACGAGGTTGACGGCGAAGGTCACCACGGCAGCGATCGCGATGCTGCCACTGCGGTACGCGTCGCCGATCACCGTTCCGAGTCCGCCCGTGCCGGGCTCCGCCTGCAGCGCACCCAGGCCACCCGGTCGCAGCTCGGGGACCAGCGCGGTGGCGAGGATCCCGATGCCGAACATGCCGACGTACGCGAGATTCAGGACAAGGAAGGCGCGTCGGTGCTCTTGGATGATGGCGACGATGTCGCGGGCCAGGCGCCTCATCGCTCCCGTCGCTGCACGCACACCGGGGCGAGCGGTCGTGGGAGTCGTCGATCGATCGGAATTAGTCACATAGTGACTTTAGACACTATGTGACAGCATGGCAAGATGACGATCGTCGCCCAGGACGCCCGTCGGCTACGCGGAGACGTCAGGGGCGACCGCGATGATCGGCCGATGCTCGTAGTACGTCTGCAGCACGACCGTGGTGCGGGTGCTGACGTTCGCCGCGAGCCGGATGTCCCGGACCAGTTCCTCCAGTGCCCGCGGTGAGGCGACCCGCACGAACAGCATGTAGCTCGCGTCACCCGCGATGGAATGGCAGGCCTCGATCGCGACGAGGTGCTCGAGCAGCTCGGGGGCGTTGTCGGGCTGCGCCGGGTCGAGCGGAGTGATCTCGATGAAGGCCGACAGCGGGGTCCCGACCAGCTCGGGATCGAGGATGGCGCGATATCCGCTGATCACACCGCGGGTCTCCAGCCGCCGCAGTCGTGACTGCACGGCGGAGACCGAGAGTCCGACGGCATCCGACAGGTGGGCGAGCGTCGCCCGGCCGTCACGGGAGATCTCGGCGAGGATCGCGCGGTCGACAGAATCATCCATGTATGTAAGATTATCGTCAGGATTCCGTAATGACCGGAATCTTTCCGTCAAACTCTCCGATCGGAGGTCCCGATGTCCATCATTTCCGCCAACAGCTCCGCTGCACAGGCCATCGTCGGCGAACCCGAGGTCGTCGAAGACGCTCGGGTCGCCGAGCAGAGCGCCGCCTGGGCCCAGCTCAAGGACGCGGCCATCGCCCTCCGCGAGATGCAGATCAAGGACGGCTCGATCCCGGATGCCGCGCACCACGCCGCTGCCCGCGACCTGGTCGGCGCGATCACCGCGGGCATCCGCGCGCTGACCCCCGCCTTCCCGCATGACGCCGAGTACCTCGCCGCCTCCGTGGCCGACTTCGAGCGCTGGGTGGCGACGGACTTCGCCGTGCCGGACTTCCTCGACTCGCTGATGGCCTTCCAGCCGCAGCAGCATCGCATCGACGGCATCCGCCACCTCGTGGTCTTCCCGATGTACACGCAGAACGGATCGAGCGATCGCCTGGTCGAGGCGCTCATCGTCGAGACGATCTGGCCCGAGTTCATCGCCGCCCTCGAAGCGGGCGACTACGGCAACAAGCTGTTCGTCTCGCTGCGCCTGGTCGACTTCACGCCCGGCTACGACACGAACTCGGCCGTGCTGTTCCCCGAGACCGTCGCGATGCGCGAGATCCCGTCGTTCAGCTGGGGCGCGATCTTCCAGGATCGCGAGGCCGCACGCTACCGCCGCGTCACGCGGGCCGCCGCGGAGATCACCAAGCTCGATCTTCCCGAGCGCGCCGCGGCGATGCTCGACGACCAGGCGCTGACCGAGCGCGCGTTCGTGATGTGGGACATCATCCACGACCGCACGCACATGCGGGGCGATCTTCCGTTCGACCCGTTCATGATCAAGCAGCGGATGCCGTTCTTCCTGTATTCCCTCGAGGAGCTGCGCTGCGATCTGACTGCGTTCCGCGAGTCCGTGCGGATCGAGCGCACGCTCGACGCCCGTTCCGAGGCCGGCGAGGATCTCTCGCTCTCCGAGCAGGAGATGCGCGAGCACGCGGGGCTCGTGCAGTACGCGGTGATCTTCGACCGCATCTTCCGCTTCGCCATCACCGGCTCTCGCGTGCGCAACTACGACGGTCTCGGAGGCCAGCTGCTGTTCGCGTGGCTGCACCAGCGCGGGGTGCTGCACTGGACCGACACCGCTCTCGCGTTCGACTGGGCCGCCGTGCCCGACGCCGTGGTCGCACTGGGCGATGCGATCGACGAGCTCTACTGGCGCTCGATCGACCGCCCCAAGACGTCGCACTGGCTCSCCGCGTACGACCTCGTGCGCGGCGTCCTCACCCCGCACCCCGCCTCGCAGTGGGCGCGCGGCCTGCCCGACGAGATCCTCGCGGGAGCCCCGAAGGGGTTCACCGACGCGGTCCTGGACGACGAGTTCCCCCTGTCCATGTTCTTCGAAGCCCTCGACAAGAAGATGAAGCCGGTCATCGAGTCGACCGTCGGCATCCGGGGCAGCGACGCCTGACTCGAACAGCGCATTTCTGGGGTCCGGTCGTGTGGTGCGACCGGACGCAGTGTCTGCGGCCATTCCTCTCGGGGGTGGCCGCAGAACTGTTCCTTCCGGAGAATCCGTTCCTTCACGAGAGTTGAGCACATGAGCGTCACCGATCGCACGATCGTCCTCGCCGGAGCGACCAGCGCGTCCGGCCTCGCCCTCGCCCGCGCCCTCGCAAATGCCGGCGCCCGCGTCATCGCGACCGGCCGCTCGGCGGACCGACTCGCCCCGCTGCGGGAGGCCGGCGCGGAGGTCGAGACGTCGGACGCGACCTCGCTGGAGTCGATGACCGCCCTCTCGACGCGTCTCGGTGCGGTCGACGCGGTGATCCCTCTCGTGGGCGGCTGGCGCGGAGGCGGTGGTCTCGCCGGGCAGTCCGACGACGACTTCCGGGCCCTTCTTCCCGCTCTCGACGCGGTACGGGCCACCAGCCGGGCGTTCGACGCGGCGCTGCGGACATCGGATGCCGGTCGCTTCGCGATCGTGTCGTCGACCGCAGTGGGACGCCCGCTCGCGGGCGGTGCGAACTACGCCGCGGTGAAGGCCGCGAGCGAGGCCTGGGCACGCGCGGTGGCGCAGGGCTTCGCCAAGGCGGCCCGCGATGCCGGAGAGCCGCTTCGCGCGGCATCCCTGGTGTTCCGCGCGAAGGCGCTGGATCCCGACGCGCTCGTCCCGCGGGTGCTGTCTCTCTGGGACGCCGATGCCGTCGACCTCAACGACCAGATCCTCCCCCTCGACTGACCGCGCTCCCGGTCGCCGCTAGCGCCGGAATTCAGGCATCTCCGGCGGCGAACCCCGCACCGGGGCGGGAGCATCGGGAGGACTCTCGTCGCTCGCACCATCCTCGCCGCCGGGATCCTGCACCGGCGCATTCGCATAGAGCTTCGTGAGCGTGCGGTACGACCTCGTGAAGAACGCGAGAACCCCGACGACCACCATCACGAGGCCGGCGAACAGGCAGATCAGGGCGATCCCGCGCGCATCTCCCTCGCCGAGCAGCCACTCCCACCGGCGCTGGCCGTCGGCCGTCTTCATGTAGGGGATGATCAGGAACTCGGCGATCGGCGCGATCAGGAACGCGGTGATCGGGGCGGCGGCGGCCTCCATCGCGGCAGCGACCCCGAACACGCGTCCCTGTCGGTCGTAGCGCACCACCTTCTGGATGACGGTCTGCTCCGCGGCCTCGACCGGGGGCACGAGCGCCATGTACACCCACATGCCGATCACGTACAGCGGCCACCATTCCCGCAGCATGAACACCGACCCGAGCAGGCCCATCGCGATCACGACGAACAGCAGGGTGCGCATCGGCTTCGGCCCCAGGCCGAACTTCGCCACGAGTCCGCCGCCGATGATGAACCCGGTCGAGGCGAACGCGAGCGCGAACCCCCACGTCTGGGCGTCGAAGAGCGTCAGGCCGTACGGGTCCATCAGCGCCATGTAGACGCCGCCGATGAGGTTGTTGAACGTCGAGAAGATGATCAGCGCGAAGAGCCCGGGGGCGAGCCGGATCGCGGCGACGCTGCCGCGGAAATCCAGCGCGCTCTTCGCCTCGGGGTCGGGAGTGGGAGCCTGCTCGGGGATGCGGATGAACAGCAGGTGCACCACGGTCAGCACCATCGCGGCGATCGCGATCCCGAGCGTCCACCCCATGCCGAGGAAGCCGATGGACAGACCCGAGAACACGCTGGTGACCAGGAAGGCGAGCCCCTGCACCGTGCCGACGAGCCCGTTGGCGTTCGCGCGCCGCTCTTCGGGGACCAGCAGCGTCACCGTCGTCGAGAGCGCGATGTTGCGCAGCTGCTCGATGACCCCGCCGAAGAGGATGATCACCGAGAAGATCCAGAACCACGGGCCCCCGAGGTCGAGCAGCACCGCCTCGGACTGCCAGACGTAGAGCGCGCCGGCGACCAGGAACGCGAGAGCCGAGACGACGCTCGAGAGCACCATGACCGTGTGCTTGCGGTGGCGGTCGACGATGGTGCCGAAGATCATGGCGAAGAAGGCGATGAAGAGCATGTAGGCGCCGCCGATGATGCCGGTCGCCAGCACCGACTGCGTCTCGATGTAGACCCAGAACGTGAGCGCGAACCACAGGAAGCTCGTCGTCACGTTGGCGACCAGCGTGTTGACGAGGACGTTCGCGAAGGCCGTCTTCGCTGCGGTGCGAGCCATGATGCCGAGGGTAGGCCCGACCTCCGACATCCGGTAGTCCCTGCACGATCCGCGGAGCCGGAATGCCCCCGTAGGCTTGGGGGGTGACTATTCAGCATGACCCCGCGGTCCGCGGCTTCGCCAGCGACAACTACTCCGGCGTCCACCCCGAGGTCCTCGCGGCCATCGCGGCGGCGAACGGCGGCCATCAGGTGGCATACGGCGAGGACGCCTACACCGCGCGCCTGCAGGAGGTCTTCCGGACGCACTTCGGCGAGGGCGTCCAGGCCTTCCCCGTGTTCAACGGCACGGGGGCGAACGTCACCGGACTGCAGTCGATGCTGCCGCGATGGGGTGCCGTGATCGCCGCGGCCAGCGCGCACATCAACGTCGACGAGGGCGGGGCACCCGAGAAGATCGGCGGGTTCAAGATCCTCGCGGTGCCCACCGACGACGGCAAGCTCACGCCCGAGATCGTCGACCGGGAGGCGTGGGGATGGGGCGACGAGCACCGCGCGCAGCCGCTCGTCGTCTCGATCACGCAGTCGACCGAGCTCGGCACCGTCTACTCGGTCGACGAGATCCGCGCGCTCGCCGACCACGCGCACGAGCGGGGGATGCGGCTGCACCTCGACGGCGCCCGCATCTCCAACGCCGCGGCCGCCCTCGATCTGCCGCTGCGCGCGTTCACCCGCGACGCCGGCGTCGACGTGCTCAGCTTCGGAGGCACGAAGAACGGCGCGATGCTCGGCGAGGCCATCGTGGTGCTGAACCCGGAGGCATCGGACGGGCTGCAGTACTCGCGCAAGTTCAACATGCAGCTGTCGTCGAAGATGCGCTTCGTCTCGGCCCAGCTCATCGCGCTTCTCGAGGGCGACCTGTGGCTGCGCAACGCCCGGCATGCGAACGCGATGGCGCAGCGACTGCGCGGCGCGATCGAGGCGGGCATCGCCGACGGCACGATCGACGGGGTCTCGTTCACCCAGCCGACCCACGCGAACGGCGTGTTCGCACAGCTCCCCGACGGCGTCGCCGATCTGCTGCGCGAGAAGTTCCGCTTCTACGACTGGGATGCCGCACGCAACGAGGTCCGCTGGATGTGCGGCTTCGACACCGAGGAGTCCGACGTCGACGAGTTCGTCGCCGAGCTCGCGCGCCTCACCGCCCGCTGAGCCTCGGCGCGACGGCCTTCGTCAGCGCAGCAGCCCTCGTCAGCGCAGCAGCCTTCGTCAGCGCAGCAGCCCGAGGTTGGCCAGAGCCTGACGGATCAGGGTCCCCCGACCGCCCTCCATCTCAGCGGCGACGGCATCGGAGCCCGCGGCCTCCGGTGAGAACCAGGTGACCTCGAGAGCGTCCTGGCGGGGTTCGCAGGTGCCCGTCACCGGAACGACGAACGCCAGCGAGACGGCGTGCTGCCGGTCGTCGTGATACGCGCTCACCCCCGGCATGGGGAAGTACTCCGCGACCGTGAACGGCAGCGGCTGCGGGGGGAGCAGCGGGAAGGCCATGGGCCCGAGATCGTTCTCGACGTGGCGGAAGAGCGCATCGCGGATCGTCTCGCCGAACCGCACGCGCCCCGACACGATCGTGCGCGTCATCTCGCCCATCGGGGTCGAGCGCAGCAGGATCCCGATCTCCGTGACCTGCCCCGACCCGTCGGTGCGCACCGGGATCGCCTCGACGTAGATCATGGGCAGGTGGCGTCGCGCCTCCGCCAGCTCGAACTCGCTCAGCCACCCGGGGTTCGTGTCGCGCGCCGGCGGCTTCGCGTCTCCGAAGTCGTCCATCCCGTCGTCGGGTTCGGGTTCGGGGTCAGGTGTGCGGACAGCCATGTGTCCTTTCTACCAGCAGCGCCCTCGGGGCGACACGGACTTCATCCGGCGGATCGGCATACGGTCCACCTCACGGCCGAGCGGGTGTCCGGACCCCCTGGCAGGATGGGGTCGTGAGCGAAGCACTGACGATCGACGACACCCTCACGCGCTGGTCCGTGCCCGACCGGGCGGGGATGCCGCTGCTGGTGCTGCTGCACGGCTACGGCGCCGACGAGAACGACCTGTTCGGCCTCGCGCCTTATCTGCCCGAGGGCATCGCCCTGGCATCCGTCGCCGCCCCGCTCGCTCCCCCGTGGCCGATGCCCGGACGCTCCTGGTACGCCATCGAGGGTCTCGACGGCCGTAGCCCGGAATCCGTCACCGCCGCTGCGGAGGCGTTCCTGCGCTGGCTCGAGAAGACCGCGGCTGATGCCTCCAGCGTCGCCCTGCTCGGGTTCTCGCAGGGAGCCGCCGTGGCGTTGCAGGCCATGCGCCTCGACCCCGACCGCGTCGACACGGTCGTGGCGCTCAGCGGCTACGTCGCCTCGGGAGACCTGCCGCACGACGAGGCACTGACCCGGCGCAAGCCCCACGTCTTCTGGGGCCGCGGCACCAACGACCAGGTGATCCCCGAGGCGCGTGTCGCCCACACGGCGCAGTGGCTCCCCGCACACTCCGAGCTGTCGGGCCGCGTGTACACCGGCCTCACGCACAGCATCGCCGAAGACGAGCTGCGCGACGTCCACGCCTTCCTTTCGAAGTGGCTGGAGCGGGCCGCTCAGGAGTGACCGCGGAGCGACCCCGGAGCGATCCGAGCGAGACCCGGGACTCCTCGGAGCGATATCCCCGACTCCGACACGCCCGGGGTTGCGCTGCCGCGACACGCCCGGGTATCGTCGTGGAGTCCTGTCCGCCGTGTCTGGAAGTCCTTTGATCTGATCCGTCGCCTTCGCGCTCATTCTTCCGCGCGCTGACCCGACGATCGCCGACTCCACGGCAGACCACGCCCACCGTCTTCGCGACGGCATCCCGCTCCGGCGGGACCCTGCGGGCGCCCGGTGTCAGTGCACCCTCGCACTCGACAGGAGACACCATGTCATTCTCCGCTCTTCATTCGTCGGTCACCCTCGACCGGCTCTCTTTCACCTGGCCCGACGGCACGGTCGCTCTCGACGCCGTCTCCGGATCCTTCGGCGCAGGGCGCACCGGCCTCGTCGGCCGCAACGGCGCAGGGAAGTCCACCCTGCTGCGCCTGATCGCCGGCGAGCTGAGCCCGACCTCCGGGTCGCTCACGACGTCGGGCGACGTCGCCTATCTCCCGCAGCAGCTCACGCTGGACACCGGCCGCAGGGTCGCCGAGCTCCTCGGCGTCGCCGACGCGCTCGATGCGGTGCGCGCGATCGGTTCCGGTGACGTCGACCCGTCGCACTTCGACACGGTGGCCGACGACTGGGACATCGAAGCGCGCGCCGAGGTGTCGCTCGCCGAGGCCGGCCTCTCGCCCGACTTCCTCGACCGCACGGTCGGAGAGCTCTCGGGCGGCGAGGCCGTGCTGGTCGCGATCGCCGGCATCCGACTGCGGCGTGCGCCGATCACACTGCTCGACGAGCCCACCAACAACCTCGACCGTGAGGCCAGATCGAGGCTCGCGGCCATGATCGCCTCATGGAAGGGCACACTGATCGTGGTGAGCCACGACCTGTCGCTGCTCGAGCTCATGGACGACACCGCCGAGCTCTACGGCCGCGCGCTGAGCGTGTTCGGCGGTCCGTACTCCCAGTGGCGCGCCTGGTTGGATGCCGAACAGGAGGCCGCGCGACAGGCCGAGGTCACGGCCAAGCAGGAGTTCCGCAAGGAGAAGCGCCAGCGCATCGAGGCGGAGGTGAAGCTCGCGCACCGCGCCCGCACCGCGAAGAGGGCCGAGATCGAGAAACGCGTGCCGAAGATCGTCGCCCACGGACGCAGGATGTCCGCCGAGGTCTCGGCGGGGAGACTGCGCACCGAGGTCGGCGCGAAGGAGGATGCCGCCCGCGCGGCACTCGACGAGGCGGGGCGGCGGCTGCGCGCGGACGCATCGATGAAGATCGAGCTTCCCGACCCCGATGTCTCGGGCAGTCGACGGATCGCCGCGCTCGGCGACGGGGAGCGGTCGTGGATCATCCAGGGCCCCGACCGCGTCGCGGTGGTGGGGCGAAACGGCGCCGGCAAGACGACGCTGCTCGAGCGGCTGGTAGCGGATGCCGGTGGCGTTGGTGGCGATGTTGGTGGCGGTGTTGGTGTTCGGAATTCAGCACAGATGCCGCCGATCCGTCCGACTCACGGCGCGGCGGATGCTCTCGACGATTCCCTGCTGAATGCGGAACGACCGGCGTTGACGGCGACCGCGCTCACCGACCGCGTCGGCTATCTGCCGCAGCGGGTCGACGGGCTCGACGAGGGCCGGTCGGTGTTCGCGAACATCGCGGGCGCCGCTCCGCAGGTGCCCGAGAAGGAGCTGCGCAACCGGCTTGCGAGGTTCCTGATCCGAGGGGCGACCGCCGAGAGACCGGTCGCCGCGCTGTCCGGCGGCGAGCGCTTCCGCGTGGCGTTGGCATCGCTGCTGCTCGCCGATCCCCCGCCGCACCTCGTGGTCCTCGACGAACCGACGAACAACCTCGACATCGACACCGTCGATCAACTGGTCGACGCCCTGCGCGCGTATCGCGGCGCCGTGCTCGTCGTGAGCCACGACGACGCGTTCCTGCGCCGTCTCGGGCTCGATCTCACTCTCGAGATCCTGCCGGACGGCTCACTCGCCGAGCGGTGACCTCATGCGCGCCGACTCCGCATCGCCCTGGTATGGGCGATCGCGGGGTCGGCCGCGCGCAGCGCATAGTCGTCGGATTCGCGCGGCACCAGGGCCACACGGCCCTCGGCGTCGTGATCGATCCCCCAGCCGTAGCGTTTGCCGAGCGGTGAGGAGCGCAGACACGGCTGCCCCGTCGAGAAGAACGCGTCGCGCGCCGCGGTGTCGTCGAGAGCGATGCCACGACGCAGTGCGTGCGTCGCGAAGAGGACGTCATCGGAGGTTCGACCGTAGGGCTCTTCGGCGATCAGCCGGTAGTGCAGCGCGGCGATCGTCGGCGTATCGCCCACGGGCGGCTCTTCGGCATGATCGACCGGGCAGTCCTCGGCGACCTCGATGAAGGTGCTCAGGTAGTTCGTGGTGTGCGACGCCATGCATACAGGATGCGCCAGGCCACGGACAATGGCGAGCCCGATGTCGGTGGCCGGGGTGATGATGGAGGGATGAGCGACGTGCTCGACCGTTTCACCCCCGCCACGCAGGACTGGTTCCGGGGGGCGTTCCCCGCACCCACTCCCGCGCAGGCGGGCGCGTGGACGGCCATCTCGGCGCGCAAGCACGCGCTCGTGGTCGCTCCGACCGGGTCGGGCAAGACCCTCTCGGCGTTCCTGTGGGCGATCGACAGCGTGTTCCGCGAACGCGGCGCGGGCGCGCCGTCGGCGGTCACGACTTCGAAGGCCGCGTCCTCGAAGGACGGCACGTCGCGCACGCGCATCCTCTACATCTCGCCGTTGAAGGCGCTGGGCGTCGACGTCGAGCGCAACCTGCGCTCGCCCCTCATCGGGATCGGGCAGTCGGCTCGTCGACTGGGTCTCGCCGCCCCCGCGGTCACGGTCGGCGTGCGCTCGGGCGACACGACCTCGAGCGATCGGCGCAAGCTGGTCTCCGACCCTCCCGACATCCTCATCACGACTCCCGAGTCGCTCTACCTGATGCTCACGAGCCGGGCGGGCGAGACGCTGCGCGACGTGCACACCGTGATCATCGACGAGGTGCACGCGGTCGCCGCGACGAAGCGCGGCGCCCACCTCGCCGTCAGCCTCGAGCGCCTCGACGCGCTCCGCCGCTCGCACGGCCACGACGAGCCGGCGCAGCGCATCGGCCTGTCGGCGACGGTGCGCCCGATCGACGAGGTCGCGCGCTTCCTCGGCGGGGCCGCCCCCGTCGAGATCGTCGCGCCACCGGCGTCGAAGACGTTCGAGCTGGGCGTCGTCGTCCCGATGGACGACATGACCAACCCCCCTCCTCCCCCCGGTGCGCCGAAGGATGCCGGAGACGGCGCCGACGCGGAGTACACGGAGGTCACGGGCTCGGTGTGGCCGCACGTCGAGGAGGCGATCGTCGACCGCATCCTCGAGAACAAGTCGACCATCGTCTTCTCCAACTCCCGACGGCTGGCCGAGCGCCTCACCGGTCGGCTGAACGAGATCTACTCGGAGCGCATCGGCGTCGCTCTGCCCGACGCGACCGTGCCCGCCGCGATGATGGCGCAGGCGGGTGCCACAGCGGGCGCCGACCCCGTGCTGGCCAAGGCGCACCACGGTTCGGTGTCGAAGGAGCAGCGGGCGCAGGTCGAGGAGGAGCTGAAGTCCGGCGTGCTCCGCTGCGTGGTCGCGACGAGCAGCCTCGAGCTCGGCATCGACATGGGCGCGGTCGATCTGGTGATCCAGGTCGAGGCTCCGCCGTCGGCGGCCTCGGGACTGCAGCGCGTCGGACGCGCGGGCCACCAGGTCGGCGAGATCAGCCGTGCGGCGCTCTTCCCCAAGCACCGCGGCGACGTGCTGCACACGGCGATCGTCACCGAGCGCATGCTGGCCGGCAAGATCGAGGCGATCCAGGTGCCCCGCAATCCGCTCGACATCCTCGCGCAGCAGACCGTGGCGGCCTGCGCGCTCGGCGAGATCAGCGTCGAGGAGTGGTTCGAGACCGTTCGCCGCTCGGCGCCGTTCCAGTCGCTGCCCCGCTCGGCCTACGAGGCGACGCTCGACCTGCTCGCCGGGCGTTTCCCCTCCGACGAGTTCGCCGAGCTGCGACCGCGCCTCGTCTGGGATCGCGACGCGGGCACCCTGACCGGTCGCCCCGGCGCGCAGCGCATCGCCGTGACGAGCGGCGGCACGATCCCCGACCGCGGACTGTTCGGCGTGTTCGTCGCGGGCGAATCGACGGGCGCCCGCGTGGGCGAGCTCGATGAGGAGATGGTCTACGAGTCGCGCGTCGGCGACGTGTTCACCCTGGGCACGACGAGCTGGCGGATCGCCGAGATCACCCACGACCGGGTCAACGTGATCCCCGCCTACGGGCAGCCGGGCAAGGTGCCCTTCTGGCACGGCGACGGCATCGGCCGGCCGTTCGAGCTGGGCGAGGCACTGGGCCGGTTCTCACGGGAGGTCTCTGCGGCGACGCCCGAGAAGGCCTCCCAGCGACTCATCGACGCCGGCCTCGACGAGCAGGCCAGGATGAACCTGATGGCCCATCTCACCGAGCAGCGGGAGGCGACGGGCACGCTGCCCACCGACCGCACGCTCACGGTCGAGCGCGGTCGCGACGAGGTCGGCGACTGGCGGGTCATCCTCCATTCCCCGTACGGCATGAAGGTGCACGCGCCGTGGGCTCTCGCGATCAACGCGCGCATCCGCGAGCGGCTCGGCGTCGAGGGGTCGGCCGTGGCGAGCGACGACGGCATCATCGTGCGCATCCCGGATGCCGAGGCGGAGCCCCCAGGAGCCGAGCTCTTCGTGTTCGACCCCGACGAGCTCGAACAGCTGGTCACCCAGGAGGTCGGCGGATCCGCGCTGTTCGCGTCGAGATTCCGCGAGTGCGCCGCCCGGGCCCTGCTGATGCCGCGCATGAACCCGAACAAGCGCACACCGCTGTGGCAGCAGCGTCAGCGCTCCGCGCAGCTGCTGGAGGTCGCCAGGCGCCACCCGACGTTCCCGGTGATCCTCGAGACGCTGCGCGAGGTGCTGCAGGACGTCTACGACCTGCCGTCGCTGCGCCGGCTCGCGGTGTCGATCGCCGATCGGCGCATCCGACTGGTCGAGACGCAGCCCGCGCAGCCGTCGCCCTATGCCCGTGATCTGCTGTTCGGCTACGTCGGCGCGTTCATGTACGAGGGCGATTCGCCGCTCGCCGAGCGCCGGGCGGCCGCCCTCTCGGTCGACCCGGCCCTGCTGGGCGAGCTGCTCGGCACGGTCGAGCTCCGCGAGCTGCTCGACCCCGAGGTGATCGCCCAGTTCGAGCGTGAGGCGCAGCGCCTCGATCCCGACCGTCGGGCGCGCGGACTCGAGGGCGTGGCCGATCTGCTGCGCATGCTCGGCCCGATGGATGCGGCAGAGATCGACGCGCGCCTCGACCCCGAGACCGGATCGGCGGCGGAGCATCTCGACGCACTCGTCTCGGCACGACGGGCGATCCCGGTCACCGTCGCCGGCACCACGAGAATCGCCGCGATCGAAGACGCCGGGCGGTTGCGCGACGCACTCGGCGCGGCACTGCCGACGGGGATACCCGTCGCCTTCCTCGAGCCGCTCGCCGATCCGCTCGGCGACCTCGTCGCCCGCTACGCACGCACCCACGGCCCGTTCACGACGACCGCGATCGCGACCAGGTTCGGTCTGGGCGCGGCTGTCGCGCGGCACACGCTGCAGCGCCTCGAGCACGCAGGCAGGCTCACGAGCGGCTTCTTCCTGCCCGACCCTTCGGCGGGCTCGGGGAGCGGTTCGGGGGACGAGACAGAATGGTGCGACAGCGAGGTGCTGCGCCGCCTGCGGATGCGCTCGCTCGCCGCCATCCGCGGCAGCGTCGAACCGGTGTCGCCGGAGGCGTTCGCGCGGTTCCTCCCCGACTGGCAGCACCTCGGCCGCCCTCTCGAGGGGGTCGACGGGGTGCTCGCCGTGATCGAGCAGTTCGCGGGGGTGCCGATCCCGGCGAGCGCCTGGGAGTCGCTCGTGCTGCCCTCCCGGGTGCGCGACTACTCCCCTGCTCTGCTCGACGAGCTCACCGCGGCGGGCGAGGTCATCTGGTCAGGACACGGCACGCTTCCCGGTCGCGACGGGTGGGTGTCGCTGCATCCTGCAGATCTGGCGCCCTTCACGCTGCCCGAGCCCGATGACGAGCTCGCCGCCGATTCCCTCGAGGCGCGGGTGCTCGACGCTCTCGGCGCCGGCGGCGCCTACTTCGCGGGCCAGCTCAGAGACATGGTCGCCGCCGACAACGAGCAGTCGGTGCTCGAGGCGCTGTGGAACCTGACGTGGTCCGGCCGGGTCACCAACGACACCTTCGCCCCGATCCGCTCGCTGCTGGCCGGCGGCTCGCAGGCCCACCGCGTCACTCGGCGCGCGCCGCGCACCCGCACCTACCGGGGGATGTCGCTGACGCGCACCACGACGCCCCGCCCCAGCTCCGTCGGCGGGCGGTGGTCGCTGCTGCCCGCGGTCGAGACGGATGCGGCGCGGAGGGCGACCGTGACCGCCGGGCTGCTGCTGGACCGTTACGGCGTCGTCACCCGCGGTGCCGTGCAGGCCGAGGGCGTGCCCGGGGGATTCGCTCAGACCTATCGCGTGCTCGCCGGGTTCGAGGAGGCGGGGCACTGCCGTCGCGGGTACGTGATCGAGAAGCTGGGTGCCGCGCAGTTCGCCGCCTCGGCGACCGTCGACCGTCTGCGCACCTTCGCCGGTCTCGCCGACCCGCCTCCGCGCGCCGCGGTGACCCTGGCGGCCACCGACCCGGCGAACCCCTACGGCGCCGCGCTCGGGTGGCCCAAGCGCGATGAGGTGTCGCATCGGCCGGGGCGCAAGGCCGGCGGCCTGGTCGTGCTCGTCGACGGCTCGCTCGTGCTCTATCTGGAACGGGGCGGGCGCACCGTGCTGTGCTTCACCGACGACACCGACGTGCTGCGGGCAGCGGCCGCGGATCTGTCCGCGACCGCCAGGGCGCGCCGCCTCGACACGCTCACGGTCGAGAAGGTCAACGGTGACGGCGTCTACGGCACCGAGCTCGCGGTGGCCCTCCAGGAGGCGGGTTTCGTGGCGACTCCCCGCGGCTACACACTGCGCAAGGCGATCTGACGGCCGCCGTGTCGAGTGCTCCTAGGCTGGGTCCATGATCCGCGAATTCGCCGAGGGCGTCCGCCTGCTCCTGCGCGGCTTCGGCACGTGGCGTCGCCGACCCGGCCTCATGGCGCTCGGCCTCGTGCCCGGCGTGATCGCCGCGATCGTGCTGCTGGCGGGGCTCGTGCCGCTCGCCCTCTCGCTCCCTGTCGTCTCCGACGCCCTGACCCCTTTCGCCGACGGCTGGGCCCCGGAGTGGCGCACGGTGCTGCGCCTCGCGGTCGGCGTCGTCGTCTTCGCGGCGGCGCTCGCGCTCGCGAGCGCCGTGTTCAGCGCTCTCGCCCTGGCGATCGGCGACCCGTTCTATCAGCGCATCTGGCACGCGGTCGAGATCGACCTCGGTGATCCGCCGCCCGCCGACGGCGGCGGTTTCTGGACGGCGGTCGGCGAGGGCATCCGCCTCGTCCTGCTCGGCATCCTGATCGCGATCCTGGTGCTGCTGCTCGGGCTCGTCCCGCTGCTCGGCGGGTTCCTGGGTCCGGTCTCCGGAGTCGTGCTGTCGGGGCGCATGCTCGCACGCGAGCTCACCGGTCGCGCCTTCGACGCGCGCGACCTCAGCCCGGCCGACCGTGCTTCCCTGTTCCGCGGAAGCAGAGCGCGGGTCCTCGGGTTCGGCGTCGCGACGCAGCTGTGCTTCCTGATCCCCGGCGGTGCCGTCGCCGTCATGCCCGCCGCGGTCGCCGGAGCCACGACGCTCGCGCGCACGATGCTGCAGCGCACTCCGCTCCCCACGGTCACCGGCTGATGCCCGAGGGCGATACCGTCTTCCGCGCCGCCAGACGCCTCGAGGAGGCCCTGGTCGGTGGCGAGGTGACGCGCTTCGATCTGCGCGTCCCCCGCTTCGCGACCGCTGATCTGACCGGCCAGCCCATCGTCTCCTCCGTGGCGCGCGGCAAGCATCTGCTGCTGCGCATCGGTGACAGCACGCTGCATTCCCATCTGCGCATGGACGGCGCCTGGCTCGTGTACAGCGCGGGCGAGAGATGGCGGCACCCCGCCTTCAAGGTGCGCGCCATCGTCGGGACGGCGCAGCAGGAGGCCGTCGGCATCGACCTCGCGGAGATCGAGCTGGTGCCCACGCGCGACGAGGAGGAGCTGGTCGGACACCTCGGCCCCGATCCGCTCGGCCCGGACTGGGATGCCGCGGAGGCCGTTCGACGGGTCGCCGCCGACACCCGCAGCATCCACGTGGCCCTGCTCGACCAGCGCAACGTCGCGGGCTTCGGCAACGAGTATGCGGCAGAACTCCTGTTCCTGCGCGGAATCCTGCCCACCACCCCGGCACCGGAGGTCGATGTCGCCGCCCTGATCGAGCTCGGCGTGCGGACGATCCGCGTGAACCGGGATCGACGGCACCGGACGTTCACAGGTGTCGACCGACCCGGTCAGGGCACCTGGGTCTACGGGCGGTCCGGACGCGCCTGTCGGCGCTGCGGAACACTCATCAGACGCGGTGAACAGGGTGCCGATCCCACTCGTGAGCGCATCACCTTCTGGTGTCCCCACTGCCAGAGATGACCCGCATCCATTCTCGGGAATGAACCGGGCCCACCCGTGGTTATTTATATATCCGGAGAACTCCGGAACACGGGGAGGAATCGTGGGAAAGAACTACGTCGACATCGAGAACGACCAGGGAGCCACGCTGCGCTATCGCAAGCACGCGAACGGTCGAGGTCTCGTCGCACACGGCGCGAAGGTCCATCCGAAGGCGCACATCGAGGCGGGCGCGTACATCGAGCCCGGCGCACGCATCGGCGCCGGTGCCACCGTCGCCCGTGGTGCCTGGATCGAACCGGATGCCGTGATCGGCGAGGGTGCGCACGTCGACGCGCACGCACACATCGGCCAGGGCGCCGCCGTCGGAGACGGCGCGCACATCGGCGTCCGCACCGAGGTCGGGGCGGGTGCGCGGATCGTACGCGGCGCGCGCATCGGCGACGACGAGACGGTCGCGGCGGGTCTCACCGTGGCGACCGACCCGAAGGGCCTGTGGCTCGCGGCCTGAGCCCGGCCCGCCGCCCGCCCATCGGGCGGGTACCCTGAATCACATGGCGACTCAGGGACGACGACCGGCGGGACGCGCCGGGAAGGGTTTTCCGGTGCGCCGCAACAGAGCGGCACCAGCCCAGCGGTTCCCGCCGCCCAAGCCCCCGAAGAAGACCGCGAAGGTCGTGTTCGACGAGCCGGCCGACACTCCCGAGGAGCCGCGTACGTTCCGTCTCGGCATGGTCCCCGGCGCGACGCCCGGCAAGTGGATCGACGCCTGGAAGCAGCGGATGCCGCATGTGCCGCTCGAGCTGGTGACGATCGAGGTCGCCGATCAGCGCTCGGCTCTCGATGACGTCGATGCGGCTCTCGTCCGCCTGCCGCTGGCCGGCGACGAGCTGCACGTGATCGCCCTCTATGACGAGACCCCCGTCGTGATCGCCTCCCGCGAATCGCACCTGCTCGCCGCCGACGAGCTCACCATCGCCGACCTCGCCGGTGAGATCGTGATGGTCCCGTCCGACGATCCGCTCGGGCCCCTGGATATCCCCGGGGCGCTGGCGCCCCGTTTCGCCCCGATGCCGGTGGCCGACGCCGTGGCGACCGCCGCCGCCGGAACCGGCATCCTGATCGTGCCGCTCTCGCTGGCGCGACTGCACAAGCGCAAGGACGCCGACCACCGCCCGCTGACCGACGGGCCTCTCTCGACGGTAGCGCTCGCCTGGCGACGCGAGCACACCACCGCCGATGTCGACACGTTCGTCGGGATCGTGCGCGGACGCACCTCCAACTCCTCGCGCTGAGACCCGGCCCGCCCCGTGCACGGTCGGCTCGCGACGTCGAGCCCTCCGCCTCGTCGTTAGACTCTCGTGGTGGCCTCGCTTCTCTACGTCTGTGTGCGCCCCGAGCTCGGGGCGGCCGACGCCGAGCACGCCTCGTTCCGTCGGGCGCTCGACGTCGACGTCGTCGACCGGCTCGACCTGCTCACCGAGCGTCTCGATCCCGCGCGCCTCGCCCGGTACAGCGGCGTCGTGGTGGGCGGCTCGCCCTTCAACGTGAGCGACACCGAGAAGTCCGACGTGCAGCTGCGGGTCGAGGCCGATCTCGCGCAGATCGCCCGCCGGGCCATCGATCGGGAGATCGCCGCGTTCTTCACCTGCTTCAGCATCGGGGTCGTCACCCGGATGCTCGGCGGCGAGGTCACCTCGGACACTCCCGAGTCGGCCAGCGCCGCAGTGATCTCGACGACAGACGAAGGCGCCGCCGACCCGGTGTTCGGCCCGAGCGCTCCCTCGCTGACGGTGTTCACCGCACACAAGGAGAGCGCGGTGCGCCTGCCCGACGGCGCCGTGCTCCTCGCGACGAACGACACCTGCCCGGTGCAGGCCTACCGGGTCGGCTCTCATCTCTACGCGGCGCAGTTCCACCCCGAACCCACGCCGCGGGACTTCGCCGACCGCATGACGTTCTATCGCACCACGGGCTACTTCGCTCCCGAGGAATTCGACATCGTGCAGAGGCAGGTGCTGTCTGCCTCGGTGACGGAGGGCGCGGCCCTGCTCCGCCGCTTCGCGGAGACCTTCGGCTGAGCATCAGCCCTGCAGCAGAGCGATCCGCTCATGCAGATATGCCTCCAACGGCATCCACCCGCCGGCGGTGCTCCACCGCACCGAGGCCACCCCGTCGATCGTCGAGAGCGGACCGGATGAGCCCCCGGCATCCACCGCGTCCACGTCGATCACCGTCCAGCCGACATGCGCGACGGCTCCTTCATCGAATCCGCCCCTCAGCGCCAGTGCCCGCCGTTCCGCACGATCCCGTGCCGACTCTGCGGTGTATCCGCGGCGTCCGGGGTCGGCCGCACGCAGCACCTCCGCCGTCGCGAGGGCGTGGGTGTCGGTGACCAGCAGCACTCCGAGGTGCCAGGCGTCGCCGACCCTGACGATGCGCCGGCCGCGCCAGCGGGAGTCGCGCTCCTCGCCCAGCCCCTCCTTCGGCGCTCCGACGAGCGCGTCCCGCGCCTGCGAGAGGAGCTGCGACGCCGACGCCCGTGACTCGTGCATCCCTCCAGGGTAGGGGCGCGATTCGCCCGGTGGTCGCATCCACGGCAGAATCGATGCACACCCCTCGAGGAGCCCCCATGTCTCAGCCCGACACCGCCCGCCTGCTCATCGCCTGCGACGACCAGCCAGGCATCGTCGCCGCCGTCGCCGGCGTGCTCTCGACCCACGGCGCCAACATCATCTCGCTCGACCAGCACTCGACCGATTCCGAGGGCGGTCGGTTCTTCCAGCGCACGGTCATCCATCTCCCGGGCCTGTCGGCGGCGCGCCCCGCGCTCGAGGCCGACATCGCTCAGGTCGCCGAGCGTTTCGGCATGGAGTGGTCCCTGCACGACACCGCCCGACGCAAGCGCGTCGCGATCTTCGTCTCGAAGTACGACCACTGCCTGCTCGAGCTGCTGTGGCGCACGCAGCGCGGCCAGCTCGACATCGACATCACGATGGTCGTGTCGAATCACCCGGACCTGGCCGAGTCGGTGCGCTCGTTCGGCGTGCCCTTCGTGCACATCCCCTCGGGCGACAAGGAGTCGATGGAGCAGCGCCAGCTCGACCTGCTGCGCGGCAACGTCGACCTGGTGGTGCTCGCGCGGTACATGCAGATCCTCACCGACGACTTCATCACGGGCCTCGGCGCTCCCGTGATCAACATCCACCACTCGTTCCTGCCCGCGTTCATCGGCGCGAACCCGTACGCCAGGGCCAAGGACCGCGGCGTCAAGCTGATCGGTGCGACGGCGCACTACGCCACGGCAGACCTCGACGAGGGCCCCATCATCGAGCAGGACGTGACCCGCGTGACTCACGCCGAGTCGGCTGCGCAGCTGCAGAGCCGCGGTGCGGACGTCGAGCGTCAGGTCCTCGCCCGCGCGGTGCAGTGGCATGCGGAGGACCGCGTGATCGTGCACGGCCGCTCCACCGTCATCCTCTGAGTCAGAGCCCTGAGTCTGAATCTGACCGGCCGGTCAGGCGCAGCCTCGTCGGAGGACCTGCGGTTCACGTCCTCGGCGGCACTCCGGCGACGAGCTCCGCGAAGGCCTCGGCGGCGGTCGGATAGTCCGCGAGCGGGGCACCCTGTCCCATCCACAGCGACTGCAGCTCGCCCAGCCCCTGCTCTCCCGCTGCGGTGCGGAACCGCCCGGTGAGCCAGTTCTGCATCGGGAACGGAGCGATCGTCCCGCTCGCCTCGATGGCACGGACGACGCGGTTCCGGGCGCCCCTGGCGAGACGGCCGCTCATGGCACGGGTGAGCACGGTCTCCTCCGCGGAGGTGGAGCGGATGGCCTCCCGATGCGCGTCGTTCACCGCCGATTCCGCGGTGGTGAGGAACGCCGTCCCCACCTGCACCGCGGACGCGCCGAGGGCGAACGCCGCGGCCACACCTCGCCGGTCGGAGATGCCGCCCGCGGCGATCACTGGCACGTCCACGGCATCGACCACCTGGGGCACCAGCGCCAGCACGCCGACGAGCGAGTCCTCGGCCCGGCGCAGGAACGACACGCGATGGCCGCCCGCCTCGAGTCCGGTCGCGACGACGGCGTCGACTCCGGCACCGACGAGCGCGACGGCCTCGGCGACGGTCGTCGCCGCTCCCACGACGCGGATGCCGCGGCGGTGCGCCTCGGCGACCACGTCGTGCGACGGCACTCCGAACACCACGCTGAGCACGGCGGGCGCGGCCTCCCAGATCGCGTCGAGCTGCTCCTCGAGAGCGGGCAGGTAGGCCTGCGGCCGCACAGGCACCTCGAGTCCGACGGCCTCGTAGAAGGGCTCGAGCGCCTGCGCGAAGACGGTGTGCTGCGGGCCGGGTGCGACCTCGTCGCCGGTGGGCAGCCAGACGTTCAGCGCGAACGGCCGAGATGTCGCCGCGCGCAGGTCGTCGACGGTCGAGCGGATGCGGTCCGCACCGTAGCCGTAGAGGCCGAAGCCGCCGAGACCGCCGGCCTCGCTCACCGCCGCGGTCAGCGCCACCGACGAGAGTCCGCCGAACGGACCGAGGAGGATCGGATGCTCGATGCCGAGCAGCTCACGAAGATCAGCCATGCCTCGAGGGTATCCCCGCGGTGCTACGCTCGCCTTCAGGAGGCGCGCATGAGCGAGTGGTTCGGGCAGATGCTCGGCGTCGTCGCGGCCACCCTCGGGATCGTCGCCGTGCCGGATGCGGCCGCCCTCGGTCTCGCCATCGCCCTCGTCGCCCTCGCGACGCTGACGATCGTCGTCGCGCTGAGCCTGGCGCCGCCGTCCGCGAGCAGCGCACCGCATCCGCTCAGGGCGATCGACGTGTCCGCGCTGCTCGCCCAGAGCGATCCTGATGCCGCCGGTCATCCGCGCCCCCGTGCGCCGGGAGTCGCCGCCGCCGTGTAGTCCGCCCTCGTGCGGGACTGCGCGGCCGTCGCCGACCCTCCCGCCACACGAACGGACACCTGCATGGACATCTTCGCCTTCCCTCCACTGACCCTCCTCCTCGACGCCGCATACGGCGCCCTCGCCGGACTCTCCTCCGCCGTCGAGCCCGTTGCCGGAGCATCCGCCGCCGCCCTGGCCGTGGTGCTCGTCACCCTCCTCGTGCGCGCCCTGCTGATTCCCGTGGGGTTCTCCCAGGCCAGAGCCGAGCAGACGAGGGCGCGCCTCGCGCCCCGACTGCGCGAGCTCCAGCGCCGCCACAAGAAGAACCCGGAACGCCTGCAGAAGGAGATGCTCGAGCTGTACCGCTCCGAGAACACGTCGCCCTTCGCGGGCATGCTGCCGGTGCTCGCGCAGGCGCCCGTCGTTGGCATCCTGTACACCCTGTTCCTCCGCCCCGAGATCGCCGGGCACCCGAACGACCTGCTCACGCACGACCTGTTCGGCGCGCCGTTGGGCACCAGTCTCGTCTCGGCGGTCTTCAGCGGCAGCGCGTCACCGAGCACTCTGCTGGTCTTCGGAGCCCTGATCGTCGTGATGATCGGTGTGGCCGAGATCTCGCGCCGTGTCTTCCGCCCCACCCCGATGGAGGGCGATTCGCCGCTGAACTCCCCGACGATGATGCGCGTCACCGGGGCGCTGCACTATCTGACCGCCGTGTTCGCGGCGTTCGTGCCCCTCGCGGCCGCGCTGTACCTCACGGTCACCGTCATCTGGACCCTCGTGCAGCGGGTGCTGCTGCGACGCCGATACCCGCTGCCCATGCCGGCATCGGTCGTCGCCTGATGCGCGGCGCCCTCAGCCGGGAAGAGGGATCGGCGCGGTGAACGGCCCCGTCTCGTCGGAATCCGGACCGACGTCGGGGGCCGGGCCGCCGTCGGGATCCGCGCCGTCACGGCGCGCGTCGGCATCCGCTCGGCGCCGTCCGCTGTGCACGCCCAACGTGGTGCCGACGCTGGCGACGATGACGAGCGCGATCGCCAGCATCCGAAGCGGGGTGGCGTTCTGCCCGAGGATCAGCCACCCCGCCAGCGTCGCGAAGGCGGGCTCGAGGCTCAGCAGCACGCCGAACACGCGCTGCGGCAGACGTCGCAGCGCCGCGAGCTCGAAGCTGTACGGGATGACCGACGACAGCACGGCGGTGATCGCGGCGAGCAGCAGCAGCTGCATGTCGCCGGCGACCGTGACCGCGGCGGGCACGCCGACCGGGATCAGCAGCACGGCCGCAACGGCGAGACCCACCGCGAGGCCGCCGCTTCCGGGGATGAGGGTGCCGACGCGGGCGCTCATGCGGATGTACATCGCCCAGAACGCGGCGGCGATCAGGATGAAGAGGAGCCCGAGCGGATCCAGCGGTTCGGACCCCACCAGGCCGTCGATGCCCAGCAGCACGATCCCGAGGAGCGCGAGCGCGACCCACGCGGCATCGCCGAGGCGCCGGGTGAGCACGGCCGCGAGGACCAGAGGCCCGAGGAACTCGATCGCGACCGCCGGACCGAGGGGGATGAGATCGATCGCGGCGTAGAAGAAGCCGTTCATGCCCGCCAGCGACAGCCCGAACAGGGCGGCCGCGATCCACTGGGTGCGGTTCCACCGCACGGGTCGAGGTCGCACGATGACCAGCAGCAGCACCGCTGCGATGGCGACGCGCAACGAGGTGACGCCCCAGGGGCCGAGCACCGGGAACAGCTGTGCAGCGACCGCCGCCCCGAAGGGGAGGGAGAGACACGAGCAGACGACGAGCACCACGCCCACGAGCGGACGGGATGACGCGGACTGCTGCACCCGTCCAGCCTAGGGCGCCGTCACCGCCTCACAGGTGCTTGCCGCCGGTGACCGCGATCACCGCACCGGAGGTGTACGACGACTCCGCGGACGCGAGGTAGACGTAGGCGCCCGCCAGCTCCGCCGGCTGCCCTGCGCGGCCGAGCGGGGTGTCGTCTCCGAAGGTGTTCAGGCGCTCCGCGCCCCAGCCGGTCGCGGGGATCAACGGCGTCCAGATCGGACCGGGGGCGACGGCGTTGACGCGGATGCCGCGCTCCCCCGCCTCCTCGGCCAGTGCCTTCACGAACGCCACCTGCGCGGCCTTCGTCATGGCGTAGTCGATCAGGCCGGGAGACGGCTCGAACGCCTGCACGGACGAGGTCACGATGATGCTCGACCCCGGAGCGAGATGCGGGTACGCGGCGCGTGCCGAGTAGAGCAGGCCGAACAGGTTCGTCTCGAACACCCGGCGGAGTCGATCCGTCTGCAGGTTCTCGAACCCGTCGATGTCGTGCTGGTAGGCGGCGTTCAGCACGAGGATGTCCAGGCCGTCGAACGCGCTCCTCGTCTCGGAGACGACGTCCGTCGCGAACGCCTCGTCGCGCAGGTCGCCCGCGATGCTCAGCGCCTTGCGGCCCTCTGCACGGATGAGCGCCACCGTGCCGTCGGCATCCTCCTGCTCCTCGGGCATGTGGACGATCGCGACGTCGGCGCCCTCCCGGGCGTAGGCGATGGCGACCGCTCGTCCGATGCCCGAGTCACCTCCGGTGATCAGCGCACGGCGTCCTTCGAGGCGTCCGTGGCCGACGTACGACTGTTCGCCGTGGTCCGGTCCGGGGCGCGTCTCGTCCGACAGTCCCGGCTGAGCCTGCTGCTGGGCGGGGAAGCCCTCCTGGCGATGCTGGGTGCGGGGGTCGGGCGCGGTGTCTGCCATGGTGTCTCCTCGTCTGCGCTGCGCGTCTGCTGATGGGATGATCCATCGACCTTCGCCGCACGGACGGAGACTCGGCAGGGGGTTGACAACCCCCTGCCGGTCGCGAGAACGGACGCGGTCAGAGGTGCGGGTGATCCGCCGGATCGGCGCCGGCCGGAACCCCCGTGGCGTCCTGCGGCTCGGGGACCATGTGCAGGCCGCCCGGGGCGTTGGCGGTGAAGGCCAGAGCTTCGATCCACCCCCGGTTGATGGAGGGCTGACGGCTGCCGAAGTACTTGAACACGAGCGAGCTCGCCGGATGGATCCACACGGTCGTGCGTCCGCCGCCGACGCTGGCGTCCTCTCTCCAGCTGAAGGAGAACGGCTCGGCGCGGCGCAGCTTCGCGGTGATGACGAGTTGCAGGTGCGTGAGGGCGCGATCCTCGATCTCGGTCTTCACGCTGCCTTCGTAGATGAACTTGCCCATGCGACTCTCCTCGCTGTTCCTGGCGTCGCGTCGAGCATATGTGAGGATCCGTGAGCGAAGTCAACCCCCTGCGAAGGGGTGCCTCCGGCGTCTAGCCTGGGGAGAAATGCGAGGAGGCGGAACCATGAACGCTCGACACATCGACGACCGGCCCGACGAGGGATACACCCCCACGACCACTCACGCCGAGTTCGGTGAGGGCAACCCACGCCTTCGCGTCTCGCGCGACGATCTCCGTTCGGAGTTCGCGCTCGACGTCGACGTGGTGCGGATCGGCTCCTCGCCCGACAACGAGCTCACTCTCGACGGATCCGACGCGGTGCACGCGACGATCACGCATGACGACCGCGACGAGTACGTCCTCGAGATGCACGGCGACGGCGAGATGAACACCAACCCCGCCGCCGACGCGACGCACCCCGGCGAGCGCATGCAGACCCTGCGCACCGGCGCCCGCTTCACGGTCGGCGACTGGGAGCTCGTGTACGCGCGTGACGAGTTCGCCGACCACGGCCGCCCCTACGGCGGACGCCTGGGTGGCGAGTACTCCGACCAGCCCCTGCAGCCCGAGCGCCCGGACTACTCCGACGAGGCCACGGTCGAGTCCGACGCTCCCACGCACGCGGACTCCGCCGAAGAGCAGTGACGACGGAGAACTCTCCCCTCGACCGACTCAGCTCGCTCGACCGACTCAGCCAGGTCGCCGCGGAACGCGGGCTGCGGATCTGCGTGGTCGAATCGCTGACATCGGGGCGCCTGTCGAGCACGGTCGGGGCGGGTGCCGATGCCGGCGACTGGTTCGCCGGCGGCCTCGTCGCCTACCTCACCGACGTCAAGGAGCGCATGCTCGGGGTCACCCCGGGAACGGATCCCTGCTCGGCGGAGTGCGCGGAGCAGCTCGCGGCGAACGGGCGGCAGCTGTTCGACGCCGACCTCTGCGTGTCGACGACGGGTGTCGGCGGACCCGATGCCGAGGGCGGTCACGATCCGGGAACGGTGTTCCTCGGGTGGGCCACCGACCACGGCGTGGGGCATCGGATGCTCGCGCTCACCGGCGACCCGGCCGAGATCCTCGACGCGACCGTCGACGCGGCGGCACGGCTGCTCGCGTTCCACGCCGAGGGTCTGCACTCGGCGGGCCCGCGGCGCAGCGGATCGCCTGAGCTGCCCACGGGCTGAGCTGCCCACGGGCTGAGCTGCCCACGGGCGACGGGCTGACTCCGCGGCTCCGCGATCTCAGAGCCGTGGCACCAGACCGACGCGCAGGG
This sequence comes from Microbacterium sp. Root553, assembly GCF_001426995.1. Lineage (NCBI taxonomy): Bacteria > Bacillati > Actinomycetota > Actinomycetes > Micrococcales > Microbacteriaceae > Microbacterium > Microbacterium sp. Root553. The sequence goes on along the minus strand of NZ_LMFY01000002.1, from coordinate 11,411 downwards.
GCGCACCCGGCGCGGATGCCGCCGCGATGGCCTCGTCGACCGCGGCCAGCTGCCGCACGTCGCCGACCGCGTCGGCGAACGGGTATGCGCGCCCGCGACCGGCCAGGAACACGACGGCCTCGGCGAGCTCCGTCCCGGTGTAGTTGTGCACGCCGGTGACCGTCACCAGCCGGCGGACGATGCTCTCGGCATCCAGCGCCACCGGGTCGGCGGGGAACACGCTGCCGACCAGCACCACCGTCCCGCCGGTGGCGACGCCGACGAGAGCCTCCGCGACGGCGTGCCCCGAGGCCTCGATCACGACATCCGGATCCCGATCGAGCGTCCCCGCCCCGAAGCGTGAGGCGAGCGCGAGGCGCGAGGGCGCAGGGTCGAGGACCTCGACGATCGCGCCTCGGTCGGCGGCGATCGCGGCGGCCGAGAGGCCGACGAGCCCTGCTCCGTGGATCCGCACGGCGGCGCCCTCGAGATCGTGATCGCGCGCGGCCCGTGCCACAGCGGCCCAGGCGGTGGCAGTCGCACACGAGGCCGGAGCGAGCACGGCAGCCGGCAGAGACTCGGGCACGCGGACGATCGCCGAGCCCTCGCGCACCTGCACGTGCGTGCCGAAGCCACCGGAGAGATCGCCGTGCACCCCGATGCGGTCATGGCCGTACTTGCCCAGCGTGCGGCACTTCTGGGGCAGACCCCGCACGCACCGGTCGCAGGCGCCGCACGAGACCGTCACCGACCAGACCACGCGGTCGCCGATGCGCAGCGCCGCGCCGTCGACCGCGGTCGCGCCGGCGTCACCGATCGCGATGATCCGCCCGACGCTCTCGTGGCCGAGCACCAGCGGCGTCGGGGCGGAGCGGTGGCCCTGCACGGTGTGCACGTCGGAACCGCAGATCGTCGACATCTCGACCGCGACCAGCACGTCCTTCTCACCGAGCGCCACCCCCGGCACCGCGATCATCTCGTGCGGATGCCCCTCGCCGATCCACACCATGGCGGTGGCCGCGGGGCGCAGCGTGACGTCTCGACGGTTGCCGGGCGGTCGGGTCAGCAGAGTGCCCATGTGCACGCGATTCAGGCGGTGCGGGCGAGAGCGAGCAGCCCTCGCTCGGCGAGCGCGCCGCGGAGTCCGGTGACATCGGCGAGCACGGCATCGGCTCCGGCGCCGGTGAGGGTGCGCAGGTCGTGCGCTCCGGTGAGCACTCCGGCGACGAATCCCGCACCGGCCCGACGCCCGGACTCGACGTCGCTCACGGTGTCACCCGCCACGGCGACGGCCGACATCGATGAGACCTGCGAGCGGATCGCCGCCGTGAGCACGAGGTCCGGAGCGGGGCGACCTCGCCCCGCGTCGATCGGCGACAGCGCCAGGTCGACCAGGTCGCGCCATCCCAGGCCCTCGATCAGGGCGTCCCTGGTCACCGGCGCGAACCCCGTGGTCAGCACGACGGTCAGACCGGCATCCTTCAGATCCTGGATCGCCTCCGCCGCCCCGGGGATCTCCGAGACCCCCTGCTCGGCGACGATCTCGGCGTACGCCGCCTCGAACGCCGCGGTGGCGCGCTCGGCAGCCGCGCGGTCGCCGCCGGCGAGATGCGTGAAGACATCGATCTTGGACTGGCCCATCGTCGCGCGCACATGGGCGAGAGCGTCGTCCCACGGCATCCGGTCGGCGACACCCGTGCTCTCGGCCGCACGCCGGAACGCGGTCTCGACCACGCCATCGTCGACGACCGTGGTGCCGGCCATGTCGAGCACCACGAGTTCTATGGGCGCGGCGGTCAGGCGGGACGCGGTGGGCGGAGCCTCCGGGTGCAGCGAGGAGTCGGACGAGATGGTCATGGTGTTCCTTCCAGTGCGGGTGCCCACCCGAAGGCGGCGGTGAGATTCTCTTCGGCGAGCCCCAGCCCCGTGGTCATTCCGATGCCGGTGGTCGCGGCGAGCACCAGCGTCCGCTCGTCCGGTGTCCGGACCAGGAAGTCCTGCGCCGCCGTGGCGTAGACGCCCTGCCACCGCTCGAGCACCCGCGGCGTCGGCATCTCGAACAGCGCCTCCGCCTCGGCGAGGAACGCGGCGAAGGCGGCCTCGGGCTGGAACGGCGACGGCGAGACGGCCGAGCTGTGCGAGTCGCCGATGATGAGCGTGCCGTCCGGCAGCTGCGTGTACATCTGATTCAGGTCGAGAGCGGCGAGGTCGGGTCGCTCCCCGTGCAGGCGCTCCCGCAGGGCGGTCGCCGCGTCGCCGTCGGCAAAGCGCCCGTACCGCACGAGCGACCAGCCCGTGAGCACCGGGGCCGAGAGCGGACGCGGCATCGAGACGGCCGCGCGCATCATGTCGAGCGCACAGCGGATCACGCCGGCCGTCTCCGCGATCTCGGGCAGCAGCTGGTCGATGTCGTGGTTCACCGCCACCACCACCGTGCCGGCGGTGAGCGATCCTCTGCTCGTCTCGACGCGTCCGCCCGCCACGGAGGTCACCGCGGTGCGGAACCGGACGTCGACGCCGAGCGTCGTCAGATGGCGGACGATGGCCGCGGCCGCGGCACGCGGATCGGTCTGCAGATCGGGTTCGATGTGCGCGCCGCCGACGAGACGCTCTGCGCGCAGCGGCGCGAGTCGCCGCAGCTCGTCGGTCTCGAGCATGCGGATGCCGCCGTCTGCCGCCGCCCGTTCGAGCACCGCGATCTCGTCTGCGTGACGGGCTGCGACCAGGGTGCCGGATTCGCGCAGCCAGAAGCCGGCATCGCGCGACAGGCGCAACCACAGCTCGCGGGACGCGTCCGCGTAGCGCCGCGCCTCCCCCGCCTGCGCGCCGATGCAGAGGTGGCCGAAGTTGCGGATCGTCGCCCCGGCCGGAGCATCCGCTCTGTCGACGACGATGACGCTCAGCCCTCGTCGCGCGGCCGCGAAGGCTGCGCCGAGACCGATGATGCCGGAGCCGACGACGACGACATCCGCCGTATCGGTGAGTGCGGCGCGGGTCATCGGAACACCTTGCGCATCCACATCGCGAGTCCCTCGACGACCAGCACCGTCACGAGGATCATGAGCACGATCGCGGTCACCGTCTCGTAGCGCGACCCCTGGCTGGCGTTGAGCAGGTAGTAGCCGACTCCGCCGCCGCCGACGATGCCGAGGATGGTCGCCGCACGGATGTTCGTGTCGAGCATGTAGAAGCTGTGTCCGATCAGCGCCTGCATGCCCTGCGGCACGGTCGCCGAGGCGTAGGTCTGCAGTCGGGTGGCGCCGACGGCGCGGAGAGCACGCTCGGGGCCTCGGTCGACCTCTTCGAACGAGTCGGCGATCAGCTTGCCGAGCAGTCCGATGCCGCCGATCGCGAGGGCGATGACGCCGGCCTGGGCGCCGAGACCAGTGATCACCACGAGCACGATCGCGAGGATGAGCTCGGGGATGCCGCGGATGCCGACCAGCAGGAATCGCGCCGCGCCTCGCGCACCCGCGCTCGGCGCGACGTTGCTCGCGGCCAGCGATCCGAGGATCAGCGAGGGCAGCAGGGTGAGCACGGTGGCGGCGAGAGCGATCGCGACGGTGTCGCGCATGGCGCTGAACATCACGGAGGCGTCGTAGCTGCCGAACGACGGCGGCCAGAACTTGGCGGCGACCTCGGGGATCCTGCCCCAGAACGTGAGGAAGTCCATCCAGTTGATCTGGCTGATGACGACGCTGCCGATCACCACGAGCACGGCGACCGCGACTCCCGCCGTGTTGCGCACGCGCTCCGCCGTCCACGGCCGACGCACCGCGTTCTGAGGTGAGACCGCCCACGCCGGACCGGTGGTCGTCGAGTCGCTCGCCCGGTCGCCGAGGCGGGGGTGGATCAGTCGGTCGATCCACGATCGGGTGTGCTTCTGTTGCCCGAGCATCGCGCCGCGCACCATGCTCGAGACGATCTCCATCACGACGCAGAGGATGAAGATCACCAGCGCGATGCCGAGGCCCTTGCCGTAGTTGAGCGCCTTGAACGCGTACGACATCTCGAGCCCGAGTCCCGCGACACCGACGTATCCGAGGACGACGCTCCCGCGGAGGTTGATGTCGTTGCGGTGCAGCACGGTCGCGACCCAGCTCGGGAGCACCTGCGGAAGGATACCGGCGGAGAACTCCTGCATCTTCGATCCGCCCGCGGCACGGATCGCGAGCCGGGGGCCCTCGTCGATCTGCTCGATCGCGTCGGCGAACATCTTCGAGATCATGCCGATCGAGTGGATGCCGATCGCCAGGATGCCGGGGAGCGTGCCGAGCGAGAACATGAGCACGAACGCCATGGCGAGCACGACGTCGGGGAGTGCACGGGTGAGGACTCCCACGAATCGCGCTGCGGCGCGCCATCCGTTGCCGGGGGTCGTGTTCGATGCGGCGAGGTACGCGATCGGCACGGACAGCAGCGCGGCGAGCAGGGTTCCCACCAGCACGAGTCCGACGGTGAGGGCGATCAGCCAGGCGAGATCGCCCGGCTCCGGGAAGGTGAGCCCGCCGACACGGGCCATGAAGTTCTCGGCGTTGCCCCAGCTCTGCACCATCGCGGGGATCGAGATGCCCACCTCGTTCACGGCGAGGATGCCGAGGACGACGAGAGCGAGAAGGGTCAGCCCTGCAGCGATGCGCTCGGGCGAGATCGGACGCCGCGGGGCGCGATCGGCGACGGGTGCGGACGAGGGGGCCTCGTGCGCCCGGGGCACGTCGGAGAGGAGGGTCACGAGACTCGAGCCCCGTCGAGTTCCGTGACGTCTGCGGCGATCTCGATGAGCTCGGCCTGCACGGCCGTGATCTCGGCGGTCGTCGTGGCGACGCGGCCGTAGATCTCCATGACCTCCGCCTTGGTGAGATCGGTGGTGGGGGTGTCGAGCACGATCTCGCCGTGACGCAGACCGATGATGCGATCGGCCCAGGAGATCGCGAGATCGACCTGATGCAGGCTGCAGACGACGGTGAGGCCCTCGTCGGCAGCGATCTCGCGGATCAGCGCCATCACCTGGTCGCTGGACTCGGGGTCGAGTGATGCGACAGGCTCGTCGGCGAGCAGGATGTCGGGCTTCTGCATGAGAGCTCGCGCGATCGCGACGCGCTGCTGCTGACCGCCCGAGAGTGTGTCACTGCGCTGGTAGGCGCGGTCGAGCAGGCCGACGCGGTCGAGGTGCCCGAGCGCGCGGAGCTTCGCGGCCTTCGAATATCCCCACAGCCCGAGACGCGGCCCACTGACCTCGGAGAGCGACCCGGTGAGGACGTTCTCGAGGACGGTGAGGGAGGGCACGAGTTCGAACTGCTGGAAGATGAAGCCGACGCGGCTGCGGAGTCTGCGCAGCGCCTTGCCCCGGAGGGTCGGCACGTTCGCACCGAGGACCTCGATGTCGCCCGACGTCGGGAGCTCGAGTCCGTCGAGGTGGCGGAGCAGCGTCGACTTGCCCGAGCCGGAGAGGCCGAGCAGGACGACGATCTCGCCACGGGAGACCTGCAGCGACGCGTTCTTCAGCGCCGTGGTGGAGCCGAAGGTCTTCGTCACGCCGTCCAGGCGGATCAGGGCATCGGATGCGGAGGCAGTCATGTCGTGGCTTTCTGTGTCGTCGTGGATGATGCGGGCCCTTCGTCTCGCTTCGCTCGCTCAGGAGCCGGACTCCCCCCCCGACCCCTGAGCGAGGAGCGAAGCGACGAGACGAAGGGCGTCCATGCGCACCCCCACCCGGACCCCGCCCCCTGAGCGAGGAGCGAAGCGACGAGACGAAGGGCGTCAGTGCGACCCCCCACCCGGACCCGAGCGAGAACCCGCCCCCGAGCAAGAACCCGCCCCCGAGCAAGAACCCGCCCCCGAGCAAGAACCCGCCCCCGCCCCCTGAGCGAGGAGCGAAGCGACGAGACGAAGGGCGTCAGTGCGGGCCGGTCAGGCCTTGCACTGCTCCGCTTCGGTCTCCTTGCAGATGTCGCGGATCAGGTCGTAGTACGCGTCATCGACGGGCTTCGTGGCGTAGAAGACGCTGCGGAACGAGTCGGTGTCGGCGCTGTCGATGCCTGCGGCGACGATGTCGTCGATCGTGATCTCGGAGAGTCCGTCGATGAGCTTCTTCGAGACGTCGTCGGGAAGAGTCGACGAGTAGACGAGCGGCGCACCGGGCACCATCGTCTCATCGATGACCTTCACGGCATCCGACTTCTCGACCTCGGAGTCCTCGGCGAAGCCGACCTCGCACTCGACGCCCTCTCCGACCTTCTGCACGCTGACGTCGTGCTTGCCCGCGAAGACCGGGGTGATGTCCGTCTTCGGGTCGATGCCCGCTTCGATGAGGTTGTACGACGGGAAGAGGTAGCCCGACGTCGACGACGGGTCGACGAAGCAGACCTTCTTGCCCTTGAATTCCTCGATGCTCGAGATGTCGCTGTCCGCGGGGACGATCGCCTGCGAGAAGTAGCCGGGCTCCTGGCCCTCCTCCGTCACGATCGACGAGATCGGCGTCAGCTTCGCCCCGTTGTTCGTGGCGGTGACATAGGTGAAGCCCGAGAAGGACGCCACGTCGACCTTGCCGGCGACGGCGGCCTCGATGAGCGCCGCGTAGTCGGTGGACTCGTGGTACTCGACCGTCTTGCCGGTGATCTCGGCGATGTAGTCCATGAGCGGCTGGTAGTTCGTCTCGGTGTCGACCGAGTCGGGGACGACACCGAACACGAGCGTGTTCTCGTCGACGGCGAACCCGCCGGACGAGGACGACCCCTCGGCGCCGGGCGTGCCGGTGGCCTCGGCGGGACCGGAGCAGGCGGCGAGGCCGAGCGCGAGGATCGCGGCACCGGCGAGGACGGGAAGGACACGGAGCTTCATGAGGACCTTTCGGAGTGGGGGGGTGATCCGGAAGCCACTCTGACAGCCGTCGGGGTCACATATATACCTAACTCGGAAGAGTTCAGCGGCCGTTCACCCGCCATTCCCGAGGGTGAACACGCATGGAACGCCACAGAGATCATCGAGAGTGCCAAGTAGTATGCCTATGTGGCTGAAGCTGTATACACCCAGATCGCCGACGACCTCCGGGCGCAGATCGCCTCGGGGGTGCTGCGGCCGGGAGACGACGTGCCCACCGAGGCCGATCTGGCCGAGCGCTGGCACACCTCCCGCGGCCCGATCCGCAACGCGCTGGCGGCACTGCGCGGCGAGGGACTGATCGAGACCGGTCGCGGTCGCCCCGCGCGGGTCGTCGCCCGCAAGGCGAATCAGGCCGTCGACGTGTCGGTCCCCTTCACGCGCTGGGCGCGCGACCTCGGGGTCACTCCGGGTGCGCAGACGCAGGAGCTGAGCCTGCGTCGCGCGGGCGATCGCGCCGAGGCGCTCGGAGTGTCGCCCGACGACACGATCGTGGGCGTCGTGCGCCTGAGGTCGCTCGACGGACGGCCCACCATGCTGGAGCGCCTCTTCTACACGGAGGCGGTCGGGCGGCGTCTGTTCGACATCGACACCGACGAGGTCTCGATCACCGAGTACCTCGGATCGGTGGGCCACCCGATCGTGGGCCTGGAGCACCAGATCGATGCCGTCGCGGCTGACGAACAGGATGCGACACTGCTGCGCGTTCCGCAGGGGACACCGATCCTGCGATTGAGCCGCATCTCGAGAGACGCGCAGGGTCGGATCTTCGAGGCCTCCGAGGATCGATATCTGAGCGAGGTCGTGCGGTTCACGGTGGCCGCATCCGGAATCTCGACGGACGGGCACTACATGCGGGCGGTCGGCGGCTGAGAACCGGGCGATCACCGAGAACGGGGCGATTCCTGAGAGCCCGGGCGATGGCCTCGATCTCCGTGAGGAGAGAAGCCGATCGCGAGCGCGATGGGGATCAGATACCAAGACCGCGCTCGCGATCACAGCGCTGGGGATGCGCTATTTCTGGGGTATACCCAATGTAAGCGGGCGGCTACACCATCGAATACGGCCTAATGTCGAGACATCGCATAGACCTTCGTCTAGTGTTTCCCGATCGGGGTCCGGATTTCCGCGGGTTTTCAGAACGCGTTCCGGTATTTCTCTCGAGACGGGGATGCGAGCGAGCGACCGTCCGTCAGGGCTTCGCGACAGATCGAGCGATCGGTAGACGTGCGGTCACGACCCACCGACCATCGACTTCTCCGGCACTGAACTCTCCGCTCGCGCCGAGCACGCGCTCCGCCATTCGGCCGATGCCGGTGCGACTGGAGGAGAGCTCGCGGCGCGGAGTCACCGACAGAGGACTGCTCACAGCCATCTGCGCGAGATCATCGTCGATGTCGAAACGGATCTCGATCTCTCCCGCACCGGCGTACTTGAGGATGTTCGTGGCGGACTCACGCATGATGCGGGCAAGGACGATCTCGGCGGCGCGAGGGACGCGCTCGTCGGCGGGGTCTCCGTCGAGCAGCACCGTGTGCCCGGCGGATTCGAATTCCTGCATCGCCTCGTCGACGGATGCGGCGAGGTCGCCGGTCGGCATGCCCTCGGAGCGGGGGCCGTCGTCGGCGAGGTCGATCACGAAGCGGAGGTCGGTCATCGCCTTGCGGGCGGCGATCCGGATCGCCTCTTGAGAATCGGAGCTCGTTCGTTGATCGTCGAGCATCTGCACGTGCAGGGACACCACGGTGAGGTGGTGCGCGATACTGTCATGCAGCTCGCCGGCGATCCATCGCCGTTCGGCGAGTACTGCTTGGCGCTCCTGCTCGGCCTTCTCGGCCAGCTGGACTTCGAGGGTTCGCCCTCGGGCGAACGCCACGCGCAGCGCGAAGCCCACAGCTCCGGCGACAGTCGCGGAGATCAGGTAGATGCCGAGGTTGATCGGGGTGCTCGTCTCCCCGAAGGCGACGAGCGCCGTCGCGAGGAGGAAGACTCCCGCGTAAGAGAGGATGAGCGCGTTCCAGCCGAGTCGCATGATCAGTGCTGCAGCGAGTGCGGCGACTGTCAGTACTTCCGTCTGGCTACCCGTGAAGAACGAGAGTGCGAACACGACGGCGAGTGCGCACGTCGCGATGAGAGGCCACCAGAGGTACAGGACGAGCACGGCGGTCGACGCGATGCTGACCGCGGCGACGAACGGGTCGACTCCCGGAGGGAGGAACAGTCCGACTATCCCGAAGACGACCATCGTGATGACGGTCGCGAGGATGGCGATGCGTTCGATCGTGCTGAGCTTCTCACCCTTCCCGAGCCGTGAAACGACAGAGTCGCCAGTGCGGGGAGGACCAAAAGCCATGCTTCAGTATCTCCTAATAGCCAGGTAGATTAGCGAGTGAAGCCAAAGAACTGGTTGAATGCCTGCCAGAAAGTCATAGTGATTCACCTCCGTTGTTGGACTTTTGTGAAGTAATAAGTTCATCTTCTCGGTGATCCGAGCGCTTCACATCTGTCACAAGTCCAGACATCACTAGCCAAAGGTCTAGGTCTGAGCACCGCGCAGCGACCCCCGTTAGGCTTCCCACATGCCGGAAATCCGCGTTCTCATCGTCGACGACGACCCACTGGTGCGTTCAGCACTCTCGCACTTCGTCTCTCGCGACCCCGAGATCAACGTCGTGGCCGAGGCAGAGACGGGCCTGGAAGGCATCGAAGCGGTCGAGCGTGAGCACCCTGACGTCGTCATGATGGACGTGCAGATGCCGGAGATGGATGGCATCGAGGCGACCGGTGTGATCAGCGGTCGCTGGCCTGAGGTCAAGATCCTCGCCGTGACCACTCTCGACGGCAGCGACACCGTACTGCCCATGCTGAGTGCGGGGGCGTCGGGCTATCTTCTGAAGGACTCCAGCGCGGCCAGCATCCTTGAAGGCGTGCGTGAGGTGTACAGCGGAGCGAGCTCCCTGTCGCCGCGCATCGCGTCACTGCTGATCAAGCATGTGCGCGACACCGAGCCGATGAGCAGCGACGGCACACTCGAGGTCCTCACCGATCGCGAGCAGGAGGTGCTGCAGCGGTTGGCGCAGGGGATGTCCAACGCGGAGATCGCGCGCACTCTGATCGTCTCCGAGGGAACGGTCAAGGCGCACCTGGGACGCATCATGTCGAAATGGCACGTACGCGATCGCGTGCAGATCCTCGTGACCGCGGCGCACGCCGGACTCGTCGACTTCCGCTGAGTCGCGGGGTGCGCCATCGTTGGTCGGGGTCCCACCACGCCGGCCCTCGCACCTGGGGAATGCCGTCGTTCATGCGGATCTCCCACCCGGACTTCCCGAGCGATCGGTGATGCCACCAACACAACGGCACACCGTTGTCCGTATGCGTCGGACCACCCCTCGCGTGCTCGATCACGTGATGGATCTCACACCATGACGCCGGAACATGACATCCCGGGATCAGACATTCCTTGTCGCGAGCGATGATCGCCCGCCGTTGATGCACCGTGAAGACCCGATCGGTGGTCGTGATCGCAATGATCCGCCCCTCAGCGAGCGATGATCGCCCGCCGTTGATGCACCGTGAAGACCCGATCGGTGGTCGTGATCGCAATGATCCGCCCCTCATCGAACATCACCCGCTGAATCGCTCCGGTGCATGCGATCTGCGCGGCGACGGAGACGGGCACATGGGCACCGGAACCGGTGACCGTCGCCCACCCACCATTCCCGCCGCCCGACTCCGCAGTGTTGCCGAAGGCGGCCCCCTGCGCGGCGTTGCTGAAGGAAGATCCCTGCGCAGCGTTTCCGAAGGCGGCTCCGGCGATGTGGCTGCCGTCAGCGACGAGACCTGTGGCGCCGCTCTGGGCGGCGAGGTCTGTCGCGTCGACGTTCACGACGAGGACCGGTGCCGCACCACCGAGGGTGGGCATGTCGTTGTGGCGGGCCGCGATCGTGAGAACCATCGCGAGAGCATCGTGACGCTTCTGCGCCGAAGTGCGGTCATCGAGCACACACCGCGGATCCGAGTTGAACGGATCCTCACCCTCGGCATCGACATCGACACCCACACCGCCCATGCCAGTGCCGGCATCGGCATCGGCATCGGCATCGGCATCGGCTTCCGCACTGGCGGCAAAGCCGTCGCTCGGCACGAAATGCACGCCCGGCATCGGCGGTCCGTCGCCTTTGGGGTTGAGGATCGCGTCCAGGATCGCCTGGAACTGCCCGGCGACATCCGGGGTCAGAAACCCGCGGATCGCATGCACCCCGTCCGTCAACCGGCCGATCGTGACACCCCGACGACGACACGCCACCTCATCCCTGGGCTCTTCCCCGTCGGGGTCGAACATCGACGCGAGATCCTCCGCGAGCATCGCCAGATCCTGCACCGTCGGCGCAGGACCGGCCACACCCTCCTCATTCACATCAGAGACATCGTCGCTGTCACCGTCATCATCACCGACCACGACACCGTATCCGCGGGCGCACCCGGCCAACGCGACATCCGCCGCCAGGCGTTGATCCACACTCAGCCGGTCCCACACCTTCTCGATCGGG